>VFZU01000078.1 GCA_016870995.1 Acidobacteriota bacterium
GTCCACCAGCGCCCGCACCTTGCGCAGCGGATGCTCCGGCGCTATCCGGTCTTCAAGACTCACGTAGCTGATCAGCGATGCCTGGTTCTGGTCGTTTCCGCGCATACAACATAGATGCTCGAAAATGCTCCCGCGTCACAGGTGCCGCTGGGAGTTTTTCAACAAGTTCCTAGAGCACGGGCACGAAGCCGTTCGGGCCTGGCTTTTCCGGCCGAGCGGCTATTCTTGGGGGCATCCAAGTGCAGGTTGGGGCATTACAGGCATTGTCGGGGTTCGCGCGAACTACCGTCATCAGTTGATCCAGCGCTTTGAGGTCGCGAGCCGATAACAGGGCTGTGTTGTAATTCTGGTCGCTTGCGCGAGTCAGAAAGAGCAGCCGCAGAACCTGCTTCCTTTGAGACTTCTCGAACAGCGGCACCATCGGGCTGCTCGCAGATTCTTCCTTTCCTTCGAGCGTCCGCGTCGACTTTTGCCAGACCAAGCCTTTATCGGTGACCGCATACTCCGTCCGCTCAAAACCGAATTTCTTTTGCGGATCGAGATGGATCGTTACATTCAGACCATTCGTCTGCGCATTGTTCAAATTGCCCGCTTCTCCGATTGGGGCGATTACAGTGAGCCGCCAGCCGATAGCCAGATCCACGAAGGTTCGAGCCTGCACAATGGCACCGGGGGCTGCCGCCGGCGCAACAGCTTGCCGGCGGCAGCCCCCGAAGAGAACTGCGATCAATGCGAGCCCGAGGCTAGCCGATCTTGAGCTTGTTAAGCTTCGCATCCCAGAAGACGGCCTTCTTCGCCCGGTAGCTCTGCGTCGCCATGTGACCCGGGATCGCGGCAATCTGGCCGGCGCGGGCTGGCGCAATTGCCTTTTCCTTGCCGAGCACCGCCATTAGGAAGTTCTTGACGTGGTCGGCTGTCGAATCGGGCTGGTTGAAGTCCTTCAGGTAGTTCATCGAGACTGCAGGCTTGTCGGAGAACGGCTTCACGTTGCGGATGAACTTGGGTTGGGGAGTGAAGAACAGGTTCTGGCGGTCCTTCACTTCGATGGTGCCCTTCTGGCCCATGAACTCTTCTCCGTAGCCCCATTGGTCGTTGCCAAAGAAGCACGAATAGTTCAAGTGGAACTTGTTCGGATAGTCGTACAGAGCGCTCAGCGTATCGGGGACTTCACGGTCGTCCTTGCCGCCCCACTGATAGATACCGCCCGAGGCCATACAGGAGGTGGGCAATTCGGTTTTGATCATGCCACCCACGACAAAATTCGAGATGTCGGTCTGGTGGACCAAAAGGTCGGTTGAGATGCCGCCGGAGTAATCCCAGTAGTTGCGCCACTGGAAGTAGCGTTCCTTGGAGAACGGGATGTTTTTCTTTTCTGCCGACTCGAGGAAGCGCTTCCAATCCGCAGTCTCGGCTGAAGCGTCGCCCGGGATGATGTAGCGCCAGGCGGCCGGCACGCCCTTGGCCGGGTCCACCGTCTGATCGAAGTTGCGATACCAGAAAGCGCGGGTGTAGTGCACTTCGCCGATGTAGCCGTCTTCGACCATCTTCTTGGCCTGGATGTAGAGCTTGTTCGAGCGGTTCTGCGTGCCGATCTGGACGACGGTGCCCATCTTTTCGGCCAGCGCCACGATCTCGGCGCCTTCCTCGATGGTGTGGCCGATCGGCTTCTCGAGATAAATGTGCTTCTTGGCCTTTAGCGCGGCCATCGCCATCGGGTGATGGAGATGCTCGGGGGAGCAGATGAAGACTACGTCGACGTTGGGGTCGTTGATGACGTCACGGTAGTCGACCGAAGTCTTGGGCGTGTTCTTGCCATTGGTTTGAACAATATCCTTGCCCTTGGCCAGATTGCCCTTGTAGGTGTCGCAGACGTGGGTCACTTCCACCATGTCTTTCGACAAAAGGAACATCTGGTTCATGACGTGGGCACCGCGCATGCCGGTGGCGATCCAGCCGACCTTGAGACGGTTGTTCTGGGCGCTGGACGGCGCGACGGCAGCGGCCGCGGCGGTGGCCTTCAGCAGGTTTCTTCGTGAAATGGCGTCAGACATGGAGCTCTCCTATTCAGCGGGTTCGGTTTCAGTCTTGGGAGCGGGGGTCACCTTGCGGGCCTGCTCAAATAGCAATGCTATCGCTTTGTCGGTGCGGATGCGATTGGCGATGCGGTCGAGGCCGCCATCCTTCTCGAGCTTCACACGCACAGCAGCGACGGGTTCACGCTGGGAACGGGCGAGGCGTTGCACTTCGCGATCCACTTCATCCTGCTGGACGGCAACGGCTTCAACTTCAGCAATACGGTCGAGCAGCAAGGTGGCGCGGACGTCGCGGGTGGCGCGGTCCTTCTGGCTCTCGCGGAACTTGTTCATATCGAAGTTCAACTGGCGCGGGTCGATACCCTGCATCTGGAGGCTGCGCGCGTAATTTTCGAGCTGCATCTGAAGCTGCCGTTCGACATAGGTTTCCGGGACAGCAAACGAATGATTGTCGGCGAGCTTCTCGATCAGCTTGCTCTTGGCTTCTTCCTGTGCGCGGTACTGGCGTTCGGCAACGATCGAGGTGCGAACCTGCTCTTTGAACTCGTCGATCGTGCGGAAGTCACCCATGGATTGGGCAAATTCATCATCGAGCATCGGCAGTTCCTTGCGGCGGATGAACTTCAGTTCGACATCGAAGGTGACCTTCTTGCCGGACAGGCGCTCCTGGCCGTAATCTTCGGGATACTCAACGGCGATGTCCTTGGTGTCACCAGGGGTCATGCCGACGATACCTTCGCTAAAGGCGGGCAGCGCGTCGGGGTCGCCCAGCTGGAGCATCATTTCGGGGTTCTTAATGGGCTCACCTTCGAGGCCATCACCGCTCTCAAGGCCAACCACAACATAGTCACCGCTTTCGGCGGGACGAGGGTCGATGTTGATGTATTCGGCCTTGGACTCACGGAGTTGCTCGACGCGATCTTCAACGTCTTTTTCAGCGACTTCCGGATCTTCGTATTCCACCTCAAGACCCTTGTATTCGCCGAGGTCAAATTCGGGGTGCACATCGAACTGCGCCTTGAAGACGAGCGGCTGGTTAGGCTCGAACTTCAGGTCGACAATATTGGGCTGCCCCACGACCTGCAGGCGTTCGGCCTCAAAGCGTGTGTTGAGGGCTTTGGGAATTACTTCTTCAAGTACATCCTGCTGAATCTCATTTTGAAACCGGCTCCGGATCACGCTCAGCGGCGCCTTACCCGGACGGAATCCCGGCAGATGGGCCTTAGCCTGGATTCGGCCCAGCACCCGCTCAGTCGCTTCAGCGATCTCGAGCACATTCACAGTTACTTCCAGCTCATGCCGGCAACCTTCGATCAATGCCATAACCTATTTGCCTTTTCTGAATTTCAAAATAAAAGGGCGATGCCGACCAATAGGTGCATCGCCCCCCGTTTTTCTCTACTTGACTACAATGCAGCTTTGAGGGCGGCAGCCTTGTCGGTGCGCTCCCAGCTAAAGGTGGCCTCGGTGCGGCCGAAGTGGCCGAACGCTGCGGTGGCTCGATAGATCGGCCGACGCAGGTCGAGGGTTTCGATGATGCCTTTCGGCGTCAGCTTGAAGTTGGCGCGGACGATCTCGGTGAGCTTTTCGGGCGACACAGAGCTGGTTTCGAACGCATCCACGCGGACGCTGACCGGCTCGGCAACTCCGATGGCATAGGCGAGCTGCACTTCGCAACGGCTGGCGAGGCCAGCGGCGACGATGTTCTTGGCAATGTAGCGGGCCATGTAGCAGGCCGAGCGGTCGACCTTTGTCGGGTCCTTACCGGAGAAGGCACCGCCGCCGTGACGGCCCATGCCGCCATAGGTGTCGACGATGATCTTGCGACCGGTGAGGCCGGTATCGCCGTTGGGGCCGCCGATTACAAAGCGGCCTGTGGGGTTGATGTGGTACTTGGTGTTTTCGTCAACCATGTTCTGAGGAAGAACGGGGTCGATGATGTGCTTGCGGACTTCGGCGCGGAGCTGCTCGGTGGAGACGTCATCGCCATGCTGGGTGGAGATCACGACCGCATCGATGCGGACGGGCTTGCCGTCGGCGTACTCAACACTCACTTGGCTCTTGCCATCGGGGCGGAGATAGGGCAGACCCTTGGCGCGGCGCACTTCGCTGAGCTTGCGGACCAGTTCATGGGACATTTGAATCGGCAGGGGCATCAGTTCAGGGGTTTCATCGCAGGCATAGCCGAACATGAGGCCTTGGTCGCCAGCACCACCGGTGTCAACACCCATAGCAATATGGGGGCTCTGGCGCTGAATTACGTTCAGCACGCCGCAGGTGTTGCCGTCATAGCCGTAGGCAGCATCGTCGAAGCCGATATCCTTGATCACTTCGCGAGCGAGGTCAGGGACTTCGATATAGGTCTTGGTGGTGATTTCACCAGCGACGACGCAAAGGCCGGTCGTAACCAGCACTTCGCAGGCCACACGGCCCATGGGATCGTCTTTCAGAACCGCATCGAGAACGGCATCTGAAATTTGATCCGCCATTTTGTCGGGGTGGCCTTCGGTCACCGATTCCGACGTGAAAATTTGCTTCATTGCCTCAGCCACTTGATTTCATCCACTCCATGTCTTTAGGGAAATTTGGCCACGCGACGGCCAATCGCCCAGTTTAGCGCCCAAACTTGGGGCGGGTCAATTCAGCATTCTCATGAGAGCAACCTGATTGAGCCCTTCGTCGCGTGCAATGTCGAGCACCTGGGCCACTGCTTCATACTCCAGTTCGCTTGCCCCGGTGACAAAGCAAACCCGGGCGGAACGGCGTCCAAGGACTTCCCTGAGCCGATCCCGCAACCTATCCTTCGACACCAGCTCCTGGTTCAGATGAATCGAGCCGTCCTTTGCGACGTTGACGACCACTGCCTGATCCCGCTCCGCGACCACGGCAAGAGAGTCTTGTGGCATTTTCGCTTCAAGGCCCTTAGGGGTGATGGGGGTGATCACCATAAAGATAACGAGAAGGACCAAAAGCACATCAATGAGAGGAGTCATGTTGATCTCCTGCGTTGAGTTACCCATTGCCATATCCACCGCCTTTCGTCTGTTTCGACACCTTAACGACGGGGAGAGTTCCTTAGTTTTTGAGTTGGCGGATGGCCTCTTCAATTGCGGGTGAAGGGCGAATGGTGAGGGCTCGCTGGTAGTAGCTGCGGGCCAGGGGGTAATCCTGGAACTCGGCGGTGATGGCGGCGAGAGTGAGTAGCGCTTCGAAGTGGTTGGGCTGGATGGCGAGGGCTTCTGTGAGGAGATTGCGGGCTTGGTCGAGATCTTTTGTGAGGCGTGCGGTGCCGACGAGGGCGTCTACCGAACGGGCGGCGACGAGGGCCCTCTTAAAGCAGGTTTGGGCGCGAGAGGTATCGCCGAACATAAGATACTGCTTGCCGATGGAAGCCCAGTCGGCGCCGGGATAATGGGGGTCGGCGGGAGGGTCGGTGGGGGAGAGCTTGGCGACGTTAACGACATAGCCAGTGCGGAAGCCGTCGACTTCGACGAGGATGGTGTATTCGCCGGGCAACAAGTAGACGCGCTGAGTATAAGTAAAAGGCTTGGTGGAGTCGAAGTTCAAAGGATTTGTAAAGGCTTCCAGGTCTCGAATTTCAACCGAAATGGAGTTGCGGGCCGAGCCGGTGAAGGTGAGGTCGAGGGCAGGGATCTTGTTGGGGGTGGCGAACTGTTTGGTTTCGATCTTCGGTCTTTCGCCTTCGAAGCGGATTCGAGAGGAGGCCGCCCCGGAGCGGGCGCGGGAGAGCATTTCGCGGGGGCTTGAGGCAAGGTACAGAACTTCAGAATTGCCGCTGCCCCTGATGCCACGGCCGACGGCCATTGCGGCTTCGACGACATCTTGTTCGGCGGGGGTGAGGTTGAGGCGTTCTCTGACGTCGGTTTCGGTGATGACGTCGTTGACGGGAAAGAGACCGCGTGTGCCAGCGTTGGGGATGATGAGGGCGCGGATGGTGTGGATCTGCGGCGAATAGAGCTTCATGCGGTCGCCGAAGAAGAGAAAGCGGTAGCGGTCATAGGCCCAGATCTCGGTGGGCTGGAAGATGCGGCTGGAGGGGAGTCGGCTGATCGAGTTGGGTGCTCCGAGAGAAAGGTAGATGCGGCCCTGGTCGGTATTTGCGCCAGAGCCAGGTTGGGTCGATCCGAATTTGGCGTCGATGAACTGGATTCGTTCGAAGTATTCGGTTTCGGTGATGGATTTCGAGGACCAGAAGCCCGTCCGGAAGACCTCGCGGGCTTTCTCGTCTGTCAGGGAGGAGTAAAGAGTGCGCTCATCGTTCGACATTACGGGCTCGACGCGTTTGAGCCAGAGATCTGGCGCGGCGGCGAGGAGGAGGAGCCCGTAGAGCGCAGTCATGATTTAGAAGTCGAGCCGGGCCGCAAACTGAAGCATGCGGGCGGCGTAGGCGAGATTTGAGTTGAAGGCGGGCCGGCCGAAGCTGGCGATGCCAATGTTGGTGTTGTAGACACCGTAGTTCTGAGCGTTGAGGACGTTGAAGACCTCGAAGATGCCGGTGGCGTTGAAACGCTCTTTGATCTTGAATGCTTTGTTCAATCGCCAGTCGAGGCGGTTGATGGCGAAGCCACTGATGGAGTTGCGCTTGACGTCGCTGAAACCAGGGGCGATGGAGGGAGTGATGAACTTGCGGTCGATAAAGACGTTGGCGGTGGACAGGAACGTCCGGTTGTTGGTTCCAACGTAGGCAAAGGGATTGGTAGGGCTGAGGGAACGGAACGCATTGCCGGAGCCAAAGTGATAGAAGAGGCTCGAGGAGAGGCCCCAGGGCAGAGTGAGGCTGCCATCGAAGTTGAGCGTGTGGCGTTGGTCATCAAGGGAGCGAGCCCACTCGTCGGATTGGTTGAACTGATTGTTGACGTAGTTGAAGGCGCCGTCGGTGGAGTCTTTCAGCTTGGCGAGCGTGTAGGAAGTGCCGACCTGGAAGCGATTGCCGAAGCGGCGTGTGACCTCGAATTGGCCGCCCTTGTAAATGGCACCGGAAGCAGCGGGAGTGGTGAAGTTGAGGATCTGTCCGAAGCGGCGATCCGGTCGGCCAGCAACGGCAGGGACGGCCTGGAAGCCGGTGGCGGGGTTGAAGAAGAGGTTTCGATCCTGACGGACCCATTCGTGATAGACGCGCCAAAAGACGAAGTCACCAGAGACGGTCCAATTGCCGCGGAACTGGTGTTCGAAACCGATGGAAGATTGGAAGGAGAAGGGAGTGCGCGCATCGCGATCGAGAACCTGGATGTTCTGGATCGGAGTGGGGGCTCTGCCGGAAACAAAGTCTTCACCGCTGATGCCGCCGAAGGGATTGGCGAGATTGATGGAGACAGTGGCGGTGCGGTTCACGCTGGCCTGGATGGATTTTTCACCGTTGAAGATGGACTGGTTGATGACTTGATTGGCCTGGATGTCGGCGAAGTAGAGGCCGGTGCCGCCGCGGAGGACGGTTTTGCGATCACCCTTGAGATCGTAGGCAAAGCCGAGGCGCGGAGCGAAATTGAGATTGCGCCCACCACGGGAGAGAACGACGTTGGAGCGCAGGGTGGGGGTGGACCAGATGCCGATGTCGTTGTCGTAACGCACGCCGAGATTGACAGTGAGTTTCTTTGCCATCTTCCAATCGTCTTGAACCCAGAAGCCCATGACGTTGCGCGGGATGTCGATGTCGAAGTTGCCGAAGCCCTGGACGTAGCTATTGGTGAGGGCGGAGAAGGCACCGAGATTCCAGGTTTTGGGATCGTTCCAGGTGGGGACCTGGGCTGTGAGATTGGCTGGGGCGGCGGAGAGCGGGTTGGCCTGCCCACGGATGTTCTGCTGAAAGAGGCCGGTGTGGTTGTTGCTCAAGTATTCCCCGCCGAACTTGACGGAGTGAGACCCCTTCATCCAGTAGAGGTCGTTGCGGATCTGGTGTGTTTTCTGATCGAAGATCTGGGGGAAGTTGAAGGGGCCGCCGATGGTGGCAGCACCGGGGATGCGAATCTCCATGAACTCGACATAGGGCGAGTTGGACCAATTGAACTTGTTGAAACCGTATTTGATTTCAGAGACGAGCGTGGGGGACATGGTCCAGTTGTAGTTGACGAAGAAGGACCAGTTGTCGCGGGTTTGACGGGCGGCCTGGGAGGGGTGGGAGGTGCCGGTGACGTTACCAAAGGGGTTGCGCCATTCCGATTTATTGAAGCGGAGGGAGAGGCGTTTTGAGGCACTTTGCTGGAAGTCGATGCGGGAGAGGTACGTGTTGGTTTGGAAGTCGTTCTGGAACTCGAAGCGCTGGCCGGTGAAGCCGAGGGGAGTGAGAACCACCGTTGAAGGTTGGCGCTCGCCCTCGTAGGCACCGAAGAAGAAGAGTTTGTCCTTGATGATGGCGCCGCCAATGGTGGCACCGAATTGCTGATTCTTGAAGGGGAGGACGCGCTGGGCAATGGGGTCGGCGGCATTGAAGCGATCAGAGCGGAAGTAGCCGTAGGCGGAGCCGTGGAGGGAGTTGGTGCCCGACTTGGTTTGAGCGTTGATCTGGATTTGGGAGGAGCGGCCGAGGGTGGCATCGAAGCGATTGGTGATGACCTGGAATTGGGCCATGGCTTCGCGGGAGAACTGGGGCTGGCCGAAGCCGGTGCCGACGGCGTTCTGCGTCACCTGCTGGCCATCGACATTGATCTGGAAGCGGCCCTGGCTGCCGTTGCCAAGCGGGACAGTGGAGACGGCATTGACAGTAACGCCTGGGACGAGCAAACTCAGCTCCATCCAGTTGCGACCATTGAGTGGCGTGTTCTTCATGCGGCCGGGGTCGACGTTGCCACCGACCTGGGAGGAGTTGACGTCAATTTCGACAACATCCTCCTTGACTTCGATGGTGGTGGTGGAAGCAGCTGGTTTGAGGGCGAAATCAGCAGTGGCGGATTGACCGACGAGCAGGTTGACTGTGCGTTCTGCGGGCGTGAATCCAGGCACTTCAACGCGGACCTTGTAGGTGGTGGCCTGCAGACTCGGGAAGGAGTAAGTGCCGCTGGGCGTGGTGACCGTGGCAGCAACCGCACCGCCGCTGGTAGGGATGAGGCGTACGGCTGCGTTCGCAATGACGGCACCGGATGGATCGGCGACTGTGCCCGAG
This sequence comes from Acidobacteriota bacterium, assembly GCA_016870995.1. Taxonomy (GTDB): domain Bacteria; phylum Acidobacteriota; class Terriglobia; order Bryobacterales; family Bryobacteraceae; genus Bryobacter. Next base: position 9,151 of record VFZU01000078.1, read on the forward strand.
ATGGCGGTCTGCTGGGCGGATAAAGATAGGCTGAGCGCCCCCGCGAGGAGGGCGAGCTTGAGGCTATTCATTTGGGGTAAGAACTCCTACTTTTTGGCAGCGACGTCGAGGAGAAGATTGGTAATCATCTTCAGCCCCGAGACGAGCGATTCAATTGGGACTCTTTCGTCGTTGCCGTGCATACGCGTGAGGTCTTCGGCAGTGATCGGATACGGATAGATTCCGTAAACGGGGACACCGCGAGAACGCCAGGCGTAGGCGTCGGTACCGGCTTGAAAGAGGTAGGGCGTGACGAGGGCCTCTGGATAGGTGAGTTTGGCGTGCTTGGCCAGGGCTTGATAGAGCTCAGTGGTTAACGGGGACTCCGGGATGGGCTTGGCGCGGCGCGCCGCGGCGGTGGCCATCGCTTTCTCTTGCTCGGGAGTCAAGGGAGCAGAGGAGAGGCGCATGGGCGCCTCGAGAACTTCAACCATGGGGTCGTTGATGACGGTTTGGAGTTCGTCGATCAGCTCACCGGCAGTGGTGCCGGGGATGGTGCGGAAATTGATGGTGGCATCGGCGGAGCCGGGGATAACATTGCCGCGGAAGCCAGCGTTGAGAAAGACGGGCGCGATCGTGTTGCGCATGATCGAGTGAAGCAGGGTGTTCTGGCTGATGGCCTTATCGGCGGCTTTGACCTTCTCTGGGTCAATGGAGGTGACGAGATTCTTGAAGTGGGTTTTAAGGGGTTCCTCGGAGACTTCGCCGAGGGTGAGGAAGAACTTCTTTGTCGAGTCGTTGAGCTTGGGCTTGGTATCGTAGGCGCCGAGTTTGGCGAGGGCGCGAGAGAGCCGGAAGATGGCGTTATCAGCCAGAGGCATGGAACTGTGGGTAGAGGTGCCTTTGGCGCGGATCAGGATGTTCAGAGCGGCTTTGTCTGCCGTCGAAATCGAGACGTATTTGACCTTGTTCGAGTTGTCGTTTTTAACGATCCAGCCGCCTTCATTGAGGGAGAACTCGCAATCGATTTTGTCCCAGTGGCGCTCGGCGAGCCAGCCAGTGTTGTAGAGGCCGCCTTCTTCGTCGGCTTCTGAGAGGAGGATGATGTCGCGATCGAGTTCGACTTTGCTGCGGGCAATGTCGAGCACAGCTTGGGCGAAGACAGCGAGGCCGCCTTTGACGTCGATGGCGCCGCGACCGATGATGTAGCCGTCCTTGACGACGCCGGTGAAGGGATCCACGGTCCATTTTTCACGTTCGACACCAACCACATCGGCATGGCCAGCCAGAAGGATCGGTTTCTTCTTGCCATTGCCGCGAAGGCGGGCGATGAAGTGGGACTTGCCTTTTTGAGGCGTCTGGATGATGTCGATTTCAAAGCCGGCTTCTTTGAAGATGGGCGAGAGGAACTGGCCGATCTGGTCTTCGTTACCGGGCGGGTTAGACGTATTGATGCGAATGAGATCAATGAGGAGCTTGGCGACGGGCGGGAGCTCCGATTGTGCGGGGAGCAGGGATGCTGCGATGAGAAGGGCGATGATTGGGCGCACGCGAGACCTCATTAATTTGAACTACTCCGGCAGGGAGCGGGAGGCATGCAGGGCCTGACAACGATAAGGCGTAGAGTATGACGATTAGCAGCGGGTTGTCAATGCCTGACCACGGAATGGTGAATTGATTCTGGTGTCGGGAGAGCTGGGGCGAATGTGCTCCCAGCCCGAAAGTGGATGCGTAGGGGCTTCTAGTAAATGTTGGAGAGGCTTGTAGCGGGCAGAACTACAGCTAAAGCGTGAAATTAAGCGGGATAGCGCTGTTGGGTGCTGGAGGCGAACGGTCGGCGGCGTGCAATTTTGCTTCATGCCATGGTGAAAATACGGAGAGGCGAGGTCAACTGATCCGCCAGCCTGTGAAAAAGTGCTTTGGGGCGGTGCTCGGGATTTGTAAGACCGGTTGCCGTTTGGTAGGGATCGCGCCTGGCGAAATCCAAAGAAGCAGGAGTTCGAATTTCAATAGAGAAACAATCCTGATCGAAGCCTTTTCTCTCGGCGTCATAGCGACATGCGGCATTTTCTTTGCTGTGTTGGGTATCTCGTGTCTGGTGATGCCGGATCATGCCGGGCGGTTTCTTCTCGGATTTGCCGGGTCGCCATTGAAGCATTATGCAGAGCTTGCAATTCGTTTCCTCGTGGGCGGCGCTTTCCTGATTGCCGCACCCCGCGCACTGTGGCCCGAAGCCTTTAGGATTTTCGGCTGGGCACTTGTCGCCACCACCGCCGGGCTGCTTTGCATCCCGTGGCAATGGCATCAACGGTTCGCTCGTCAGGCGGTACCTGAAGCACTTCGCTTCCTACCCTCTCTTGGACTTGCTTCGCTCATTCTTGGTGGCCTTACATTGTGGGCTTTGGTTCAGGGGCCTGCGGCCTAACTCGGCGTTGAATTTTGAGCGCAATGCGGAGGACTGATTCGCACTCTATCTTGTGCGATGGGCTCCCGCCCGTCCTGGGCCATGGATCAGCCAAGATTTCGTTGAAAGACAGCATCTGGCGCATGGGCCATCCCAAAATGATGCAGATCGAAAGGCACCCACGCTGGTTCGCATTTCTGTCCTTACCCAATGATCTTCGGGGGCATCCTGACGAGATGCCAGACTGAATCCTGCACTGCCAGCGAGAATTGGTTCAATGGGAAGAGCATGCTTGCAGCTCCAAAGATGGCCAAAAATGTTTTGTGGATTGATTGCCTGAGTGGGGCGATTGTGGGTTGCTACTTGCTGTTGTTATCCGGTTGGCTGAGCGGGCTGTATGGGATTCCGCAATCGCTGGTGGTGAGAAATGGGATGGTGAATCTTGCGTATGCGTGCTTTTCGTTTTCGCTAGCGATGTGGAAGGGCAGGCCGGCCTGGATGGTGGGATTGCTCGCGGTGGCGAATGCGAGTTGGATGGTGGTTTGCGCGGTGGCGGCGTGGCAACTGGCTGGGCAAGCGACGGTGATCGGCTTGGGGACGATTGTGTTTGAGGGAATGTATGTGGGGTGGCTTGCGAGCGTGGAGTGGGCGATGCGGGAGCGGCTGGGGCAGCGGTGAGGGGCCGCGATTCGGCATTTTGCACTCGTGAGCAATCGAGTCATATAGAGAGATGTTGTTCTCGCGTTAGAGTTTTGCTGTGCGACGACCAGTCTGGGCGGCAGTACTTTCTTCTCTTTCCGTTCTCGTTGCTTGAGAATCTCGGCTAACGCCATCGATGGCAGCTTTGTTCTGATCCTTAGCTCCAATAGTGCCTGCGCAGATCAGCTGTTTTCCATCCTTGTAGTCGAATTGAGGCTCCTGCCTGCCTCCCGAACCGGGAGAGGAAAAAGGATCTGGTGGATCGCCAAGAGCGACGGGAATTTCAGCACTGTGACTTTGCTGAGTTGATCCGTGGGGCAAAGTGAAGATGCTTCACGATGAGCCCGGCTGGTTCGCTCAACACGAGTGGGTGATCGACGCTCGCCCTTGTTTAGTGAGGATGTTTGGCGGCGAGGGTATTGATGAGTCCCTCAACATGGGCTCGGATGACATCGCGAGCTTGAGGGTAGTTTGAGCTGACGTTGAGTTTGTCGTTCCATTCGATGGTGGGGATGCCGGAAAAAGAAGCTGGGAGCGGGGCGGCCAGAGTGATGAGGTGCAGCGCGCTACGGGCTTCTTCGGGGGAAAGGAGCGTGGGTTTCATGGCAGGTGCGGGGAAGCCGTCGGCGATGAGGCCGTTGCGTGTGGAGGTACCGATTTCGGGATCAGGGCTGGTGCCACGGGATATGGCGCGAACGGTGAGCCCGCGGGCAGCGGCGAGTTGGCTGAAATACGTGGCTGCGATGACGCTCTTTGCGGCACCGTGTTCGCAGACGAAGACAATGTTTTTGGTGGGTTCGAAGTTCTGTACGTGCCGGAGGTTTTGGGCGTCGAGTGCGGATCTGAGGGACTTTGCGAGAGCCGTGGCGTTGCCTTTGCCCCAATAGTGGAGGAAGACGTATTGAGGCTGCTCGTGAGTCATGTGATTGTGGATGGCGACGATGTTGATGTCGGCGCGGCGCAGGACCTTGAGAACACCCTGGAGTTCGGAGACGGTCATGGCGAAATCGCCATCCACAGTGGCGGCATCCATAGAGCCGGCGAAGGCGGCCCAGGTGTTGACGCCCATCTGGTTGTTGACCGTTTTGCCGTGCATGGTGGCGTCACGGCCGATGGCTAGCTTGTACATGCCTGAGTTGGTTTGGCCCTTCATGCCGAAGATGGAGTCGAGGGCAGTTGCGTCGATCGAGTCGGTTGGAGGAATTGCAGGGCCGGGGAACTGAGAGGCAGGCTGGGGGAGGGTCTTGCGGATCGCCTGCACGGCGTCGAGAGCGGCGCGAACTCCCGAAGCGAGCTTCGAGGCGGGACCATGTCCGCCAATGTGCATGAACATTACGCGAGGAGAATCGTGGAAGAAGTGATTGTGAAGGGCGGTGACTTCGAGACCGGCATCCAGCGCGGCGGACATGGCCGCGTTGACTTCGTCTTCAAACAGGACGAGGTCACCCATGACCATCAGGGCTCCATCAGAAGCGGGAGTGAAGGCGGCCCAGGATGTAACGCCGAGGAAAGGATGGAGAGGGCGACCATCGACATTCACCTTGACATCGATGCGCGGGAAAGCGACTCGGTAGACGTCTTCGGAGGCGGTATAGGTGCCCTTGGCTTTGGTCAGATTATCGATCTCCGTACGGGTCGCTTCGGGAATTGCGCCATGGAGAGAGAAGGCCAGCAGGGTCGCGAAGAGGAGTTTCTTCATGACTCTGATTGTGGTGCACTCCTCGCGCCTAAAACTAGAGTCGTGGGTCGATGGGCTCGCTTTCGAGCGCGAGGACGCCGAAGACGCATTCGTGGATACGCCGCAAGGGTTCACGGGCGACGAAACGCTCGAGGGCTTCGAGGCCCAGAGCGAACTCACGGAAAGCAAGAGACCTCTTGCCTGAAACAGCGCGTTTGCGCAAGCGGGGAAGTTGATCTGAAGCGGTGTACTAGGGACCGTAAATGATCCGCAGATACTCGCGACCGCGACATTTCAATGCGGGCTGGACGAAGCCCTTGGGGCCTTGTGCAATAAAGTCCAGAGGCTTCACCACCATACCCTCTCCCCCTGCACCAGTAAGATCTTCCCACCAGCGACATGCAGCGTTGACTTCAGCTTCGTCGTTTATATCAAGCTCGATGTAGCGCGTGGCGACGATGAATTCGGGGTCAACCGCAGCAAGCCTGTGAAGTGTTTCCATGTGCCATCGGTTGGTTTGTGCGCTGTGCACTTTACCTTCGGAAGCTAGCAAGTGGAATGGTGCGAGTTTGTAGTCCGCGAGAGTGGCGACAGGCCAGCAATAGCGCCGATATGCCGCGCGATAGGCCTTCAGGTTCTCGAGACGTTCTTCGTAGACTACCAATAGATGCGCTGCAGATTGACTCTTACGGAGTGCGTCCACTACCGCTTGCAAAGATGCCACGCCTGCGGCACCAACGGGAGCGTATTGCCGTTGCAATAGCTCGCGAGCCTTGGCCGACCAAGGCATCAGCTCACAGTCGAAACAGAACCAGCCGGTTTTGAACTCGTCCCATAAGGAGGCTTCCGTTACTGCTCGGGAAACACGTTCAACCAGTGCAGCTTCTTCGGCAGGATCGGAGAAGAACGGTCTACCCGTTCGCGTGTAGCAGACACCCGCTCGACCGTCGACCGCGCCGAAGCGCTCGCGAGCTATGCTCGCGTCTTTGCACACGACGACGACCGCGCGGGAACCCAAGTGCTTTTCTTCGCAGACAACACGAGAGACGCCGTTCTTGCGGAAGTAGTCAAAAGCCTCCGAAGGATATTCGAGATAGTGCTCGCGCGTTGAGGATTCGCTCGGGGACATGGTCGGCGGAAGATAAATCAGCCAATGCGGATCCGTTGCGAAGCGACTCATCACCTCAAGCGCAGCGATGGAGTTTTCTTCACGGATGGTGATGTTGCGATGCAGCCGCGTTTCAACGATGCGCTTGCCCGTGACATCCGCAAGATCAAGAACATCGTCGAGGACCTGTTGCGACGAGCGAGCTTGGGGCACGACAGGATTTAGGGGGCGTATCGGCACGGAGTACTCACGTGCAGAAGGGACAGAAACGAACTCACGCTCGGGGTAACGGAGGGCGGTAAGCGCCCCTCCGAAGACTGCGCCGGTATCGATATTGACGGTATTGTTGAGCCACTCTGGTTGAGGCACCGGAGTATGACCGTAAACAACTGCAGCCCGGCCGCGATACTCGGCTGCCCAGTTGTAACGAATCGGAAGTCCGAATTCGTCGGTTTCGCCAGTCGTTTCTCCGTATAAGCAGAACACGCGCACTGCCCCGGAACCGCGACCGTGCATTTCCTCCCTGAGCCCGGCATGAGCGACAACCAGTTTGCCGTCATCAAGCACGTAGTGACTCACGAGACCGTCGAGGAAGGAAGCAATGCCAGAGCGGACTTCCTCAGATAGCGGCTCCAGTTCGGCAATAGATTGTTCAAGCCCGTGCTTGACTTGCACCTGCTTGCCACGCAGCCATTTCACAAGCTTCACATCATGATTGCCGGCGACGCAGAGTGCATTGCCAGCCTGGATCATGCCGCGAACTAAATCAATGACCTCGACCACCTTCGGGCCCCGGTCCACCAGGTCACCCAAAAATACGACCTTGCGGCCTTCGGGGTGTCGCCAGGTCTGCTCATGAGGCTCCCAGCCTAATTTCGTGAGAAGCTGGCGCAGTTCGTCCGCACAGCCGTGGATGTCTCCGACGATGTCGAAGGGTCCGTGCTCGCCCTTCCTGTTGTTCCAGAGCGGCACACGCTGAATCTGGAGGTCACTCGTGTCGTCGAGGATATGGACGTGACGGAATCCTTCGCGCTGAAGCCCACGAAGCCCTCGGCGGAGGTCGGAGACTTGGCGACGCACGACATGCGGGCCGAAGTTGCGATCTGGACGGTTGCTATTGCGCTCCTGGCATACTTTCTCGGGTGTATTGATGACAAAGGCGACCGGAAGGCAGTGATACTTTCGAGCCGTTTCAACCAAACGCTTACGGTCTTCCGCACGAACGTTTGTCGCGTCGACCACAGTCAGCTTGCCGCGCCTTAGCCTTGTTTCAAGCAAGTAGTAAAGAGCATCGAATGCATCGGGAGTTGAACTCTGATCGTTTTCATCATCGCTAACGAGTCCACGGAAAAAGTCTGAACTCAGAACTTCCGTTGGCCGGAAATGGGAACGGCCAAAAGTCGATTTCCCTGAGCCGGAAGCGCCGATCAGGACAACCAAAGACAAATCAGGAATCTCGATTGTCTTCACGCTGCACCTCCTTCACCCAGCACGAAGATCGCCATTTGGGACGGTGCGCCGTGAAGGGCGTCGACGGGTCCGACAGGTTCAAAACGGACAGTGTATGAGAAGCGTTCAGCGACCCTGAAGGCCCAACCTTCGAACTCCTGGCGGGTCCACTCGAAGCGATGGTCCCCATGCCGCATCTTGCCAGGAAGCAACGTCGGAAACAGAACGTTGTATTCGCGATTGGGCGTTGTGATTACGATGTGAGTCGGCCTTGCGAATTCGAAAAGCACCCGTTCGAAGGCAAGCAGCCGAGGCTGATCGAGGTGCTCGATGACTTCAACCACCGCCGCGGCATCAAAGCCTGCGAGGCGATGATCCCGATAAAGCAGCGACCCTTGCAGTAGCGTAAGGCGTTCGCGTTGGCGCGCAGGCATGCTTTCGAGTTTTAAGCGAGAGGCTGCAACCTCGAGGGCTCGATGACTGACATCCACTCCCTGAATGCGTTCGAAGGTGCGATCTGCAAGGAGACGACGGATCAAGCGGCCCTCCCCGCAACCGAGGTCGAGCACGGTCTTCGCGCCGAGTTCCTTGAGGCGGGTGGCCACCAGGTTGATTCGCTGTGTGTGGAGGGTGAGCGGCCGCTCCAGTTCCTTTTCTGCGATGCCTGATTGTTCCGCTTGCGATTCGGCAGCATCCGTATCTTCCACTTCGTCGCTCAGGAGGCGGGCGAAAGCCTGATCCATGAGCGACACTCGGCGTTTCAGATACCTGCTGACGATCAATTGCCGTTCCGGATGTGTGTTCAGCCAGCCCTCGCCGCGCGAAAGCAGCTTTTCAACTTCAGCATCCCCAACGTAGTAGTGCTTCTGGTCGTCGAGAACAGGCATCAACACATAAAGGTGAGTCAGCGTATCGCGAACGGTGGCATTGGCTTCAAGGGCAAGTCGAAAGTAAGGACTCTCGCCCCATTCGGGAAACTTCTCATCGAGAGAATGGCGAGTGACGCTCACCTTGTAACCGAGTGGCTCGAACAGCTTGTGAAGCACTTGTTCGCCACCGAGGGAACGAATTACTTCAACTACTACGGTCAGGGGTAGCTTGGTGTCGACCAATTCCGGGCGCTTCTTGCAGTTGCCTGCCATCGCTGTCCCAAAGACACGGCCCATAGCCACGGTGAGATACGAGGACGCAACGTAGGGGCGGTCATTCACATACTGTTCGAGTTGCTGCGCACCTCGCACAAGCTCGACTGGGTCAATGGCGAGTAAGAGCTGAACGGTAAACTTCTCGTCGGTTGTTTCGGTATAGAAGACCGTCGCATTCCCAAACGGCAACTCCACCACATGTAGATTCGCTGGGTGTTTATGTAGCAGGAAGCTGATGCTTTCAGCCTGCGGACCGGTCTGGGAGAGGGTGAGAAGCAATGGAAACCCCTCTTTAGTTTCGCATCCAATCCGGAAGCACAATGCTTGAATGCTGCCAAATTCGATTCAAGTTCTATCTTGAGATGCCTGGCCTGATGCGATCGATTGAGAGCCCGAGAACAGGATTAAGCGAGGAAAGAGGATTGAGGTAAGGGTACAGAGTTGAGAATAAAGGAGTGATCAGGCAGAGAAAGTCTGCTCGAGGTTTGCGTGAACGAGCTTTGCGGCGGTTGCGGCAAAGCCCGTTGCAGGTGGTGGTTGATTAGGGGAGTTTAGCTGGGTTGGATAAGCGGTTAGCGTTGAGGAGGAACAGGCGTGCGCCAGTCGGCTTGGTGGCATTAATGGGGAGAGGGGCGGTGAGAATCTGATCGATGCCGAGGTAGCCGGCGAGTGGGGTGCGGGTAGCAAGCTCAAGCGTGAGGATGCCAGAGTTGGTGACAGAGTAGAGGGTGGTGGCCTTGAGGTCCGGGGCGAGGCCGGCGGCAAAGAAGGAGAGGCGGGAAGGGGCGTCTTCGGAATCGACCCATTCGCCGAGGAGGGGGCCATCGGACTGGCCGTTGGTGGTGAAGAGTTGGGGAACCGAGGGAGCCAGGCGGATGGGGCGGGAGGCGATGGGTTGGCCGTTGAGCTCAAGGGTGAGGGTGGAGGCGGCCTTGACGGCGGGGGCGACGAAGATGATTTCGTTCGGTGTGTAGTTGTGGAGGGGGGCGTAGGTGTCCGCATCGAAGCGGATGCGGAGGCCGGAGAGTTCGGTGGGGGGATTGGAAGAATCGGAAGCCGCCGCGGGTGGGGGCAGGTTGGGGAGAGTGTTGATGCCGGAGAGGACGAAGAGGGCGCCTGGAGTGAGCTCTTCGGTGGAGCGGCGGGTGGTGGCGAGGGCGAGCGTGAGCGGAGTGTTTTGTGGAGTGGGGGTGAAGAAGGGAGAAGTGAGATCGAAGGGGAGGCCGGTGAGGAGGCCACGGGAATCATAGCCGGTGAGGAAGCCGGGAGTGGGGGCCGAGGGGATGGTTACCGGGGTGATGGCGGTGGTGGAGGTAAAGGAAGGAGTGAGGCGGGCGAGGTAGGGCTCGGTGGCGAGGGAATCGGTGAGGGTGGCACCGAGGACCTCGAGGGAGCCGGAGCGGAGCAGGAGTGTGGCGGGGAAAATGTACTGGGAGTTGTTGGAGGACAGGGGGAGGCGGGCGAGGAGCTGGCCTGAGGGAGAATAGCGAGCAAGGAAGCCGCGGGGGCCGGCGGTGGTGGATTCGACACCGGAGACGATGAACTCGTTATTGGTGAGAGGAAGCAGGGAGGTGATAAGGGACGTGGGGAGATCGAGAAGGAAGCGGGAGGCGTTGGAATCGAAACGGTAGAGACGGGTGCCAGCGAGGAGGATGTCGCCGTTGGGGAGCAGGGCGATGTCAGAGATGGCGTCGCCGGAGGGGGTGCCGAGGTAAGAGCTGGAAAGGGTAGCGCCGGTGCGGCCGTCGAAGCGGGCGAGGAAGCCGGATTCGGGGGCAGGGGGAGTGGATTGAAGAGGGGTAGAAAGCGGAAAGCGGGAGCTGGCAGTGTAGCCGGCGATGTAGGCGTTGCCGGAGGCATCGACGGCGATGGCGCGAGCAATGTCGAAGTTTTCGCCGCCCCAATAGGTGGAACGGAGAAGGCGGCCATCGGTGGCGGAGAGAACGGTGAGGAAGGCATCACCCTTAAACACGGGATCTGGGCCAGAGCCGCCATAGCGGGGCTGGGGGGCGTTGAGGGTGGGGAAGTCTTCGGACTGGGTGAGGCCGGTGAGATAGACGGTGTTGTCGGGGCCGAGGGCGAGACCAAAGGCGATGTCGAAGGCGGCGCCGCCGAAGCGGCGCTCGAACAGGAGCTGGTGGGTGGGGCTGGTCTTGCGGAGGAAGGCCTGGGCGGCGATGGCGCCGATGGTGTAGGTGTTGCCCGCGGAGTCGATGAGGGTGCGGGTGATGAGCTCGGTAGAGAGGGAATCGAGGCCGAGGGCAGCACGAGTGGCGGGGTGTTGGAGTTGGACGAGGGTCGTGTCGAAGTCGCGCTGGAGGGCGGGACTCATGGAGGGGCGGAGTTTGGTGAGCAGGGCGATGGCGGCGGATTCAAGATCGGCGGGGATGTGGGGTAGGGATTTGGAGAACTGCCTGAACAAGGAGAGGGACTCGGGAACGAGGGCGGGGTGTGTTTGCAGGAGGGAGATCATCTCGGGGCTGTGGCGGTAGTAGAGGTCGCGGAAGTGGGAGGTTAGGGGAGAGGCCGCGAGGACGTTGTCGCGGTAGGAGCGCATTGCAAATATAGGAGGTATGGTGCGGCCGGTGAGTTGTTCCGTAAATAGACGAGCGGCCTCAATCGCGACCGCCCAAACTACGACGCAATTTTCATTGGGAGGGGGATTGGAGGCGAATGTCATTGAGCGCGGATTCACGTATTCGTAGCGGCAGAGGTTTTCCTGGGAGGCAATGGAGACGCTGACGGAGACGGGACCTTCGTCAAAGAGCACGGGGGCAATGGTGGAATCAGCGCCGAGGGGCACGACACGGTACTCACTGCGCGCGCGGACGCCGTTGAGGGAGTGGGAGATGGTAATGGGGAGCAAGCCATTGAGAGCAGCGCCATCAAGTTGGACGTCGAGACGCCAGTTCGTGCGGCCAGAGCCAAGCACGGTAATGGGGCCGGCAACAGGAAGCGGCGTTAGCGTGCAGGCGAGGCGCGGGGGAAGTAGGCGGAGCGTGACGGGAGTGGGGTTGGATTGAGCGGTGGGCGTGGTGAGCCTGTATTCGAAAGAGTCGGAGGTGAGGTTGGGGACTGGGGTGTAATCGAAGCCGCCGTCGGCGCGGAGGATGAGGCTGCCGCGGGGTTGGCTGGTGAGGTCAGCGCGGGCGCCGCTGGCGGTGGTGCGGATGCTGTCGTTGGAGAGGAGGCCGGAAGAGGCGGGGATGGTTTGGGTGATGGGGGACTGGGAGAGGAGATAGGTATCAGGTGTGGCGTCGAGGGTGAGAGGTCGAGAGAGGGTGATGCGGACTTCGTCGATGCCGGATTGGAATTCGGTGGTTTCGGTGGCGACGAAGCCTCGGACGAAGCCGAATTCGAGAGGAGGTGCGTTGGGGGAGACATTGATCCGGGCTGCGCTGGAGCGCTGGAATTCGCGGAAGTCGTTGAGGGTGAGGTTGTCGAGGAACTGGCGTTGCCATTCGCGATTGCGAGTCCAGCGCATTGCTGGACCGACGAAGACGGTGCCGCCCTGGCGGATGGCGGGGTAGGTGGTGAAATCTTCGGTGCAGGAGGTGCAGGAGTGGTTGATGAATTGGAAGGCTTCCGAGTAGTTGATGCGGGCGATGGGCGGGCTGACGGAAAGAGGAACATTCCAGTCTGGCTGGGTGAAGAAGTACCAGGTGGGGGCTTCGATGGCTGGGGCAGAATCGTAATAGGGGTAACCGCCAGAGGATGAGGTAGGCGCGTTCAGGCGAATGGTGATTAAGCCGTAGAAATTGGTGGGGTTGCCAAGGAAGTCGCGCGTTGGGGTGCGCTCGAGGCGGGCCAAGGCCGGGAAAGTGGATGAGCCGATGCGGGTGATGGTGTATGGGGTGTTGAAGTTGGTATCGAGGAGGGTTTGCTGCGGGAAGGCGGGAAGGATGGAGAGAAGCAAGAGTAATGAGCGCATGGATGAAAGTTGCCTTTGATAAGTAACGCGGAGGCGGGCGGGAAACCTTATCATGGAAAACGATGGCGGAAGTTACTGAGCTGTTGGGGAAGTGGCGGCAGGGGGAGACCGCGGCGAGCGAGGAGTTGTTTGCGTTGGTATACCGTGAGTTGCGGCAGACGGCGGCGGCGTTGATGCGGAGGGAGGGAGTGGGGCATACGTTGCAGCCGACGGCACTGGTGAGCGAGGCGTATTTGCGGCTGGTGGCGCAGCGGCAGAGCTTTCAGAACCGGCGGCATTTTTGCGGGGTGGCGGGGCAGTTGATGCGGCGGGTGCTGATCGATCATGCGCGGGAGCAGGGGGCGTTGAAGCGGGGCGCGGGGCAGACGCTGGTGCAGTTGGAGGATGTGGGAAGGGCGTGGGGAGCGGAGGTGGATCTGCTGGATCTGGAAGGGGCGCTGGTGCGGCTGGAGAAGGAGTTGCCGCAACATGCGCGGGTGGTGGAGTACCGGTTCTTTGGCGGGCTGACTTTGGAAGAGACGGCGTTGTTGATGGAGATGAGCGTGCCGACGGCGTCACGGTATTGGGCGTTTGCCAAAGCGTGGCTTTATCGAGAATTGCGGCCGGGGGGTGAGAAGGAAACCTCGGGAAGTACGCGTTAGAGGGTATGGCGAGTCTGCGCGAAGTGGAGGAATTGTTTGGGAGGTTGCTCGAGGTGGAGGCCGGGGCGCGGGAGGCGGCGTTGCGGGATTGGACAGCGGGGCGGGAGGAGTTGCGTGCCGAGGTGATGGAGTTGCTCGATAGCCACGAGGAAGCGGGGAGTTTTCTGGAGGCAGGGCGTGGCGTGACGATGCAAGGGCGGCAATTGGGGCGATGGAAGCTTGGGGAACTGATTGGGATGGGTGGCATGGGGGATGTGTACCGGGCGGAACGGGCAGATGGGCAATTTGAGATGAGTGTGGCGGTAAAGGTGTTGGGAGCCGGGGTGATGACGGAGGAGGGGCGGAAGAGATTTTTGGCCGAGCGGCAGATTCTGGCGCGACTGGATCATGCAGGGATTGCGCGATTGCTGGATGGGGGCATCACCGAGGAGGGCGAACCCTCTCTGGTGATGGAATATGTAGCGGGGACGGGGCTTGGCGAGGCATTGCAGGGGATGGGCAGAAAGGCAAGACTTGAGTTGTTTCTGGGGATTGCGAGGGCAGTGGAGTATGCGCATCAGCAACTGGTAGTGCATGCTGACTTGAAGCCATCGAATATTTTGGTCAGAGCAGATGGGACGCCGAAGCTGCTGGACTTCGGCATTGCTTGGGTGGACCGGGAGGATTTTGTGGGCGGAGCGGTGGGGTGGACGCCAACTTACGCGAGCCCGGAACAGAAGCGTGGGGAGAGGCCGACGGTAGCGAGCGACGTCTATGGATTGGGATTGTTGTTGCGAGAGATCGCGGGGCCGCATGCAGGCGAAGCGGATCTCGTTGCGGTGATCGAATGTGCGACGGCAGAAGAAGTCGGGCGGCGGTATGCCTCTGTAGAGAGACTGGCGGGAGAGATTGAGAATGTGCTGGCGCATAAGCCAGTGGTGGTGCGGAGCAGCTCGATTGCTTATGTGGTGGGGAGGTTTGCGCAACGGCACTGGTTTGCGTTGGGGTGCGGGTTGGCAATTCTTGGGTTTGCGGGGTATGCGGTGCAACAGAGGAGGGTGGCGGAGGAGCACTTCCTTGAGTTGAGGCGGGCGGCTCGAATTATGGTGTTTGACGTCTATGAGGGGATTCAGTATCTAAACCCGCCAAAAGATGTGATGGAGCGGATTGTGGAATCGAGCACCGAGGTGCTGGCGGCGCTGGGCAAGGCGAAGCAGGGAGAGCCAGGGTTGTTGTTTGACATTGCGAGCGCGGAGGAGCGGCTGGCGGAGTTGTTGATTCTGAGTGGCGGAGATAGTGCGCGGGCCGATGCATTGTTGCGGAGCTCGCTGGAGACGGTGGAGGGGTTGCTCGAGAAGAACGAGACGAAGGGGAGTTATCACCGGCTGGCGGCCAGTGCGCTGCAGTATGTGGCTCGGCGGCAGTCGGGCAAGCAGGAGGCGCTCGCGACTCTGGATCGGATGGAGCGGCATGTGAAGCGAGCGATTGAGCTGCCGGAACCGAAGTCTCGGGACTGGACGTATCTGAGCGTGATTGATTTGCATCGGGGTGAGTTGGAGGGAGAGCAGGGCTTGCGGGCGGCGATTGCGCGGATTGAGAAGCGGGGGAAAGAAGGTCCGCTTGAAGACTCACGACATTCGCAATTAGCGCTCGAGGCACGATTGAAATTGGCGGCAACGAAGCCAGCGGATTGGCGCGCAGTGCTAGCGGGATATGAGCGGGAGGCGGGCGTGTTGCGCAGTGCGGGCAGGATGGCGGCGATGGTGGAGATGAAGCATGGATTGGAACTGGCCCGGTTGGACGCAGAGAGACGAGGAGAGAGGTTGGCCAATGCTCTGGAGGCAGCACGATTGATTGAAACAACGCAAGGAGCCAGCCCGGCCTATCATGTGCTGCGAGGGGATCTGGAGGCAGCGGCTGGAGATGGCGCCTCTGCACGGCGAAGTTATGAGCGGGCTCTCGGAGTAAACCAGTGGCATGCGGAAGCATTGGCCCGAGTATTTGAGATGAGGCGGGCAGGGTTTGCGAAGGTCGCGAAGGAAGCTCAGTGTGGGGAATATCGTGAGCTACAGGGGATGGCACGCCGGCTGCGGCGCGAGAAGGAATTGCCCGACGGGCCAGAATTCAAGGCGTGCCTGGGTGGGAAGAACTAGCTGGTCGCAGCCAACGCTACGACTTCGATTTCGATCGCGGCACCGGCGGACAGGCGCTTGACCTCGACGCCGGTTTTCGCAGGAGCGTGCGGGAAATACCTCGCATAGACGGCGTTCAACTCCGACAGCTCATCCACATTCGTCATGTACACAGTGGTTTTGCCCACTTGATCGAGGGAAGTCCCTGCCGCTTCGAGAATGACTCGGATGTTCTCGAGCGCCTGCTCATACTCAGCCACTTGCCCGCCCGGACGTAGCCTGCCTGTGGCCGGATCGACGCCCAATTGACCCGACACGAAGATCAACCCGCCCATCTTTACAGCGTGCGAGTAGGTGGCATTTCCCGTTGGGACTTGCGGCACATTCACAATCATTCGAACACCTCTTCAAACGGAATTACTTTCAAAGTCTTCACTTCGACCGGCCAGACCTCGACGACACGATCCACCGCCAGCACTTCTTCTGGTTGAGGTACTTCGTATTGGATTGGGCTGGCCGCCCCACTTTTAAGGGCAGCCGCAAACTCCTCCATCCCCGGCCCCACGGCCACCAGACAAAACCGCTTCACATCCAGATATTTGCGCGCCGCCCGGTTGACGTCCTCGACGCTTAACTGTGCCAGGCCCGAGGCAATAAACTCCACATACTCGCCCACGCCATAGAACTCGCTATCGATGGCATAGCCCTGGCGAAGAGAATCCGTCTTCAACAGCAACTTCACATACTTGGTCAAGAAGTTGCGCGTTCGCTCGAAGTCTTCCTGAGTGATCCCGCCCAACCGCAACTGTTCAATTTCATAAAGAGCGAGCCTGAATGCGAACAAAGCCTTTGATGGTTCCACCGGGCGTAACCAGACCTGAAAGATCTGCTGTTGGCGAGCAAGGCAAGGGTCTGGCTCAAACTGATACATGCCACGAGGGAAGTACTCAATGTAGGCGTAGTCGCCGTAGTTCAATCCGCGCAGTTCCCGGATCGAATCGAACAACCTACCACCGTTCCGATGCTGTCCCAGCCAGCATTGAGCTACTAGCAGCGCGTGGTAATCGGCATGTCCCCTCATCACGGGAATCGTGTGCCCAAAGCTCATTGTGACCTGACGCCCTAAAATCGTACCAGCGGAAATCATAGGATCTTTCAAGAGGAAAGGAGAGATCAATGAAGAAGAAGCGGTACAGCAATGAAGAGATCGCGCGGATCCTGGAAGCTGGGGCGAGCACGAACAAG
>VFZU01000079.1 GCA_016870995.1 Acidobacteriota bacterium
CGTCCTGGCCCATCACTGCCTTCCAGTCCGCTTTTGCGCTATTCTGCTTTCGGGTCATCTGCCTTTCCTCTTTCTCCGCCGCTAACGGATTTGTGAAAGGTTTAGCATGACCCATTTCCTTTTTGCAGAACTCTTAATACTTAACCGCGTATTTTGCAGAGGGCTGGGACTTCGCAAAACCCCTGTTAAGGGAGAAACCAAGGTGTGTGGCTGCGTGTTTCGCGCCATATTTCGCGCTTGTTTCGTGCGCTACTGGCACTGCGTTGAAAAGGCGGGCGTGACGAGCAATCTGACGCTTGATCATGCAGAAGGACCCACCGGCCATCGGCTTTGGGGCCGCCGCAACGAGGAATACATTGCTGATTTTGAGCTGGTTTGCCGCCGCACACTGAATCACGATGAGCACGAAGTATTCAAGTGGCACTTTCTGCAGGGCGCGGACTGGAAGTTCTGTATTGAAAAGCTGGGAATCGACAAAGGGACGTTTTTTCACCGTGTGTACTCGGTGCAGGAGAAGCTGGGGCGGGTGTTCCGGGAGTTGCGGCCCTATGCGTTGTTCCCGCTGGACGAATACTTCTCGGGGATCAAGCTGAGCAAGGTTGCTGTGTTGCGGCCGCGGCCGAACCTGGGCAAGGTGGGGGGCGAGGAGAAGACGGTTGTTGAAGACAAGACGGTGGTGGCAAAGACCAATGTGGTTGAGATGCCGCGCGCGAACGACAAGGTGGGGCGGCTGTACCCCTGGCGTCGACGGGAGCTCAAGAGCGCCTAAGGACGCGATGCGGCATTGAGGCCGATGGTGAGCGCCAGCCGGGACATGGCTTCGTTTGAGGTCATGTCCCAGGTGGGAGAGTACTCATCGTTGACCCTGTGGTAGCGGGAATTCATATAAGCCGAGGCAAACTGACCAGACTCATCGAGAGGCATCAAAGAATAAGCTGGCACCCCGGCATTCATCAATGGGAAGTGATCGGCGCGGGTTATGTATCCAAGCTCAGGCTTTGGATCTGGCCGAAGCGGGATCCCGAGACGCCTGGCTGCTTCTTCGAGAAGCGGCTGGGCATTTTTATTTTCGGTGCCAAGGGCGAAGAAGCCAGACGGTTTGGGGCCGGGTGCGAGGCCGTCGAGGTTGAGGCCGATGCGGATCTGGTTGAGAGGCTGGAGAGGATTGGCGGCGTAGTAGGTGGCACCGAGCAAACCGCTTTCTTCGCCGGTGGTGGCAACAAAAACAGCTCCACGCTTGGGCCGAGGTTCGAGAGCCGCCCAGGCGCGAGCGATCTCAATGAGTGCTGCGCAGCCGGTGGCGTTGTCTACTGCGCCATTGAAGATGCGGTCTTCGCCGTTTGCCGCAAGACCGAGGTGATCCCAATGGGCCGAGTAGAGGATGTGCTCGCTTGAAGTAGCGGGGTCAGAGCCGGGGATGGTTGCGACAACGTTGTGCGCGGAGAAATTGCGGATCGTGCTTTGCAGAATCATTTGCAGCGTGCCCGCGATCGGTACGGGCGTGAAGTCGGTTGCAGTGGCTTTGGCCAGGAGGTCGGCAACGGGCCAACCGAGGCGCAATGCGGCTGCTTCGGTGATCGCTCCCGTGAAATCGAGGGAAGACGAAGCGGGATCACGCTTGAGTTGGATTGACTCGGCTGCGGAACGGGGAAGAGAAGTCTTTGAAAGCAGCAGCGTGCCAACGGCGCCGAGGCGGGTTGCGAGTTCGCGCTTGGCGGTGGTGCCGCCCTGGCCGTTGATCATCACTACGATTTTGCCCTTCGGGTCAACATTGCCGTAGTTGTTGCCATAGCCGACGAAGAGAAGGTCTGCCTGGATCAGGCTGAGCGCCTTCTGGGATCGAGAACTGGCAACGAAATCGGTATTCCAGACAAGCTCTGTGCCGCTGATGATGACACTGGAGCCGGGGTCTGTCCGAACGCCGAGCAAAGGAACTTTCTGAAGTTGGACTTTGGTACCGGCAGCTTCGAAGGCAGAGGAGAGATATTGTTCGGTGAGGTCTCCACCGCGGGTGCCGGGGGCGCGGCCTTCGAGCAGGTCGCTCGACAGAAAACGGATGTGGGCACGAAGCCGACTGGAATCAATCGCAAGGGGCTGACCGACAAGCGGGATCGCGGCCAGCAGCAGAACAAAAGTCCGAAGCATGAAATCAGCTTAGCTAACCTCAAGAGTATGCATTCTGTCACGGTCCGCAAGGGGCCGCGTGAGTATTCCCTGCACGACATCACATGGACCGACGACTATGCCTGGCTGCGGGATAAGGAAAGTCCAGAGTTGATTGCGCATCTTGAGGCGGAGAATGCGCATACCGAAGCGGCGATGGAATCGACAGCTGCTTTGCGCAAAACCCTTTATGACGAGATACTGGGGCGCATCCAGCAGACCGACTTGAGCGTGCCTGTGAAGGAAGGGCCTTACTTCTATTACTCGCGGACTGAGGAAGGCAAGCAGTATCCGATTTATTGCCGGAAGCACCTCAGCCTCGAAGCGGAGGAAGAGGTTTACCTCGATTCAAACGAACTGGCGGCGGGGCACGAGTACTTTCAAATTGGCGTTCTGGAGACGAGCCCGAATCATCACCTGCTGGCCTACTCAACGGACATTGCCGGGGATGAGGATTACACGATCCGCGTTAAGGATCTAAACAGTGGGGCCCTGCTTTCTGACGAGATCGAAACGACATACGACACGCTCACATGGGCGGCGGACAATCGAACGTTTTTCTATAGCGTGCTCGATGCGGCGCGGCGTCCTTACCGCATCCTGCGCCATCGGCTCGGTGAGGCTGCGTCGCAGGACCAGCTTGTTTTTGAGGAGACCGACGAGCGCTTCCGGCTCGACGCGTATCTGACGCGGAGCGATCAGTTCATTTTGATGGAAGCGGAATCTTCGACAACCACTGAGATCTCGATTACGTCCGCTGCAGACCCGGAGGCTGGATTTCGCGTGTTTCGGCCCCGGCAGCAGGATATCGAGTATGCGTTGACGCATCAGGGCGACTGGTTTTACTTGAGGATCAACGACCGCGGACGGAATTTCAGGCTGGTGCGGACGCCGGTGACGAACTGGAGCGAGGAAGCCTGGGAAGAGATTCTTCCACATCGGCCAGACGTGTACCTGGAGGGCGTGACGGCGTTCGAAAACTACTTGATCGCAACGGAGCGATATGAGGGTCTGCAACGGTTTCGATATCTGAAGAAAGGCGAGAATGAGTGGCGCACGATTCACTTCAGCGAACAGGCTTATGCGGCTGATTTGACAGGCAATCTTGAGTTTGGCGCGACGACGCTGCGCTACAGCTATCAATCGCCAGTGACCCCGCCAAGTGTCTTTGATTTCGATTTCGAAACGCAAACGCATGAGCTGAAGAAGCGCACGGCGATCCCTGGCGATTTCGATCCAACCCGCTATGCGATCGAACGAACTATGGCTCGCAGCCATGACGGCGCAGAGATTCCACTGATTCTGGTTCATCGTAAGGATCTCGATTTATCGAAGCCGCAGCCGCTGCTGCTTTATGGTTACGGGGCCTATGGCGTGAATATGGATGCTTCGTTTTCGACCGCACGCTTCAGTTTGCTCGACCGCGGTGTGATCTACGCGATTGCACAAGTGCGCGGCGGCGCTGAGATGGGTCAGCCGTGGCATGACGCGGGGCGAATGTTGCAGAAGCGGAACTCATTTCTTGATTTCATTGCTGCAGCTCAGAGCCTGCTGGATCGAGGCCGAACGACCAAGGAGCAATTGATCATCGAAGGCGGTTCGGCGGGAGGATTGCTCGTGGGCGCAGCGGTGACGATGCGGCCTGACTTGTTTGGGGGTGTGCTGGCCCATGTACCGTTTGTGGATGTGGTGAACACGATGCTGGATGCTTCACTGCCGCTGACGGTGGGCGAATACGAGGAGTGGGGCAATCCGGCCGACGCGCAGTATTTTCATGCGATTCGCGAATACTCTCCTTACGACAACACAAAGCCAGCGGCGTATCCGTCGATGCTGGTGACGGCCGGGCTGAATGACCCGCGGGTATCGTATTGGGAGCCAGCGAAGTGGGTGGCCCGACTGAGGGAAGTGAACCTGCACTCAAGCGAAATCCTGCTGAAGGTGAACATGGGCGCGGGGCATTTCGGGGCGTCGGGGCGCTATGACCGGCTGCATGAAATCGCGTTTGAGTATGCGTGGCTGCTGAAGACGTGGGGGTTGTTATAGAGTGGAACGAAGATGAGTGAATTCGAACTTCCCCGCCGCGAAGCACTGAAAGCTGGTGCAGGATTGGTATCTCTCGCCGTGGCTGGCTTGCCGGCGGCAGAGACCTGGACCGCGAAGACTCTCGATGACCATCAATTGGCGACTGTCGAAACACTGGCTGATCTGATCATCCCGGCGACAGATACGCCAGGGGCGAAAGAGGCGATGGCGCATCGCTACATCGATCTGTTTCTGACTGACGGTTCGCCAGTAGAGCGCGTGAATTTTCTCGATGGGCTGGGGTGGCTTGATGGGTACACGAACGGAAAGTTTGAGAAGCCATTTCTCAACTTGACTGCCGCTCAACAAGTGAAGGTGCTCGAGACGCTCGATCGCGATACTGAGTTTGGTGTGGACTCTGGGACCCGATTCTTCCGGCAGGTGAAGAGCATGGTGTCGCGGATTTATTACAACACTGAGATTGGCTACCAGGAGCTCAACAAGGGGGGGCGTGTTCCGACCTCCACGGGCTGCGCCGCCAAACCAGCACTGCCGTAGATGGATTTCCCGGCATCGGTTCAGTATCTTTATTCACTCGGCAACGAAGTGAAATCGATCAAGCTGGGGCTCGATCGAATCGAGACTGTACTGGAACGGCTCGGACACCCCGAGCGACATTGCCCCGTGATTCACGTAGCTGGAACCAATGGTAAGGGGAGCGTGTGCGCCATGATCGATTCGACGTTGCGCCATGCGGGGTACCGGACCGGGTTCTATACAAGCCCACATCTCACAAGCCCGACGGAGCGAATTCGCATTGATGGGGAGCCTGTGAGCGAACAGGAGTTTGCCCGGGCGTTTGGAATTGTGCATGAAGCCTCAGAAGGGCTGGATTGTCACCCGACTTACTTTGAGACCGTGACGGCGATGGCCTTTGTGCTGTTTTGTGAAGCGAAGGTAGACCGCGTAGTGCTTGAAGTCGGCCTTGGGGGACGACTCGATGCAACGAATGTTGTCGACCCGATGTTGAGTGTGATTACGCCCGTTGATATGGATCATCAGCAGTATCTGGGCGATACGCTGGAAAAAATTGCGAGGGAAAAGGCGGGGATCATCAAGCCGGGCCGGCCGGTAGTTTTGGGGTTTCAGCATGCCGAGGTGCGGCATGTGTTTGCGGCCGATGATTTGGAGGATGTGGCGAGCTGGAATTTGACGGGGCTCGAATTGCGGCCGGATGGGTGTTCGTGTCGGGCGAGCAAGGGCGAAACGTCAATGGAAATTCGTTGTCCTTTGGCTGGTGCGCATCAGGTGGGGAACAGCCTAACGGCGGCCGTCGCATTGCACAAGATCGGTTTGGATGTTGCTCACATTGAGGCTGGGATTGAGAAGGCAAGCTGGCCGGGAAGGCTCGAAATCATTCGCCGTGAGCCGTTGACGTACCTGGACGGGGCCCACAACATTGCGGCGGCCAGGCGGCTGCGGGAATTCATCCACCGGCACTTCAGTGGGCGCGAGGTGTGGATGGTGTTTGGAGTGATGCGAGATAAGGATGTGCGCGAGATCACGGAGGAACTGTTTCCCACGGCGAGCCGGCTGATTGTGACAGCCGTGGCGCAGCAGCGTGCGCTTGAGCCCGAGGCTTTGGCGGAACTTGCCGGCCGTGACGATGTGGTGTCGACGCACAGCGTGCCTGAGGCTCTTGATGTTTTGCGGGATGCGCCGCAAAACGCGGTGATCTTCATTACTGGATCGCTATTTGTGGTGGGCGAGGCGCGCCCGCTTCTACAATAGAAAGAGTACATGCTGGCTCAACTGCGGGCGTTGTTCATCATCGACCCACTCATCATCATTTGCACCGTCCTTTATGGTTCGGTGAATCTCGTTGTTTCGCTGTTTGAAACGACGGGGCGGAAACAGGTTGCGATTGCTCGCGCGTGGGCGCGGATGCTGTTGCGAGTTTCGTTTGTGGACATGAAGGTGGAAGG
Organism: Acidobacteriota bacterium; assembly: GCA_016870995.1. GTDB lineage: Bacteria > Acidobacteriota > Terriglobia > Bryobacterales > Bryobacteraceae > Bryobacter. The sequence goes on from VFZU01000079.1 coordinate 6,174, forward strand.
GCTCGAGAAGATCGACCCCAATGGGAGCTACGTGTTTGTGGCGAACCATCTGAGCTACATGGATACGCCTTGCATCCTGGCGGCGATTCCCGTGCAGTTTCGGTTCATGGCCAAGAAGGGTTTGTTCAGCATCCCCTTTCTTGGGTATCACTTGAGCCGAGCGGGCCATATCGCTGTGCCGCGCGATAATCCGCGGGAGGCGATCAAGGCCATGTCCGAGGCGGGCAAGATGATTCGTGAGCGCGGCATCAGCGTGCTGATCTTCCCGGAAGGCGGCCGGTCGCCGGAAGCGAAGCTGCAGCCTTTCAAAGAAGGTGCTTTCTATATCGCGATCAATTCAGGCGTGCCCGTGGTGCCCGTCTCGATCGCGGGCTCCGAGCAGGTGCTGCCGATGGGTTCAGGCACTGTGTCGCCCGGCAAGGTGCTGATTCGGATTGGGGATCCAATTCCGACCGAAGGTTTGACGGTGAAAGATCGCGGCAAGCTGGCACTGGGATCGCACGACGCGGTGTATGAACTGTTGAAGGATACGAATCTGGTGATGCCGAAACTGGAGGCGGAAGCCGGTGTTTGAGATTCGCAGACTGGCGGCGGCTGAGGTGCTGGAGCGCAAACAGGAATTTGAGTGGTTGCTCAAAGACGCTGTTGAAGTTGGGGGCACTGTGGGATTCATGCTGCCGATGACGGAAGACAAGCTGGACCGGTATTGGAGTGGCGTGGCGCGGGATCTTGAGGCGGGAGAGCGCGAACTGCTGGCGGCGATCGAACACGGCAAGGTGATTGGGGCGTTCCAGATCGCGTATGAAAAGGCTGAATCGGTAAGCCATCGCGCTGACTTGCAAAAGCTGATGGTTCACTCCAGTGAGCAACGCAGAGGCGTGGCGCGGGCTCTACTCGTGGATGCCCTGGAACGGATGCCCGCGCTGGGCGTGGCCATGTATACGATCACGACCATGACCGGGGGCGGATCTGAGGCTTTGGTGCGAAGCCTGTTGTTTACCCGGTTTGGGGTGATGCCGCACTATGGGTTGACGCCAGACGGCAAACTGCATGACGCAAGCATGCACTACATTTCACGGCCAGCCGTGGAAGAATAGACGGAATGGAACGACGCCATTTTCTTGCGCTGGCTGGACAACTCACGTTTGAAGAATACAACCCCAAGTCGACCTTGAAGGTGCCGGGCAAGGAGATTGTCCGTTCCAAGTTTCCCCACATCGATATCCACAATCACCAGAACGGCATGATGCCCAAGGATCAGCTCGACAAGCTGGTGCGCGACATGGATGCCTTGAACATGACGATGATGGTGAACCTGAATGGGAACTACGGCGAGCGCGGGCGCGCGATCGTGAAGAACATGAAGGGGAACTATCCGAAGCGCTTTATCGTGTTCGCCAATCTCGACTTCGAGAATCTGGATGCGCCAGATTACGCTAAGCGCGTTGCAACCACGCTGGAGCAATCGTTTAAGGATGGGGCGCAGGGGCTGAAACTATTCAAGAATTTCGGCATGACGACGCGAGACAAGGCGGGGAAGCGGATCCCGGCGGACGACAAGCGGTGGTTCGATGTGTTTGAGGTGTGCGCTCAGTACAAGGCACCCGTGTTGATTCATACGGCGGACCCGAAGCCATTCTGGGACCCGTGGGACAAGAACAACGAGCGGTGGCTTGAGTTGAAGGAATTTCCTTCGCGGCGTCGGAGCGCGGAAAAGGATGGGAGCTGGGAAGAGTTGATGGCCGAGAGCGAGCGGTTGTTCAAGGCGCACAAGAAGACGAACTTCATCTCGGCACATTTGCGTTGGTACGGCAATGATCTGGCATCGCTCGGCAAGCAGATGGACGATATGGACAATCTGTATACCGATGTCGCCGCTGTAATTGCCGAGTTGGGCAGGCAGCCCCGATTCGCAAGTCAGTGGCTGCAGAAGTACGCCGATCGCGTTCTGTTTGGCAAGGATGTCTGGGCGCCGTCGGAGTATTACACGTACTTCAGGGTGCTTGAGTCGAGCGATGAGTACTTTGAATATTACCGGCGGCGGCACGCGTTCTGGAAGATGTATGGGTTGGGGTTGCCGGACGCGACGCTTAAGAAGCTGTACTTCAAGACGGCGCTGAAGATCGTGCCGGGCTTGGATGCGAAGCCATTTCCGGGGTGATATATTCGGACGCTAGATGCGACGACTGATACTGCTGTCTATTGCTGGTTCTTTGATCTATGTGGCCTACACCCAACAGAGGGACTGGGCGGCAGAGAAGCTGGAGCGATCACTGGCGGCGGAGAAAAAATCAGACCTGAACTCGCCCTATCGCGGTGTGACTGCGAGCGGCACGGTTGAGCCGGGGCTGTTCCGGATTCAATCGACTGGCGTGTCGACTGCGCCTGTGAGGAAGGCGGCCGAATCGTTCCTGAAGGTGCTGTCCGCAGAGCAGCGCAAGAAGACGCAGTTCCCTGTAGACGATATCGAGTGGCGCAAGTGGATGAATCAGGATTTCTACGTGAGGCAGGGGATGGGGTTTGCGGAGATGACGGAGGCGCAGCGAGAGGCGGCGTTTGGAATTTTCAAGGCTGCATTGAGCGCAAAGGGACTACAGCTGTCGCGCGACATCATGAAGCTGAACGAGACGCTGGGAGAGATGACGAGCAATTTGCCACGGTATGGTGAGTGGGCTTACTGGATCACGATTATGGGAGAGCCGTCCGCGACCAAGCCATGGGGGTTCCAGATGGACGGGCATCACTTGATCATCAACTACTTCGTCTTGGGGGATCAGGTGGTGATGACGCCGATGTTTGTGGGCTCTGAGCCAGTGATTGCGCCGATGGGGAAGTATAAGGGGCTGACGATTCTGCAAGGGGAGCAAGCGGCAGGGCTCGAGATGTTGCTGTCGCTCGACGGGGAGCAGCGCAAGAAGGCGGTGCTCGATACAAACAAGCCGGGGAACAACAACAAGGGCGAGGCGTTTCAGGACAACGCGGTGGTGCCTTATGAAGGGTTGGCGGTGGGCGCCATGACGGCAGCGCAAAAGACGCAGATGGTGAAACTGATTGGGATGTTTATCGACAACATGGATGCGGGGCACGCGAAGGTAAAGATGAAAGAAGTGGAGCAGTATCTGGACAAGACTTACTTCGCGTGGATTGGCGGCAGTGAGAAGGACAGCGTATATTACTACCGCATACATAGCCCCGTGGTGATGATCGAATTCGACCATCAGCGCCCAGCGGGGTTGGCGCAGTTCTCGAAGAATCCGCGGTTGCCGGATCATGATCATATTCACATCGTGGTGCGGACGCCGAATGGGAACGATTACGGGAAGGATCTGCTGCGGCAGCATCTGGCAGCGCAGAAACACTGATGTAAATTGTCGCCGCGGCTGGTTTGTTAGCCTACTGGCTTGAGATCAAGTGAACTGAAAGTGAGCGTTATCGTTGTCGCAACGCCGAATCGCGGGCGGGACTCAATTTGGGAAACGTTGGATTCGTTTCCACGCAATAGTTCTGTTTCGCATGAAGTGATTGTGGCGGACTCCGGTGATGAGAGCCGGAGGAAGAAGTATGAGAGCGGTTACCCCTGGGTGCGATTGGTTTGGGGCGAGCGGGCGTGGACTGTGCCTACGGGGCGGAATGCGGCTTTAGCTACGACAGGGGGTGGCTTGATTGCATTTTGCGATGACCACATCCGATTTCCAGCAGACTATCTTGAGGCCCTGATGGTGGGGTTCAAGCCCGAGGTGGAGGTCCTGGGCGGGGCTGTAGCGAATGGGAACCCGATTACCACGGGAAGCTGGGCGCATTACTTCGCCGAGTATTCGAAGTGGCTGCCAGGGACGCCCCATCCCGATCTGAATGACGTCGCAGGGGCGAATTGGGCTATCCGCAGGGAGTTGCTGGATGAACTGGCGGGATTTGCGGAGGGCGAGTTCGGATTTGAAACCGACTTGGTGGGCAAGTTGAAGGGGCAGGGGAGACGAGTGGAGCATGCGCCTGGCTGGAGGATCGGCCACATCCACGAGACACGTATCGTAGATTTCTGGCCAATTTCTTTTGAGTACGGTCGAGCGTATGCAAAATCGCGAGCAGACGGCTTGTTGCGCCGTCTGTTGGTTGTGGTGGGAGCCCCGGCGTTGGCGCTGCTATTGCTGGCGCGGTCGTTTGAAAAAGCGCGGCACCGGCGCGAATACTGGCAGCCGTTCTTGATGTGTCTGCCGAAGTTGGGGGCGACGTTTCTTGTGCGCGCCTTTGGGGAAGCGAGTGGACACCTCGCGGCGATTCGGGCTCGCTAGGCATCGCAGCGAATGCAGAGTGCGGCTTGGTCGGTAGAAAGTGCAATCGTATGTTGCCGGTGTGTCTCGGGCCAGACGCAGGGTCGTCGGAATGACAGCGGCGCGAAGAAGTAAGTCTGGAAGCACCAGGGGTCGTTTTCTCCGGCTCAGCAACCACCCTTTCACTGCTAGTGCTCAGGGCAGGAAGATTTCCTGTGGGGCACCAGGCGGGGCAGCTTCGAATGTTGTGAAAACGGGCGCCGGCGTTGATCAAGAAAAAGAGCGTCAGTCCGCATGGGACTGACGCTCTTTTCGTCTTAGGTTGTCGCGGGTGGTTTACCAGTAGAACTTGAAGCGCAACTGGATTACACGCGGGTTGAAGTTTTGATTCGACGTCAAGCTCGGGAACAGGGTTCCGAAGTTGGGGTCGTTCGGGTTGGTGTTGAAGGTATCGTTGCGACCAAAGTAATACTTGTTGATCGCATTGAAGGCTTCGACGCCAAACTCGGCGCGGAGCGATTCCTTGAAACGAACCGTCTTGAGGATGGACGCGTCAAGAGTGGGTACGCGGTGCTTGCGCAACTGGCCCATACGGATCGGAGTCTGACGTCCGGGGACGCCCTGACCCGGCGAGAAGTTGGCAACCCAGAGCCAGTCGTAACGGCTGAGATCGTTGCCGCAACCGGAAGCGACTGAGTAGGGCATGGCGGAGAGGCTGCCGTTATCGTTCTGACGAACGACGCAGTTGCCGAAGCCACGGACCTGATGCTGATTCCAGTTGATATCCTTCACGCGGCTGTCGCGCAGGGGCAGGACGTTGCCGGGGAAGTCAGCCGGTTCGCCGCTGGCCCACTGGAAGAAGCTGGTCACCTTCCAGCCGCCGACGAACTTGTCAGCAAGGTTGCTGACGCCGCCGAGGAACTGCTTGCCTTTGCCGAAGGGCAGATCGTAGATGCCCGTCAGCTTGAACACGTGCGGGCGATCGTTAAAGTACAAGCTGCGTTGAGCAATGTTGTTGAAGGGATCCTGGAACGCGTTGTTTCCATAATTGCCGCCGCGCTCAAGCATGCGGCTCCAAGTGTAGTTGGTGATCAAAACCAGGCCGCCCATGCGAACGTTGTAGTTCACCTGGAGGCTGTGGTAGTTGATCTTGCCGCTGTTCAAGCCCTGCTGCATCAGGTTGCCGCTGTACTGAGGGAACGGACGGTTAGCCTGGAAGCGCGTGATGGAGGTGGGCGCAAAGAACGCCGTGTTTGCAAAGGCGGGAAGGCCACGGAACGGATTGACGACCTGCTCGTTGCAGAAGTTCGGCACGCCACCCTGGAGGGCGTCGCACTGTTTCATGAACGCGGCAGATGGCAGATTGCGCGGACGTTCGCTTTCGTGATTGTTGGTACGGCTGCCGATGTAGCTGACGTCCAACACGGAACGCGGGTTGACCTGATACTGGATGCCGAAGCTGTATTGGTCGATGGAGGGAAGGGCGAAGCCGGGAGTCCAGAAATTGAAATCGCGACCCACGAAGGTGGACGCGCCCAGGTTCGCGCCGGAAGGAACCGCAATGCCCGTTGGGTACGGGTTGCTGAGGAGGTTCGCGATCGGCGTACGGCCAGCGTCGAGAGAATCGACGAGAGGCGTTTCGGTTTCGAAGCCGATGGAGCGCAGGTTGTTGTTGGAGGGGTTCATGTAGTAACGGCCATAGCCGCCACGGATGACCATCCGATCATTCATCGAATAAGCGAAACCGGCGCGGAGCTGCCAGGTGTTGCGCCAGGTGTTGCCCGAGTTTGCCGGACGACCGCCGGCACCGGCAAAGTTCAGCCCGCCGACCAGGTTCTGGAGGGAAGGAGTGATCAAAGCGCTCTGGGGCAACTGGCTGCGATAGGGAGCCTGAACCGTTTCGTCAAAGCTGCGATTGAGGCGATTGTACTTTTCTGAAGCAGGCATGTTGATGTCGTAGCGCAAGCCAAGGTTGAGGGTGAGCTTGCGGCTGACACGGTAATCGTCCTGGAAGAAGAACGCGTGATACCAGTTCTGGTAGAAGGGGAACAAGGGGTAGAAGCTGCGGTTGGTGCCACCGCCACCCGGTAAGCCAAGCAGGAAGCTGGCGAAGCTATCGCCGGCATTGGCTTCCGCCTGATTCCAAAGGCGGCGCGTCCAGGCGTCGGTGAACGTGAATTCAAGGACGTTGCCGGTGTTCTGTTGGATGAAGTGGATGCGGCGGCTATCGGCGCCCATCTTCATCGTGTGCTTGCCTACGATCTTCGTCAGGTTGCCGGCAATGCCGTAGTTGTTGGTGATGTTGATGCCCTGGCCGCGGCCGAGGGGCGAATAACCGTTAAAGTTCCAGCGGCCAAAGTAGGCACCGCCGGGCAACTGGCTAACCAGGGACGAGGGCAGGCCAAGGCTGGTCAGGTCGAAACCCGTGTTGTCACGGCCAAAGCCCTTCTCGATGAAGCGATTGTAGCTGGCGCGCACATTGAGAACGGTTGAGGGGTTGATGGTGGAAACCCAGTCGAGCGTGTAGGCATCGTTGATGCGCTGGAAGGGCTGCTGGCCGTCCATACCGGGACCCGAGCAGATGCCGTTGGCGCAGCGCTCTTCTGTGCGGTCATTGGAAGCATGACGCAAGAAGGTGCGGTGTTTGTCGCCGAAGTTCCAGTCGAACTTGAGATTGAGGTTGTAGAAGTCATCCTGGTTGACATAGCCAGGAATCAGGAAGTTTGTCGTTGAGTAGCGCTGGCCGGGCGTGGTTGCGTTCGGTGCCGGCATGAAGCGCATAACGTTGCGGGCCACCGGGTTGATGCGGCTGGCCGGAATTTGATTGTTCGGGAACTGCGCACGGATCGGATCCCCGTTCGCGGCGAAGTTCGTGGTTAAGGGGTCGTAAATCTGAATTGGCTGGCCGTTGGGCTGAGTCAACCGGCTGAAATCGCCGGTGCGCATTTCGGGCTGAGCAAAGCTGTTGCGCAGCGGATTGGGGGTGCCTTCGGAGTAGCCTTCGTAGGTGCCCATGTAGAACAGCTTGACTGCGCTTTCCTTTTTCAAGAGTTTCGGAATGTAGATCGGGCCATCGAGTTGAACGCCATACTGATCCATGCGGCCACCGGGACGACGGGCACCGATAGCGTTGTTCTGGAAGCTGTTGGCGTTGAAATTGGCGACGCGCATGAATTCCCACACGGTGCCGTGATGCTTGGCGCCGCCGGACTTCAGCACAACGTTAATGACACCGCCGCCGGTGCGACCGTACTGGGCGTCGTAAGAATTGGTCTGAATCGAAAATTCCTGTACGGCATCTACGACGGGGACCAGAGCGATGTTGTTGCCGCCCAACTGAGCGTTGTTTGGTGCGCCGTCGAGGAGGAACTCGTTACGGGATTGCTGACCGCCGTTGACACTCCATTCTGCGATGGCGCCGTTGTCGAAGGGACGTTGCCAGATGGCTGCGCCACGGAACGTTACGCCGGACTGCGTTGCACCCAGCATGAAGGGGTTGCGGGCGTTCAGCGGAAGTTCGACGACGCGTTGGTTGTCGATGACACCCGAGCGCGAAGCGGTTTGGGTTTCGAGCACGGCCGCATTGGCTTCGACGCTGATGGTTTCACCCACCGTACCGACTTCGAGCGGCACATCGATACCGGCTTGCTGGCCGACGACGAGCGTGATGTTGGTGCGAGTGAAGGTCTTGAATCCGCTGGCGGCAGCGGTCAAATTGTAAAGACCAGGCCGCAGGAAGGGAATTACGTAGACGCCACTGGCGTCGCTGACGCCCGAGGTGGTTTCATTCGAGGAAAGGTTGATGGCTTTGACGGTTACGTTTGGCACGACTGCGCCGGATGAGTCGACGACTCGACCGGCGATGGTTGCGCGAAATTCTTGAGAATATAGGCCGACCGCAGACATTGCGGCAAGAATCAGCAGGCACAAGTTGCGCTGCATACTTGAGACCCCCTTAAGTTATTTAATCTACATGGACTTAATGCCAGTCGGCATGGCTGCCGACTGGCACGCGAAGCTAGCACGTCAGCTAGAAATTATCACAATTCAGGACGGTTTTGTGAGGGGCGGCTTTACAGAACTTTACAAAGCGTTTCGCGTGGCTGAAGGATTCGAGCAGTCCTAAGATGAGAGTGTGAGGATTTGGCTGGGATTGATGATAGCCTTGGTCGACCAACCGCTGGCGCATGCGCCGACGGCCGAGAAGCATCTGATTGAGACCATGCCCGGCGGGATTGCGATGCTGGACCACGATGGGGATGGGTGGGCGGACCTGTTCTTTACCAATGCGTCGCAACCCTCAAGGTTGTACCGGAACCTGGAAGGTAAAGGCTGGCAGGATGTGACGGCCGGGTCGGGATTGGTGACGGATGGGTACACGATGGGCGTGGCGGCCGCGGATTACGACCGGGACGGGCGCGTCGATTTGTTTGTGACCGGGGTGGGGAAGAATTGGCTGTTTCGGAATGTGGGTGGGGGGAAGTTTGCCTCAGTGCCGTTTCCTTCCACAGGATGGTCGATCTCGGCGGGGTGGTTCGATTACGACCATGACGGCGACCTTGATTTGTTCATTGTGAACTACGTTGTGTATCGCCGGGATGAAGAACCGTTCTGTGGAGATGAGAAGGCGGGGTACCGCACGTACTGTCATCCGAAGCACTATGCTCCGACCGCCAATTCGCTGTTCCGCCACGATGGCAAGGGAAAGTTTGTGGACGTGTCGCGCGAGTCCGGCATTGCCGCGCATCTTGGTAAAGGGATGGGCCTGGCCTTTGGGGATGCAGATCGCGATGGGCGGCTGGATGTGTTGGTGACGAACGACGCGGTGCCGAATTTTCTGTTTCGTAACAACGGAGATGGGACATTTGTTGAGCGGGGGATGCAGTCGGGCATTGGGTTGAATGACGATGGACGGGCGCTGTCCAGTATGGGGACGGATTTTCGCGACGTGGACAATGACGGGTTGCCAGACGTTTTCATCACCGCATTGGCCAATGAGACTTTCCCTTTGTATCGCGGCTTGGCGAAGGGCTTGTTTGAGGATGTGACGTATGGGTCGAAGGTGGGCGCGGCTACTCTTGCACTTTCCGGATGGAGCGCGGGGATGTACGACTTCGACAACGATGGACGAAAGGATTTGTTCTCAGCCAATGGTGATGTGAATGACAACACGGAAGTGTTTTCGAATCGCAAGTCGAGGCAGCGCAACATGATCTTGTGGAATGAAGGGAAGGGTGTGTTTCGGCCTGAGTTACTTGGCGAAGCAGCGCAACATCGCGGGGCGGCGTTTGGGGACTTGAATCGGGATGGGGCGATCGATGTGGTGACCAGCCGATTGGGAGAAAAGCCCGAGATCTGGATGAATGACCGGGCGGGAGGGAAGCGTTGGTTGATTGTGGAAGCACCGTTAGGGGCCGAGGTAAAGGTGGCGGGGCAATGGAACCAGGCGACGCAGGCGGTGGGTTATGCCAGTTCGTCGATGCCTGATGTGCACTTTGGGTTGGGTGAGGCGATGAAGGTAGATGAGGTGGTGGTTCGCTTTGTGAGTGGCAAGAGCAAGACCCTCAAAGACGTTGCTACCAATCAGCGCATCCGGGTGGTGGAGTGAAGCGCAAGGCACTGCTGATTTTGCCCGAGGCGCCGTACCCGGTAGTTGGGGGTGGTGCGTTACGGACTGCCTCGATTGTGGATGGCTTGAAGGAAGAGTTTGAGCTGACCGCGATTCACTATCGGCTCGAAGGTGAAGAGGATCCTGCTGTGAGATATCCGGCGGGAGTGCTAAGCGGCGGCGGGACGATCGATCTCCCGCATCATGCGAAGTCCTTCCTGCCGAGGGCTGTCCGGAACCTGAAACGAACGGTGATGGGAGTGCCTCCGCTGATCGACCGGTTTGGGGGGCAAGCGGCCAGCCTTGAGAAACAACTGGAGGGGGCCTGGTTTGATCTGGTTTGGGTGGAGCATTTCTGGTTGGCTCCCTATGCGCGGCTGTTGCGGCGGCATGGCGGCAAGCTGGTGATGGACTTGCACAATGTGGAGTCGAGCTACTACGAGTCGCTAGCCGCGGCTTCGCCCTGGTGGCAAAGGCCATTGTTGCGACGATTTGCATCGCAGGCGCTGAAGTATGAGGCGAAGTGGTTGCCCGAGTTTGATGTTGTGGTGACAACCTCGGCGGCGGATGCGCAACGGGTGACGCATGGATGCAAGCACGTATTGCCGAATACGATTCCGTTCTGTGATTTGCCAGCTGAGCCGAAGAGCGAGTCGATTGTCTTTACGGGGAATTTTGCCTTTACGCCGAACCAGCAGGCGCTGGAATGGTTTTTTGCAGAAGTGTGGCCGGAGGTCTTGCGCCAGCGCCCCTCGCTTAGGCTGCGGCTGGTCGGCAAGGAGATCCAGTATGCTCCGCAGGGAGTATGTGGCGTGGATTACGTGGGGCCTGTCGAGGATGCGGTTCGGGAGATCGCAAAGTCGTGGGTGGCAATCGTGCCGCTGCGATCCGGGTCGGGGACCCGTTTGAAGATTCTCGAGGCATTCGCGGCGGGGACTGCTGTGGTTTCTACGACGATCGGTGCGGAAGGATTAGAAGCGAATGGGGCGATCGCAATTGCCAATGGTGCGGATTCGTTCGGGCAAGCGATCTTGAATCTGATCGACAACGAAGTTGAGAGTTCCCGCCTGGCTCATGCTGCCCGCCATTTGTATGAGGCGCGCTACACCTGGGGTGCTGCACGTCAAATCCTCAGGGAACTGCAGCTGTAACATTATTAGCGCCAACCACTTCCAATCCAATAACTTATACTGAAAGGACTTCGATGCGCTTTGCCATTGACGCGCATACTATCGGTCGGCATTTAACGGGGAACGAAGTATACATCCGCAATCTGCTAGCGAATTACGCTCGGCTTGATTGCGATTCCCAGTTCTACGCATACGTGTGTTCAGAGTACGCCGCTAGCGAAGTCCCGAACCGGTTTGTGAAACGCAGTGTTTCGGCGAATCCCTTTATGCGCCTGGGGTTTGACCTGACGCAGCGGGTGATTGCCGACAAGCCAGATCTGCTGCACGTGCAGTACACGGCTCCGCTCTATTGCCCTTCGCCATTTGTAGTGAGTGTGCATGACGTCAGCTACATTGAGCATCCGGAATACTTCACTACAGCGCGGCGGGTGCAACTGAAGACCACGGTTTCCAATACGGTGAAGCGGGCGGCGAAGGTCTTGACTGTGAGCCATTTCTCTCGGCAGCGGATTCAGGCAGCCTACGGAATTCCAGAAGACAAGATTGAAGTCATTCACAATGCGGTGTCGCCGCACTTTCGGCCGGTGCAGCCGAAGGTCGCATTCAATACGGTGAGCGAGAAGTTTGGCGTGCAATGGCCTTATGTATTGTCGGTGGGAGATTTGCAGCCGCGAAAGAATCAGATTGGGTTGATTGAGGCGTTTGAGGAACTCATCCGCAACTACCCGCAATTGCCCCATCATTTGGTGCTGGTGGGCAAGCCAACCTGGTTCGCGCCGAGGGTGTACGAAGTGGCAGAGAAGTCGTTGGTCAGTGAGCGAATCCACTTTACGGACTTTGTCAACGACGAAGATTTGATTCATCTCTACAACGCGGCGGAAATGGTGGTTTACCCAAGTTTTTATGAGGGCTTTGGGTTGCCAATTCTGGAGGCGCAGGCCTGCGGGCGAGCGGTGGCTTGTTCGAATACTTCGGCCATGCCGGAAGTTGCGGATGCGGCGGCGGTGTTGTTTTCGCCGGGATCGCGGGGCGAAATCTTGAAGGCAATGCGGGACCTGCTGCTCGACACGGAATTGCGGCACCGTATGGAACGAATGGGGATCAAGAATGCGAGCCGGTTTAGCTGGGAGAAGGCCGCCCGGCAGACGCTTGAGGTGTACTACGAGGTAGCGGGAAAGAAGCGCAGGCGATCGAAAGTAAACGCGCGAGCCGCGCAGACCGTCCAATCTTCATGAAGCATTGTTGGTACTTGATTCCGTTTGTGGCGCTGGGGCTGCAAGGCGCGACTGAAGCTCTTCGCTATAACGTCAACTGGGCGAGCGGGCTGTCTTTGGGTGAGGCAACACTGGCGGCCGACAATCTGGATGCGTCGGCAGCTTCGCGAAGGTTTCAATTGAATCTCGAAGCTTCGATCCCAGGCTTTGCGGTGGTGGACGAATTCATTTCGCTGGCGAAGCCCGACTATTGCTCGATCCAACTGGATACGAAGTTGAAGCATGGCAGCAAGGTGCGGGAAGAGCGTATCGAGTTCAAGTCCGCTGAGGGGTTTGCCGAGCGGAAAACGATGAAGGGCGGAACTTCTAAAATTCCGATCGGGGCCTGCGCGCGTGATGCTCTGGCATTTGTGTATCACTTGCGGAACGAGCTGAAGCTGGGCCGGATTCCTTCGCGGGAAGCTGTGTATTTCGGCTCTGCCTATACGCTGACGATCAAGTACGCCGGGAATGCAAACATCACATTGCCATCTGGGCCAGAGGCTGCCGACAAGCTGGAGATCCTGATCCAGGGGCCCGCCTCGAAGCATGCGATCGAAGTTTATTACGGGCGCGACGCGCAAAGGACGCCGCTGTTGTTTCGAGTGCCTTTGCCGCTGGGGGCGTTTACGATGGAGTTGCAGCGGTAGCGATGAAACTCGCGTTTTTTTCTCCTTTGCCTCCGGCCAAAAGTGGAATTGCAGACTACTCGGCCGCATTGCTTGAGCCACTAAAGGGTTTGGCCAGCGTAACGACTTTCGATAAAGAGCCGGCTTCGTTGAACGGTTTCGATGCGCTGGTTTATCAGATTGGAAACAACGCCTATCATGCTTCGATTTATGAATGCGCGCTGCGGCATCCTGGGGTAGTGGTGCTGCATGAGGCCAACCTGCATCATCTGCACGCCGAGCGCACGATCAAGCGCGGGCATTGGGATGAGTATGTGGATGAGGTTGCCTATGACGGGGGGCCGAAGGCGCGAGCGTTTGCGGAGCGAGTGAGGCGTCTTGAAGTTGGGCCCGACTATGAAGGCGTGCCGATGTTGCGGCGGTTGCTTGAGTCTGCCAAGGGCGTGATCGTCCATTCGGATTGTGTCGGCCAGGCTGTGAGAGATTCCGGGTATGAGGGACCGATTCGCAAGATCTGGCATGGTGCCTGGATTGAGCGCGACCCAACTCGAAAACCGCTGCGGGATTTCTATCGGACCAAGTTGGGGCTGACGCCGAAGTCGGTATTGGTGGGGGCGTTTGGATTTCTAAAGCCCTACAAGCGGATTGCGGAGTCGCTGCGAGCGTTTCGCCGGTTGACTCGTCTGAACCCGGACGTGCGCATGATCTTGTGTGGGGAGCCTCATCCGGAACTGCAGCTCGATTCACTGCTGCGCGGGCTCGGACTGGAAGAACATGTCCGGGTGTTGGGCTATTTGAATTCAGAAGACTTTCATCACTACATGGAGGCCTCTGACGTCATCTTGAACCTGCGTTATCCAACGGTAGGCGAATCCTCGGGGACACTGCTTCGCGCCTTCAGCCTTGGCAAGCCGGTGTTGGTGACGCGCATTGGGAGTTTTAATGAGTATCCCGATGAGATCTGCCTGAAGGTGCCTGCGCCACCGGATACGGCTGAGGAAGATACGATTTTCGAATATCTGAATCTGCTGGCTTCACGCCCTTCCTACGCCAAAACTCTCGGTGAACGGGCGCGAAAGTGGGTGGAACAAGAGTGCCCCTGGGAACTGGTGGCCAGCCGCTACGTTTCGTTCTTGAAGGGTGAGCCGGAGAATGTGGAAGTGCTGCCGGAATTACCTCCCCCCGTGAAGGTTGCTCCCGCAGAAATCCTGACCTGGGCGCAAGAAGAAGGCGGACGGCAATACACAGAGACTCACATTACGCGCCTGGCAAAGACGCTCTCTCTGACGCCCAAAGGGGATGAGAGCCAGGCCATCCTCGAGATGGGTGCGTATATGCAGATCACGCCAGCGCTCAAGTATCAGTTGGGATATGGCGAGGTTCGAGGCGCCTACTATGGGCCATTGGGCAAGGTGGACCATCACGAGATCGCGAGCGATCAGGGTCAGCCCTTTGTTTGCGATGTTGACCTGTTTGATGCCGAGAAGGACGTGTTCCCCTACGCGGATTCCTCCTTCGACACGGTTCTGTGCTGCGAATTGCTGGAACATCTGACAGCAGATCCGATGCACATGATGAGCGAGATCCACCGAATCTTGAAGCCCGGTGGGACGCTGCTGATCACCACTCCGAACGTGGCCAGCCATCGCGCCATACACGCGATTCTGCATGGGTATCATCCGGGTTTCTTTCCTGCTTACATCTTGCCGCGTAAGCCCGGGGAAGAGGCTGAGGCGCGGCACAATCGCGAGTACACGGCGAAAGAAGTGCATCTGTTGTTTTGGGAAGCTGGCTTTGAGATCACGCATCTCGAAACGGGGGAGTTCCTCGATCAGCCGCATCCCGAGCAGCACTTCATCGCGCATCTGCTGGAGCACTATAATTTGAGCAACGAACTGCGCGGAGATGGGATCTACTGTGTCGGTCGCAAGGCCGGGCCGGTTCGCAACCGATACCCCGGTTGGCTCTATGCCTGAGATACAAAGCTACAAAGTTTCCGCGGACGGATATCGACTTCAAATCGAATGCGCTTTGGCCGGTGAGGCGACAGTGGGCTGCCAGTGGATCGATCCGATTTCGGGCCGTTTTTTGCGCGAGTCTCCTTGGGTAGAAGCCAAAGGTTCAGCGTCGATTGGCATCGACTTGCCTGCCGCCCCGGGGAGATACCGCTTCTATGTGAGTACGCGGACAGACAAGGGGTGGGATTACCGGCTTGGGCTGCCCTTCTTGACCGTGGACGCAGTGGTTGGAGAGGCTGGGGTTTCCATCGAGCGGCAGTTGAAGACTACTGTGGGTGCGCTTGGCCGCGAGCGTTGGCCGGGTGAGTTGAGAGAGATTGTAGCTGGCCCCTGGAAAGCTTTTTGGGCGAATCGGTTCTTGATCGGCTCGATGGTGAGAAGAGACATCTTGTCGCGCTATCGAGGTAGTTTTGCGGATGCGTTCTGGGCACTGCTGAATCCGCTGCTGCTGATGCTGACTTACTACTTTGTGTTTGGCGTGTTCTTGAAGACCCGCTTCCCGGGGGACCCGAGCCAGAGTGGATTCGTTTTGTTTTTTCTGGTCGGCATGCTGCCCTGGCTTGCGATGAATGAATCCATCGCGCGGGCGCCGAATTCCGCTCTGGAACACCGGAACCTGATCACGAAGGCGATTTTCCCCGTCGAAGTGTTGCCGCTGAACTTGACGCTGGCGGGAATGGTGACGGGATTGACGGCAACGGTAATTTTTCTGTTGTTTCTGATTGGGGCTCGTCACGCGATTCCTGTGACAGGCCTTTGGCTGCCGGTGCTTTGGATTCCGCAATTGTTGTTGACGGCTGGCCTCTGCTATTTGCTGGCAGCAGTTGGAGTGTACGTTCGAGATCTTGTTTACGTGATGGGCTTGCTGCTCACGATGTGGTTCTTCATGACCCCGATCTGTTATCCCGATGCGAATCTTCCGAAAGAGGCGCTCGTCGTGCTGGGTAAGAATCCGTTGTACGTGCTGGTGCGCGGCTACCGTGCGATCTTCATCGAGGGGACGGCGCCGGAATGGGCTGCGCTAGGGAAGCTCTATGCCGTTTCAGTCGTGATTTTTTACGCCGGATTCGCGATCTTCCGGCGAGCGCGGCGAGGCTTTGCCGATGTCCTCTAACAGGCCGAAATACGGGCAACTGGATCACTTCTTTGGCTACGAGCCAAGTGTGGCGTTTTCTGTAGATGAAGCGGTGGCGAAGGGCAAGAAGGCAGTGCTGCTGACGAATGACGACCAGAAAGATGCGGCGCGTGCCAGAGAGATGGGATTGTCGCTGCTCGGGCCGAGTTCGTTTGGGATTGCGGCGCCGCATCAGGGCATCAACCACTGCCTGAGTCTTTCACCGATACTGCCGGGGCGGATTGCGTTTGTGACGCAATCCGGCTCGCTTGGGGCTTCCATTCTCGATTGGGCACATCAGCACCAGGTAGGCTTTAGCAGGTTTATCGCCCTGGGCGAACGGCCCACGATCACACTTGGAGAGTGTCTCGATTATCTCGCCGAGGATCCGCACACGCAGTCGATTCTGCTTTACCTTGAGCACATCGAGGACGCGCGGCATTTTCTGAGTGCAGCTCGCGAATGCGCGTTACACAAGCCAATCATTGTGCTGAAGCCGGGACGCAACGACGAAGTTTATGATGCAGCGTTTCGGCGTTGCGGGATTCTGCGTGTGAACTGGATGGCTGACTTGTTTTACATGGCGGAAGTGCTGGAGAGGCAGCCACGTCCGCGCGGGGAGAAGCTGGCAATTCTCACGAATGCCAACGGGCCAGGCTTGCTGGCTGCCGATGCGTTGGCTCAGGCGGGCGGCCACCTCCATTCCTTGACGGACCTTTCGCATCTGGCCGGGCCAGAAGACTATCGAGCTGCCTTGGAGCGTTTGGCGAAGGATGCAGAGTGCGATGGGATTCTGATTCTGATTACTCCGCAGCCTGCTACGCGCATCGCAGACACGGCGCGAGCGCTGGTCGCCGTCATACCTGGGGCGCGCAAAACGGTGTTGGCTTCTCTGATGGGCGGCAAGTTAATGACGACCGGCGAGGCGATCTTGAGCGAAGTGAGAGTGCCCACGTTCCCCTATGCCGATACTGCGGCGAAGGTATATCAACGGCTCTGGCAGTACTCGCGCACGCTGGCTGGTTTGTACGAGACGCCGATGTTTGAAGCGCGGATTGAGGATCTCGAAGGAGAAGCCAATCTCGCGAATGCCCAGCAATTGCTGCGGGCCTATGGGATTGCTGTGAGCCAGGCTCCATCGGCACAGGCCTTGGGGTTTACGGTGGCCTGTCGCGTAGATCGAACCTTTGGGCCAGTCCTTGAGATATCGGCATCGGGCTTGGGCGCGAAGGTCTACGAGGACAAAGCGGCAGCGCTACCGCCATTGACGGCGACGCTGGCCCGCCGGGCTTTGGAACTTGTACGGCTAAGCCGAGTGGCAAGCTCCGAGGCGATACTGAGCCTTGAAGAGACGTTGGTGCGGATCTCGCGGCTAGTAAGTGATCAGAAGAAACTGAAGTCGTTAGTTGTGGAGTTGCAGGTGGAACCAGATGGGACGATCTGGGCGGGCAGTGCCGAGCTCGAGGCCTATGAAGAAGGTGAGGCCGGAATGTCGTGCGTGATTCGACCTTATCCGAGCCAGTATGTGAAGCAGATTGCTTTGAAGAGTGGGGAGCAGGCTGAGGTGCGTCCGATCAAGCCCGAGGACGAGAAGCGGATTGTAGATTTCCACAACGACCTCTCTGAGAGAACCGTCTACTTGCGCTATTTGCAGTTCTTGAAATTTGAAGAGCGCATCAGCCATGACCGGCTAGCGCGGGTGTGCTTTAACGACTACTCGCGGGAGCTGGCATTGGTGGTGGAAAAGGACGACAAGATTCTGGGGGTGGGGCGACTGCAGCGGAATCCGTTGCGGATGGAAGAGGCTGAGGTGGCATTTCTGGTGAGGGACAGTGCGCAGGGGCAAGGGATCGGATCGGCGCTGGTAGCGCAGATCGTAGGGGCTGCGAGGATGGAAGGGATTACGAGGCTGACGGCGGAGATGCTCGCGGATAACCGGGTGATGCGGGGGATGCTCGAGAAAGTAGGGTTTCGGGTCAGGATGGCGGCGGATGGGCAGACACTGCTGGGGACGCTGGCTATCGAAGAATGGAAATGAAAGACGGCGACTGGCTTTGGGGCCAGTCGCCGTTCTGCTGCAATGTTGACAAGCGCTTGCGGCGATAAAGAGCTGCGAGGCTGAGTAGGGCTGTACCCATAAGTCCGTAAGTAGAGGGCTCCGGAACGTCACCCGTACCAATCGTGGGGTCGCCTGTGAACTTAAAGTCAATAGCTGCAAGCTTGAAACGATCAATGTCGCTGCTGTTGGCATTGAGCGAAGTATTCAGAGTTGCTGCAACGATGACTTCAGTAATCATGTCGGAACCTAGGAACTTGTTGAAAAACTCCCAGCGGCACCTGTGACGCGGGAGCATTTTCGAGCATCTATGTTGTATGCGCGGAAACGACCAGAACCAGGCATCGCTGATCAGCTACGTGAGTCTTGAAGACCGGATAGCGCCGGAGCATCCGCTGCGCAAGGTGCGGGCGCTGGTGGAC
>VFZU01000080.1 GCA_016870995.1 Acidobacteriota bacterium
CCGGCCTTGAGCAACTTGAGGCTGGCCTCGGCTTCGGCGGTACGCGCTTCGGCACTTTCCACCGAACGCCGCCGCCGAAGGAGGTCTTCCTGCCGGATGGCACGAGAGTCCTTGACCGCTTCGAGAACACGCAACTGGACCTTTGCATCTTCGAGTTGCGCTTTGGCTTCGTTTAGCCGAGCTTCCGCCGGGGGAAGTTCTTCCGGCCGGGGCGAGGCTTCGAGCTTCGTCAAGCGGGCTCGGGCCAAGCCTACTGTGGTTTCGCGCAGAGCAAGTTCCGCACGAAGATCACGGTCATCGAGCGAGAAGAGCAATTGCCCCTTCTTAACTGTGTCGCCTGCTGCCACGGCGACTCGCGTGACCAGCCCGGGAACGGGAAGACTGACCCCGATGTTTTCGGAAGCCGATTCAACCAGGCCCACGGCTCCGACCTGTTTGGCATAAGCTGCCGTGGGTGGCGTCACCTTGGGTTGCGCATTCACAGAGGCGGGGGTCAAGCGTTTCACGCTCCAGATCGAAAGCGTCAACGTAATCGCCGCCAGGAAGGGCATTGCGTATTTGAGAATCATCAGTTCATTCCTCCATTCTGTTCGACATGGGTTACAAGGCCGTCGTTCATGTGAGCGATGCGATCGGCGAAGTTATAAATGCGGTTGTCATGCGTTACCACCAGCACGGCCCGCTCTGGGCGCACGGCGATTTTGCGCAATAGTTCCATCACGTAATGCCCGGTATGCTCGTCGAGCGCCGAGGTGGGCTCGTCGCAAACGATCAGTTTTGGGTCATGAATCAGTGCGCGGGCAAAGGCGACACGCTGTTGTTGTCCGCCCGAGAGTTGATTGGGTCTGGCATTGACGCGGCTGCCGAGCCCCAATTCGTCGAGGAGAGTCTTTGCCTTCTCGACGGCTTTCTTGAGAGGCCAGTTGGCGGCGAGCAGAGGGACAGCTGCGTTCTCAGCCGCGGTCAGCGCTGGCAGCAAGTTGAATTGCTGAAACACGAATCCAAGGTTTTCGCGTCGAAACTCGACTGCCTTCGAGCTCTTCAATTGATGCAGCGCCGTACCGAGCACATGCAAGTCGCCGCCCGTTGGGTTCAACAACCCGGCAATCACACTGAGCAGCGTCGTCTTGCCGCAGCCCGAAGGCCCAACGAGGAATGTCATTTCGCCGAGCGGAACCGTGAGGTCTACTCCACGCAGTACCTTCACTTCGTCCTCGCCAGCCCCAAAGGACTTCAAGACCTGATTGCAAACTACCGCTTGAGTATTCATAACTAGCCTCGAAACACCACTGCTGGCTCTAGAACGATGACTTTGCGCACGCTGAAAGCACTTGCGAGAATGACGATGAAGAACACCACCGCCGCGGTTCCCTGCATGATTTCGGGCAACATGCGGAAGCCGCGTAGATCGAGATTGGATTGGAAGGCTTCAAAGAAGGCGGCCGTCATCGAGATGCCGATGCCGTAGCCGATGGCGCCGACGATGAGAGCCTGCATCAGGATCATGCCGACGATTCGCAGGTCGGACACTCCGATCGCCTTGAGGGCTCCGAATTGCTTCAAGTTCTCGATGGTGAACAGATAGAACGTTTGCCCCGCGACGACGGTACCTACAATCAGAGCGATCACGACCGTGATCCCAAAGTTGATTGGGATGCCCGTGTTCTTGATGTAGTACCAAATGGTCTCCCAACCCAATTCATTCGCCGTGAGTGATTTCAAGCCCGTTGCCGCAGTGATTCTGCGATTCAGTTCGGCGTCGGCGATGCCCTGCTTCGCTTTGGCAAGTACAAACGACATCTGGTTGCGCTCGCGGCCTACAAACGAGATGGCTTGCGAGTAGCGCGTGTAGAAGACCGGCAGATTTACGAAGGGGGCATTTGAATCGACGACTGCCACAATGCGCACGGTGTGGTCGTTGAGGTCGAGGGTACGGTGAATGGTGACGGGTTCATTAGGGAAGAAGAACTTGTAGCCAACCTGATCGATGGCAATGGTCTCCGGCTCCTGCAGGGCATCGATATTGCCCTTGATGATGCGGCGCGGCATACCGATGAGGGAGGCGTCGTCCAGGCCCATCAGGATGATGCCTCGGAAGCGGCCATCCGGTGCCTTGGCGCGCGAGGTTCCCTTGAAGAGCGGCACCGCCCATTCGACACCTTCAACGCCACGGATCCGAAACAGATCCTGATCGGTCAGCGCCTTCACTTCGTCGAGGTATTGGGTTTTGGCGTCCATCACCCAAATCTTGGCGTCCACAATGTCGTCGATTTGCGCCGCCGTCCGGTTCATCAATCCGCAGAAGATCGAAACCTGGTGCGACATGAGGAACGTAGAAAAGGCGATTGCAAAGATCAGGCCAAGGTATTTGGCCTTGTCTCCTGTCAGCATTTGCCAGGCTATGAATCTCATACTTTTCCTTTCATAGTTGAACTTACGTCTAAAGATTAAACAGTGTTCAATCAAGGTGCAAAAAAAATGGCCTAATGTCTCAATACCCCGTGCATTAGGATGTCGATTTGGCGGTCGATGAGCCTCATCCGCTCAATCCACGGGAAAGTCTTGATCGAGATCTGAGTGGATACAAGCCCGTGGATGGAGACCCAGAGGCTCTGCGCCAACTCTTCCGCGTCTACGAGTTGCTCGCGAGCGAAGCCGCCAGCGACGATTTCGGCCGAAATGGAGCGAAGGCATCCGAAGGTCTTCATCCCGTCTTCCATAAAGGCGGCATAGATTCTTTCATTGCCTTCGATTGTATTCGGCTTTACGAATATAAGTGTATAGTGATGAGGAAATTCCAAGCCAAATTCAATGTAAGCTCTTAAGCCTCGCCGCATCCTCGCCTGGGCAGTGTCGTTATCAGCCCGGATGGCCTCAAGCCGGGCGCTGAGCCGAGAAAAGGTCTCCCGAACCAGCACCGCCATGATATGTTGCTTGTCTTCAAAGTAGTGGTACAGGACGCCAGGGGAGGCCCCAACTTTGCTGGCAATGCTGCGGATGGAGGTATCCTCAAAGCCGTGGACCAGGAAAAGCTGACGCGCTGCGTCGAGGATGTCTTCGCGCAGGTTTTCGCGGTATTCGGCTCTTCGATTACTCAAGTTCATTGAACCCTGTTCAATTTATCAAGGTTTATTCAACTTGACAAGAGGAAAAGTGCCATGGCGCCCCCACGGGGATCCCGACCGCGGATCGCCTTGCGTTTCAGGTAGTCCTCAAGAGTCTTTTGTTTTCCGGTCGATTCACAGACATCGATGAGTTCGCCGCTTGGGCTGGTGCGAGACCAGATGGCCTTTTCGGCACGCTGGATGGCGGGCGAGAACTTGCGGCGGTTGAGCCAGCGTTGCTTCACGCCGATCTTCATGGCTGAAGCAATCATCGCGGTTGCGCTGTACTCTTCATAGGCGGTGGGGTGATCAATGACCTGACGCCACATCCCATTCGGGGTTTGCCAGCGCAGCAGCGTTTCGAGCAGAAGAGAAAGATCGGGGCGCAGCTGCGGCATCGATTCGCAAGCCAGTGCAAGTCCTAGGGCAGGGAAGGCATTGCCTCGGCCCCAGGCTGCGTCGCATAGCGGTGAGTGGCGCCAAAGACCATCGGCCCTCAAGTTCAGTTTGCTCAGTTGCTGGTAGTGTTCGAGCGCTAGAGCATGACGCCCTGCTCGAGCCAGCAGCGGCAGGCCCATAAAGACCCCGTCGCTCATCTCGTTGTAGATCGCAAAGTTGGCACAATCAGCCGCTGCCTCGAGCCTTTGCCGATAAACTGCTTTCCCTGTTTTGCGGTGCAACTCATCAAACAGAAGATGTCCGCTCAAGTGGCTGGCCGTGAGGTTCACCAGGCTATCGCGAGTGCCATCGACGAAGGGGGCAACCAGGCGCTCAACGTCTGCCAGCGCACCCAGCCTGAACCGGCCGATCAGAGCAAATGCCTGAATGTAGACCACCTCGGTAAGCGTTTGGCCATAAATCGAAGTCAGCGAATTGGGCTTGGCAAAGGCGAACAGCAGCAATCTACGCAGCATGATTAATGATGGCCGCCGAAAGTGCGAGCCACTTCAATCATAAATGCGGGCCGGCCACTACGGGCATTGTTGGCGACCTTGTATCCGAAAATGATCAGTGTTCTTTTGTCGCGTTGGAAGGACAAGCCGGCGATGGCTGCCCCAAGATCGTTGGTGCCGCTGAATCAATCTGAGACAATGCCCCAGCGCTTGGTGAGTGGTTGTTCGACGCCAACCATGATGGAATAGGCGCGTCGTCCAAAGATCTGCCGGGTGCCAAAGCTGGGGCCGACAGTGATTCGAGTGCGTGATTGAGGCACGCGAATGCTGGCATTGCCTTAGACCCAATAGCCGGTTTTCTTGTTGTCAAAGCTGACTGGAATCATGAAGCTGCCCGTCAATTTGAACTGCCACTTCTTTTCGATTGGGATCATCGATTTCAACCCAAAGCCGAGCGCGCGATTGCCGGAACCGGGAATGGAGAACCCATAAGCGCTCGAAGCCAATGCGGTGTTCTTGCCGATGCCGTAGGTGGCAAAAGTGAAACTATTCCAATAATTGCCGCTTTGGAAGCGGTTGAGCTGGGTTTCGTGAGCGAGCGCAAATTCTCCCTTCGAGGTGATGTCTGCGCTCGGAATGCCAACGATCAGTGACTGCGAATAAAGGCAGCCAGCAGTGAGGATGAGAATTAGGGATTTATGAATCAACCTTCATTTTAAGATATCTTCATCTGTCGGTGCAACTCGGCTGGAGCCGACTGGTTCGCGTTCGAAAAACGGCCGGCCTCGCTCCATCCATTCCGGCTTCGGAGCGTCTTTGAGAAAGTGCTCAAAGAACTCGAACATGCGCTGGGCGAAGTGCATCTGGTTGGCCCGGATGCGGAGGTTGTGCGGCTCGCCGTTGTAGTTGAACAGGTAGATCTCTTTGCCGAGGCGGCGCAGCGAGAGGTAAAACTCGATGCCCTGATACCACGGCACGGCGTCGTCGGCGTCGTTGTGCATGGTGAGGACGGGAGTCTTAATCTGCTCCATGCGGAAGAGCGGCGAGTTTTCGAGGAATCGCATCGGGTACTGCCAGGGCGTGCCGCCGATGCGGCTCTGGGTGCGCTCATATTGGAACTGGCGCGGCCGCCCCGGACCCCAGCGAATGCCGTTGTACGCGCTAAACATGTTGACGACCACCGCACCGGCCTCGGCGGCGCGGAACAGATTGGTGCGAGTGAGCATGTAAGCGATCTGATAGCCGCCCCAGCTATGGCCCTGGATGGCGATGCGCTTCTCATCAACGTAGCCCTTTTCGATCAGCTTCTGGATTGCGGGGATCACGCAGGCCATGGCGCTGTCGCCGGGGTAGCCTTCGCGGTAGGCGATGTCGGGCGTGATCACGATGTAGCCATTGGAGACATAGATCGGGATGTTGATCGAGTTCGTTGGGCGGGGTTCAGCGAAGTTGTTCACGTTTTGGCTGAGGCGCTCGTAGATGTAGACCATCACCGGGTACTTCTTCGATTGGTCGAAGCCTTCCGGCTTGTAAACCGCAGCCTTGAGCGCCTTGCCATCCGTGGAGCGGAAGGGCATCAATTCTGAGGTACCCCAGTAGAAGCCGGCGATCTGCGGATTCGCGACGGATACCTTGGCAAAGGACTGCATGCCGGCATTGGTGACGAGCAGATCCGGGTACTCCCGGAAGGTGCCCGCGGTCAGCAGCAATACATCGGCGTGCTTGGCGCGCACTGGATTGGAATAGCTCTTGTCGGACCAGATCAGCTGGCGGGGGTCGGCCGAGCCATCCACCGTATCGACGAAGAAGCCGGTTTCGCGCGATTCGAGCGACTCGGCGCGGAGCAACACAGGCTTTGCCGCGTCGAGTCCATCGAGGCGCTCTTCAGATTCTGTTCGCACGACGCGGAACTGGATGGAGCGCTTGCGGCCCACGCCATCGGTGAGGTTCTTGGCGAGGCGGCCATCGGGGGAAACCTGCCAGATATCGAAGCGATCCGCCAGTAGAACAGCCTTGCCGTCTTTGGTCCAGGTGGGGAAAGCATAGGGGCCGGGTTGGCCTGGAGAATCGTAATCCTCATTGAAGAACGCAGTATTGAGGCCCGTAGTGAGGTTCACCTCGTTGCCAGAAGCGACGTTGAGGCAGAGCCAGTCTTTGGAATCAAAGCGGATGCCGAAGCGCCCGTCGGGCGACCACGAGTAGTTCGACCGGCGCTTGGTGCCAAGCAGCTTGCGCTCCCCAGTCAAGGTGTTCACCAGGTAGTGGTCGTTGATACTGCTGTCGTTGTAATCTTCCTCGATGCGATAGGCGCGGTCGTCGCTGGCGAAGGCGAACAGTCCGCTTTCGTTCGGGATGATTTGCTGCAGATCGGGGCTGGCGAGTTGGACTACCTTCGCATCGGCAATGTGCAGCACGGCACGGTAAGTGCGATTGCGCTCCTGCGCGGCTTGCACTTTCTGCAT
Organism: Acidobacteriota bacterium; assembly: GCA_016870995.1. GTDB lineage: Bacteria > Acidobacteriota > Terriglobia > Bryobacterales > Bryobacteraceae > Bryobacter. Next base: position 6,460 of record VFZU01000080.1, read on the forward strand.
CGGTTGGATGTGTTCGTCTTTGTAGTGCCAGAGATCGTAGTTCACCTTGGGGCCGTCTTCTTTTTTGACGGCCGGCTTTTCGGGCGCGGTGGGGAAGAACAACCGTGCACCGTCGCGCGAGAAGCTCAAAGTGCCGCGGTCTGAAACCTTCGTGGTGACCATGGCACGAGCGGCGGAAGGCTTGCGATCCCAGAGATACACCGAGTCTGCGGAAAGAAAAGCAAGTTGAGCCTGCTTTTCATCCCAGGTGAACTTCGAGTATTTGCCTTTGGCGCTGACGAGCGCGAGCGGTGTACCGTCCCAATCGGCGGTGTTCATGGAGAAGACGCCTTCGCCCGTGGCGTAGATCACGTTAATGCCGTCTTTGGAGGCGGCGAAATCGGTAACGCCGGTCATTGACTTCTGGACGCCATCGGCTAGGCGATGCACCTTGAGTGTTTTGTCCTTGTCGTCGAGCAGGAAGGCGATCACCGAGGTGGCTTCCGCGGGTAACTGATAGCTCTTGACGTTTTCGATGCGAGTGAGCTGGCCGGATGTGAGGTTGGCGACGACGAGGCCGGGCTTACCTTTCGCGACACCCTTGTTCGGGAACGTCGTGAAGGCGGCAAACTTCGAATCGGGCGTGAAGCCAATGACGCTGGTGCGCTGAATGGGCGGACCTTCTCTCTCGGGATCGGGCGGTGGCGGCGGCGGCCGTAATCCAGCGGGCTCTTTGATCTCGGTGTTGGTGGCCAGGTTGCGAAGCACCACTTCGCCGTCAGCATCTTGAGGGAAAAGCGCGTAGCCTAGGTATTTGCCATCGGCAGAAAGCTTCTGCCCTGAGATCGACCGCCAGTTGACTGTGTCCGCATAGGACATCGGGCGTTTCTGTTGAGCGCTAAGCGAGCACACCAAAAGTAGGGAAAGCCAAAGACCGGAGAGGCGCATATTTCCGTCAGTTTAGCTCTTCCGTCTGCCTTTCGCTACACTTGGGGATATGAGCGAAAACGAGACAACCCCACCTCCGGCAAGTTTCGAATTCCTTATCGCCTCGATCATCATGCAAGCTCAAGTGCAACTCGGGATGATGGCGATGCCAGGTAGCGAAGGGGAGCAGGCTGAGCCCAATTTGGTTTGGGCCAAGCATACGATCGATATGCTGGGCGTGCTTGAAGAAAAGACCAAGGGCAACCTGACACTCGAAGAGCGTCGATTGCTTGAGAATTCCCTGACAGAACTCCGCTTCCGGTACGTGCAGGCAACCCAGTCTTGAACCCCGCGGTAAGGATCACCGTTCTCGGCTCGGGCACCAGTGTGGGTGTGCCGATGATTGGTTGTTATTGCCGTGTTTGCCAAAGTGCCGACCCGCGAGACCGCCGACTACGCCCGAGTGTGGCAGTCCAGTTCGATGGCCGCGTGGTGCTGATCGATGCGGGGCCCGATTTTCGCGAGCAGGCGCTGCGTGCGGCACTGCCTCGAATTGACGCGATCCTGATCACTCATGCTCATGCCGATCACATCCTTGGCCTCGATGACGTGCGCCCGTTCAACTACCGGCAAAAGGAAACGATCCCGATCTACGCAACGGCCGAAGTGATCGAGGTAGTGAAGCGGATTTATCAATACGCGTTTGAGGACAAGCCGACGCAATCGACCAAGCCGAAGCTCGAGATGATCGAGATCGACCGCGACCCTTTCACGGTGGCTGGCATGGAGTTTCAGCCGATTCCTCTCGAGCATGGACGCGGCCGCTCGACGGGCTACCGATTTGGGGCGGCGGCTTACTTGACAGATCACAATCTGATTCCCGCCGAGAGCCTGAAGTTGCTGGAAGGCCTGGATGTCTTGTTCGTCGACGGGTTGCGCTACAAGCCGCATCCGACGCATTCGCATGTTGCCAGAAGCCTTGAAAACATTGAACGGCTGAAGCCACGACGGGCTTATCTGACGCACATCTGCCACGACTTGCCGCATGCACGTACCGAAAGCCAATTGCCTCCTCACGTGCGCCTCGCCTATGACGGCCTTGAGATTCCTGTTGGCAACGCGCCAGCTCATGCGGCGACGCCGGTGAGCGAAGAATTGAAGGTTTACTGGAACCTCAATGACCTCCCGAAGGACTTCGGCCCCAGTGCGATCGCCGTGGGGAATTTCGATGGTGTGCATGTCGGCCATCAGCAGATTCTGGAACGGTGCCGGGTTTTGGCTGGTGAGCGCTGGTTGAAGCCAACGGTACTGACTTTTCATCCGCACCCGAAGAAGCTATTGAAGCCGGAGTTGGCTCCGCAATCTCTGGATCCAATTGAGACACGTCTGGAGCGGATGCGATTGGCCGGGATTGCGCAGGTGGTGGTGTTGCCTTTCGACGAGGAACTCTGCTCGTTGCCAGCCAACGAATTTCTGCGCAAGATTTTGTCCGACAAGCTGGATGCCAAAGCCGTGCTGGTGGGAGATAACTTCCGCTTCGGCAACAAGGCCACCGGCGATGTGAAATTGCTGAGAGAATTGGCCCCAAAGCTAGGGTATGAGGTGGAAATCACCGAGGCTGTGACCACTCGCGGAAGATTGGTTTCGAGCACTGTCATCCGCGACTTGCTGATGAGGGGCCAAGCGGGGCTAGCCAATCGCTTGCTAGGCTATGAGTTTTACCTCGAAGGAAATGTAGTTTCCGGTTTTGGCGTCGGATCCAAGCAAACCGTGCCGACGTTGAACCTGGATGTGAAACCCCTTCTGGCGGGCGAGCGAGTGATTCCCGAAGCGGGCGTCTACGTCACCCAAACACAAGATTCGATTGATGGCCGCACCTGGCCTTCGATCACCAATATCGGCTACCGTCCCACGTTTGGAGGTAGCGATTTGAGCATTGAAACATATCTGCTGGAGCCTTTGGTTGGAGATACGCCAGCCAGGATTCGAGTTGATTTTCGTGCCCGGCTCCGAGAGGAACGCAAGTTCGAAAACCCTTCCGAACTCAAGGCGCAAATTCTCCGGGATGTGGAGCGCGCGCAAGCTTACTGGCGACGACGCGCACGCTGGACCCGCCCGGCCAACGACTTTTAAACTAGGAACAGAAAGAAAGAACCCACACATATGAGTTTGAGCGCAGGAAAAAGAGCACATTTAGACAAGCTGTCCAACAAGGCTGGCATCATTGCCGCCGCCGCAATGGACCAGCGCGGCAGCCTGGCCAAGAGCCTGGCCTCTGCCAAGGGCGTTGCCCAGTCTGAAGTCTCACAGGAGATGATGGAAGAGTTCAAGGTGGCCGTCGTCAAGACGTTGACCCCTCATGCGAGCGCCATCCTTCTCGATACCGAATTTGGCCTCCCCGCCGCCAAGGCGCGCGCCTCCAACGCCGGCCTGCTGCTGGCTTATGAAAAGTCCGGCTATGACAACACCCAGCCCGGCCGTCTGCCTGATTTGCTGCCTGACCTGAGCGCCCGCCGCATCAAGGAACTTGGCGCCGATGCCGTCAAGATCCTCATCTACTACACCCCGTTTGATTCCGCCAAGGTCAATGACATCAAGCACGCATTCATCGAGCGCATTGGCAGCGAGTGCGAAGACCAGGAAATCCCGTTCTTCCTCGAGTTCGTCGGCTATGACCACAATGGCGGCGACGAGAAGGGCCTTGAGTTCGCCAAGCTGAAGCCGCAGGTTGTGCTGAAGAGCATGGAAGAATTCACCAAGCCGCGCTACAAGGTGGACGTGCTGAAGGTGGAAGTTCCGGTGAATGCCGAATTCGTGGAAGGTTCGAGCGTCTACAAGGGCGCATCGGCCTACACCCGAGCCGAAGCTCTTGGCCACTACCGCGCCGCCGCCGACGTGACCGACCTGCCGTTCATCTACTTGAGCGCCGGCGTCAGCAACGCCCAGTTCACCGAGAGCCTGGCGATGGCTTCTGAAGCCGGCACTCCGTTCTCGGGCGTGCTTTGCGGCCGCGCCACCTGGAAGGAAGGCATCCCGGTTTACTCGAAGCAGGGTCTCGATGAGCTGCAGAAGTGGCTCGACACCGAAGGCATCAAGAACATCAACGCCGTGAACGCTGCGTTGGGTGCAGCGAAGCCCTGGCACAGCCGCTTGAGCTAGTTCAAAGCGATCGTAAACAAGATCGGCCCACTCCGTCGGAGTGGGCCGATTTTTTGTCGAAACCGCAATTTATTGGTTTGGCTAGGATTCTTGGTCGTCGAGAAGTATTTCAATTGCCTGATTCTCCTCACTTTTGCATAGACTTCTGCATCTGTTGAGGTAATCTCTTGCCTGCTCAACTCTACTAGTCTTGGAATACGCCTTCCACAAAAAGAACAGATCACTTGCTTCTGCCAAATGCATGTAGTCTAGTTTCTCCATGATCGCGACTGCTTCGGTATTCCTGTTCGTGGCTTCAAGAGTGGCGCAAAGGAAGCGGACAATGATTCTCAATTGGCCAGCGGGCCTCAAGTCCCAATAGAGTTCAGACTTCAAGAAGTCAATTGCTTCTGAGTATTTTCCAAGAGAACTCAGTTCCAGCGCTTCATTCATGACATTTCTGGCATAGGTCATTGCCGTCCATTCTCCCGTTTTTCTTGACGGCGACAGGAACGTCCCTCGCATTGATGATCGACTAGCCGATGGCCAAACCGACACGGATGCGCCACGGTTGATGGCGGCCAAGTTGGAGCACAGCATCAAGACTTGTAAGAGCTCTATCGATGGGCGAACTACGCGGCATGAGAGCTACAGCATAGGGTTGAGCGATCGGCGGCTGGTGGAGAATGCCTTTGGTTGGATGAAACGGACCAGCGACCTGAAGAAGGTCAAGCTGCTGGACTTGGACGAGGTGGGAAGGTTGGTAGGATTCCACAAAGGGCATCTCGCTCTCCACCTGCAGCGGGGCAGGTGGAGAGCCATGCTCAAAGACTACTTTGCTCTGATGGCAACGGTGGCGGTGGTGTTTTCCCACTCCATGCCGAGTGCTTTATCGGTGAGGGTGATCTTGAAGGATTCCACCAGAGCGGAGGCGGCCTTAACTTTCATCTTTGTGCGCCCAAGGTCATTCGCCTCGCTGTACACGGTGCCCCACTGGCCGGTCTGTTTGTTGACGACGAGGGTCCACTCCTTTTCGTCGGGGATCACGTAAAGGGTATAGTCGCCCTTGGGTACTGCGAGTGTGCCGATTATGAGACCGGTTTCGGTATGCAGGCTGGTGGCTGCGTTGGCGCCTGCGCGCCACACCTTGCCGAACGGGACGAGCTCTCCGAAGATCTTGCGGCCCTTGACGAAGGGCGAGTTGTACTTGATCGCAACGGCCTGGCCGTCAATGGTTGCGGTGGCTTCGGCTGCCGGGCTGGCCGGGGCCTTCTTCTGTTGGGCGGTGGCCAAGCCGACGGAGCCCAAAATCAAAACGGTGCTAAGGAGCAGATGCTTCATATCAGATAGGATAGTCGACATGAAACGACGAGAACTGATCCAGTCGGCCGCTGGCCTGACGATCCTCAAGAGCGGCATGCTGCGCGGACAGACGGCGCCAAGCAACAAATTGAACGTTGCCCTGATTGGAGTTTGGGGCCGTGGGACCGCTCATTACAACTCTCTGCTGAATGAGAATGTGGTGGCTCTATGCGACGTGAACGAAATTCGCACGCGCGAGGCGGCTCAGATCTTCCCCAAGGCGAAGTTGCATTGGGATTGGCGGCGGGTGATGGATCAGAAGGATGTCGAGGCAGTGGTGATTTGCACCGCTGACCACCATCATGCGTTTATCGCGAACTGGGCGATGAATCGCGGGATGCATGTGTTCTGTGAGAAGCCGCTTGGAATTAGCGTTGAAGAAGCGCGCGTTGTGCGCGCCAACTATCTGCGGCAGCGCACGAAGCTGGCGACGCAGCATGGCACGCAGCGGCATGCGTATCCAAATTTTGAACGCCTGCGCGAGTTGGTACTCGATGGGGCGATTGGGGATCTGGTGCGTGTGCACAGTTGGGATGCGCGGGAATTGCCACGCCCTGGATATCCCAAGGGAGAAGGGAATCCGCCGGCTGAGCTCCACTATGAGCAGTGGATCGGGCCATCGCCATATCATCCCTACAGTGCCCAGTATTTTGGCGGCTCCAATGGTTTGAACTGCCTGTTCTGGAACATGTATCGCGACTTTGGCGTGGGCCAGATGGGCGACATGGGCGCGCACACGATGGATCTGGTTTGGAACGTGATCGACGCTGGTGCTCCGAGCACCATCGATATCGATACGGATGTGAGCGACAAGTATCATCCCGAAATTTGCCCGGTGAAGTTGAAGGCGCACTTTACGCATGCCGCGAACTCCTGGCGCGGACCGATCGAAGTGGTTTGGTATCAGGGTGGGCTGAAGCCCGCCGCACCGAAGGGCTACATCGATTTGTCGCGTGTTGGGAATGGGGCAATCTTTGAAGGGACGAAGGGCAGTATCTTCGCGGACTTCACCACGCGTGTCATCATCCCGAACAACGATGACGGGGACATGACTTACTACAAGCGTCGGGCGCAGTCTGACCTGTTGCCGCTGGTGCAGGGGGTAGGGCAATCGACGCAAGGTCCGCCGCGCCGTCCGGGTGGTGGGCCGCTGGCTCTGCCGAAGGGCTTTACTGCGATGCCAAGTGCCGCGCCGGGTAAGACAGGTTGGGCCGACGTGCAGAAGCTCGAGAACGGTTTGCCTGCCGCGCTGGGGCTGCCGAATCCGAACGTCGAAAACATAGTGGCAGGCCGTCCCGCTGGCAACCCGGATGTGTTTCAGCTGGAGTGGCTCGATGCCTGCAAGGGCAAGCTGAACAATCGCGTCAACGGTACGAGCACGAAGACGAATTGCGACTTCGACTATGCCGGCACGATGATTGAGCAGATGCTGCTGGGGCTGGTGGCGCATCGCGCGGGTAAGAAGCTTACCTATGACGGGGCGAGCGGTCGTGTGACTAATTCCAACGAAGCGAACGATTATCTGCGTCGCGAGTACCGGCCGAACTGGAAGCTTAACGGCTAGGCAGCGAGCGGTACTCCACATTACGAATGGTTGCCGCGGTGTTGTAGCTGAACAGGCTGAGAGGCCTGGTCAGACCCATGCCGCGGCGTAACCCGATGGTGCGTCCATTTACGGCCAGATCGACAATCAGCTTGTCGTCGATCCAGGTCTTGATGTGACCATTGGTAACTTGAATGCGGAAACGATAGAAGCGGCCTTCTTCGAAGGTGAAGTAGGTGCGGGTTTCGTTTTCGCTGGCGTCCCAGTTGTCGATCGAAGACACGCCGACGATGTCACCGCCCCAGCCACCATTGACCCAGGTGGCGTGGGAGTCGCCGTATGGGAACGTGAGCGAGCAGAAGAAGTCATTGCCACGCACGCGGGCAGCTTCGAAGCGGATCTCGTAGTTGGATTTGAGATCGAACTGCTTGGCCGTCACGCCGGTCATGGGCGCGCCGGGCGGGAGTTCGATGCGGCGGCCTTCGATGCGCGGCTCGGTGAGTTTTGGGAAGGGCGTAGGCTTCCAGGCTTCGAGCGGTTGCCAGTCCTGCATCAGCACAAACAAGAGCGGTAGGAGCATCGCTCCCTATCTTACTTGCTGAAGAAGTCGTAGTAGGCGGTGGCCTGGTCGATGAGGGCGGGGAGGTCGGCGGCCAGCAGGAAGCGCTGCTTGATCAACTTCTGTGCTTCGAGAATGAAAAGGCCCACATAGTGTTCTCGCGTTGGGTAGCGTTCGGCGATGGAGAGCCGCGAATCCGTGACAACATTTCGAGTAACTTTTGTTTTGGCCAATGGAAAGACCGCGCCAAATTCGCCGGCGAGTTGCGTGGGTGCGCCCGCGGTGGGATGGCGGTAGTTCCAGCCCGTGTATGTGGCGAGAGGAACGGCAATGGCGGGATGGTGGATGCCGGCGCGATCGTGACCGGTTGCATCGAGGGCTGGCACCAGAGTCGTGTATTGCTGGCCGATTGCGGGCGGCTCGGTTGCAAAATCTAACTGGTAAACCTTGAGGGCTGGCGGCGGGAGGATGACGTTGGGGATTGTGGGCCAATCGGCACGCGTGGCAGGGACAAGCGTTTGATCAGCAAGCTTTGGGTATTGGCTGGGCGGAGGTTCGATACCTTTGCTGGCCCAGGCGTCGAGAGCAGCGAAGAGAGCGCGTGTGATCGGGGCGCGGCTGAGCGGATTGAGGGGGGCGGCGGTTTCGCCCTGCGAGGCGGGAGGAAACTTGCCGGCAAAGTGCGGTGTGGAACTGACGAGATAAATGCGAGAAGTCTTGGGTGGTTCGATGTCAAACTTGCCTTGCGGATCAGTGTGGATGAGCGAGCCGGCGCGGTTGTAGTATTCCGAACTCGAGAGCAGGTGGAACATCAGCGGTGTGGTTTTCGCGGCTTCGGCGCGGGCGAGAAGAGAGTCTGTCTTGTTCGTGAAGGCGTCCGTGGCAGGGCCGTCTGTAAAGGGGAACATGTCGACGGGATAGAAGAAGTTGAAGTGTTGTTCGGCGTCGCGAGAAGCCTGGCCGAAGCGATTGTTGAAGCTACCTCGACCGGCGCCGCCGACTTCGTCGAAGATGGCGTCGAAGACCTTCGCGCCTTGCTCAGAGGCGTTGAAGCCTTCGTAGAGGAAGTGACGGAGGTAGCGGCCCGATTGCGAAACACCCCACGCGTAGGCGAGGTTGACCTTGGGTAGATCGGGGTTCACGCCGGACTTGAAGTAGGCAACGAGATCGCGCGTCGCGGCGAGGGAAGCGCCGAGGATGCGCGGGTTCTTCGCTTCATAGATGACCTCGTAGATCATGCCGGGAACGAAGCCGCCCTGGAGACTGACTTTGCCGCCGGGGAGCATTTGCCAATCGGCTCGGGGGAGTTGTTGCGGTTTGCCGGTGGCGGAATCGCGGATGGTCATGGTGTCGGCGGGATTGTTGAGGCTAACGGGTTCGTAGGACTGGTGATTGCGGTCGGCGAGTTCGGCATCGGGTGAGCGCTTGTAAAGGATGAAGTTGCTGCGGACTTTGCCGGTGATGTTGTTCAGCGTGGGGAGGTCCATGCGCATGCGGCCCTCCGGGACGTCCCATTGCCAGCCCATCCAAAGGATCGTGAAGCCCTGGCTGGTGAGGAAGCCGTCGCTTAGGTCGGCTCGCGTGCTGCGGTTCCCGACCTGATAGATCAGCTTGCCGTTGCTCTTTTCAGGGGAGAGGAGGAAGAAATCAGCTGAGAATTGCACGGCACCGGCCAGTTTGAGGTCGTTTACGGCAGAGTTAGCAGGGGATGCGGGGTCGAGCGAGAAGTGGACTTTTCCTATGATTCTTCGGTAGGTGCCTTCGAGGATGGGTTCGTTCGAGAGGATTTCAAAACGGGAAACTGCGGCGGGCGAGAGAGTGCTTAAGATCAGCAGAGACAGGATAAAGCGCATAGATACTGTGTTCTGAATGTAGCGCAGGCAGCCTTGGCAGTCGACGTGTTTAGGGAAGACTAGGTGGTGAACTAGGTAGTTCTCCTAACAGGATTAAATGAAATAATAGTAATTATATGAACTGGTTTTTGCTTCTTCTTCTTTGCGCGAGTTCTGTATTGGCGCAGACAACACTCGCGACTTTGACGGGCCGCGTGACAGACCCGTCGGATGCGGCAGTTGCTGCCGCTTCTGTGAAGGCCACCAATACCGGGACGGCACTGGAATACCGCACAACAACGACGGCTTCGGGAAACTTTGTCATCCAGCAGTTGCCGATCGGGACCTATGAGTTGACCGTGGAGGCGCCGGGCTTTCGCAAGTCGATCCGCAAGGGGATTGAACTGAACGTCGCGCAGACGCTCAATGTGGAAACGAGGCTTGAGGTGGGTCAGGTAGAGCAGACCGTGGAGGTGACCGGGGAGATTCCCGCGCTGCAGACGGCGACTTCAGATCTGGGGACGACCGTGAGCCGGGCAAAGCTGATGGACCTGCCTTTGTTTGTGGGCGGGAATGTGCGCAACCTCGAGCAGTTCATTTTCCTCGCACCGGGTGTGACGGGGGATACGAATAATACGCAGATCTCGGGTTCGCCGAGCCGGGCGAAGGAAGTGCTGCTGGATGGTGTGGCATCGACCGGGATTGAATCGGGCGGCATCATCGCCGGCAATGCGCGGCCGTCGGTGGAGACGATTGGCGAGTTCAAGATGGTGCGCGCGAATTTCAATGCCGAGTATGGCCGGACGGGTGGCGGCGTGCAGTTGTTCACGACGCGGTCGGGCGCGAATGAGTTTCACGGGTCCGTGTTCAACTATCTGCGGAACGACAAGCTGGATGCGCGTGGGTTCTTTCAGCGGACGCGGCAGGTGAACCGGCAGAATGAGTTTGGCGCGACGATGGGCGGGCCGATCATGAAGAACAAGACGTTCTTTTTTGTGGTGTACAGCGGGTACCGGTTCCGTCAGGGTTCGCCGAATACGTTGCAGAGTTTGATTCCGACCGACTTTCGCCAGGGCGATTTCTCGCGGGCGAATCGCGTCTTCGATCCTGCGACGAACCGAAGCACTGCGACCGGGATTACGCGCGCTCAGTTTCCGGATAACCGGATTCCAGCGAGCCGCTTCAGTGCGGTATCGCGGAATATTCTGCCGTTGCTGCCAACGCCAGACAACAACTCGATCTTCAACAACTTCCTTTCGATTGGTCGCGGGCAGACGGATTCCAACCAGATCAATGTGAAGCTGGATCACAACTTCTCAACCAACAACCGGATTTCGGGCTACTACTACAACGATCTGAACAAGATCAAAGACGCCGAATTGGTGCCCGGCCCGACGACGCCGAACCGGGAAACGGGGAGCCGGAACAACTGGTTCCGGATGAGCCACGATCTGGTGCTTTCGCCGACGATGCTGAACCACATTACGGTTGGCTATACGCGGACGGCGGTGCGGATTGCTTCCTACAGCCTGAATCAGGATTGGCCGACGAAGCTTGGTTTGACCGGCGTGAACCGGGGGCCGGATAACACGTTCCCTTGTATTGAATTCATCGCTTCGGGCTTCTCACGGCTGGGCGATCAGAACTGCAACAGCCGCGTGTTTCAGACCAACAATGCGATCCAGTTGGGCGAGTCGTTTTCGTGGGTGAAGGGCAGCCACAATCTGAAGTTTGGATTTGACTACCGCTGGATGGAAACGAACGGGATCGACCCGTGGCGGACGATGGGCTGGTTCCAGTTCAATGCGCTGGAGACGGCGCTGCCAGGGACAGCGAATACGGGCAATGCGATTGCGAGCTTTCTGCTGGGCGGTGTGAACCGCGGGCAGTTGCAGGTGTTCAGCTACTTCCCTCGCAACCGCTATCAATACTATGCCGGGTACGCGCAGGACGACTGGAAGATCTCGCGCAAGCTGACGTTGAATTATGGGTTGCGCTACGACGTGTTTATTCCGCGCTATGAGAATCGCGACAACCTGTCGACGTTCGATTTGAGAGCACCGAATCCGGCGGCCGGGTTCCGGCCGGGGGCGATGGTGTTTCTGGGCGATGGTCCGGGGCGCAACGGACAGCAGCGGTTGGCGGATGTGAACTTCAAGTCATTCGGGCCGCGGTTGGGGCTTGCGTACGCGTTGAACAACAAGACCGTGTTGCGCAGCGGCTACGGGATTTACTACGCGCAGGGCAACGCGAATGCGGGGTTGCGCGACTCGTTGCAATCGAGCGTCGGGTATGTGGCGCAGCCGGTGTTTCAGACGCTCGACGCCGGTGTGACGCCGGGCTTTAACTGGGATGGTGGATTTCCGCAGAACTTCCCACAACCGCCGACGATCAGCCCTTCGGCTGGTAATGGTGCGGATGTGCGGATGATGCTGCGCGGTGATGGCGCACCGCCGTACTTCCAAAATTGGTCGTTTACGATCGAGCGTGAACTGGCGAGCCGGATCAATCTCGAAGTGACGTATCTGGGCACGAAGGGTACGCGGCTCGGCAATGGCCTGGTGCACTGGAATGAACTCGACCCGGCTAATTTGCGGCTGGGCAGTTTGCTGACACGGCCCTTCAATTCGCCGGAAGCGGTTGCGGCGGGGATTGCGAATCCGTTCCAGGGCTTCACGGGTTCTGTGGCGCAGGCGCTGCGGCCGTATCCGCATATGCAGAGTGTCTGGAACCGGTCGAACCCGGCGGGCAGCTCGACGTATCATGCGCTGCAGACGCAGTTGCAGGTGCGCTCGTGGCGTGGCCTCGATGTGCAGATGGCTTATACATGGGCCAAGACGATTTCCGATAGCGACATTCTCGCTGGTGGTGGCCCGGCGGGGCAGACGACTTACAACCGGCGGGCGGAGAAGGCGATCGCGACGACCGATCTGCCGCACGTGTTCGCGCTGAGCTATAGCTATCAGATCCCTTCGCTCAAGGGTGTGCTCAACCCGGTGCTGGGCGGCTGGACGTTTACAGGCATTCACCAGTACTCCGTGGGGACGCCGATCACATTGACGGCCAACAACACGTTGCCGCTGTTTAACTCAGTGCTGCGGCCGAACGTGCTGTCGTCAGACCGGCGCGTACAGGTGGACAACTTCGATCCAGCACGCGACCTGTGGATCAACCGTGCGGCGTTTGCCGCGCCGGCAGCGCTGACGTTTGGATCGAGCGCACGGGCGCATACGGACCTGCGCAACCCGAACTTCCTCAACGAGAACTTCGGACTGATCAAGCGCATCAAGCTGATGGACCGTTTGACGGTTCAGTTCCGGGCGGAGCTGTTCAATGCCTTCAACCGGACGGTGTTTTCGGCACCGCAGGCGAATGTGAGCAATGCGCAGTTTGGCCGGATCGCGGGTCAGCAGAATGCGCCGCGGCAGGGTCAGTTGGCTCTGCGAGTCGACTTCTAAAAACCTCAAATTTCGATAGCGAAGAAAAGGCGAATATGCTACAAAATTGGTATGCAGTTCGCCGCGCTACGGAATCATAGTTTCTACTCTTTGCTGGACAGTACGCTGTCGCCGGAGGCGCTGGTGCAGCGGGCTGTGGCGGCGGGGATGCCGGCCGTTGCGCTGACAGATACCGACACGCTGGGTGGAGCCGTTTTGTTCTACAAGGCGGCGCGGGCGGCGGGGATTCATCCCGTCATTGGGAGTGAGGTGACGCTCGCGAATCGGAGCCGGTTGACGCTGCTCGTTGAGAACGAAGAGGGCTACCGGAATCTGTCGCGGCTGTTGAGCGTCCGGGCGAAAAAGCACACACGGTTTCAGGATGAAGAGGGATTAAACCATGAGGACCTGGCGCGGCATGCGCGGGGACTGATTTGCCTGGCGGGTGTGGACTCTGATCCGAATTGCGATTTGTTTCGTGAGATTTACGGGCGGAACCTCGCGTTTGCGTTGAGCTTCCATAATGAGGAGGATCGACGGCAGTCGCGGGTGTTGTTGAACGCGGCGCGCCGGTTGCGGATCGCGACGGTGATCGCCAACGACGTGCATTATGGCCAGCGGGATGCAGAGGAGGCGTTGCGCTGGGAGGTGCTGTCGAGCATGCGGACGCTGACGATGATGGGGCAGGAGCATGCGGGCAAGAAGAGGCCGGGCGATTATCACTTTCCGACGCAGATCGATATCGAGGCCGAGGTCGGGGAGCTGAAGCAGGCGATCGGGAATACGTGGGCGGTGGCGGAGCGGTGCCAGTTTGATTTCGAGTTGGGCGATATCCGGTTTCCCAAGTATGAGAGTGCGCGGCCGGCGATGGAGGAGTTGCGGTCGCTCGCCGAGCAGGGCATGCGGGACCGGTATGGAGACGCGATTCCACCGAACGGCATGGAGCGGTTGAACCATGAGCTGGGGATCATCGGCGATGTCGGGTATGCCGAGTACTTTCTGATCTTTGCCGATATTGTGCGTTGGGCGAACGGGCGGGGCATTGCGACGCTGGCCAGGGGGTCGGCGGCGGGGAGTCTGGTTTGTTACACGCTGGGGATCGGCAACATTTGCCCGTTTCGTTTTAACTTGTGTTTCGAGCGGTTTCTGAACCGGGAGCGGATGCAGTTTCAGAAGCTGGCGGATATCGATCTCGATCTGCCGTGGGACAAGCGCGAGGAGGTGGTGCGCTATGTGTTCGAGAAGTATGGCGAAGAGCGCGTGGCGATGATCGGGGCCTACAACACGTTTCAGGGGCGGGCGGCGATCGGGGATATCGCGAAAGTGTATGGGATTCCGGAGCGGGAGGTGCGGCGGTTTACCGAGCACATTCCGTACTTTTCGGGTGATGCGGTGATGGCGGTGCAGACGAATCCGGAGTGCGCGCATTTGCCGGTGAACGAGGAGCCGTACAAGACGATTCTGGGGATGGCGGGGCGGTTTGACGGGATTCCGCGGCACCGTACGATGCACCCGTGCGGGCTGGTGATTGGTTCGGATGCGATTGCAGACCGGATGCCGTTGTTCCGGAGTGCGAAGAACATCCTGACGACGCATTATGCGATGGACGATGTGGAGGAACTGGGGCTACTGAAGATGGACCTGCTGGGGCAGGCGGGGTTGAGCGTGTTACGCGAGGCGCGGGAAAACATCCGGGTGAATACCGGCCAGGAGCCGGAGCCGGTCGATGAGCAGGATGCCGTGACGTGGGAGAAGATCTCGCGCGGGGAGTCGCGCGGGGTGTTTCATATCGAAAGCCCGAACATGGTGAACCTGCTGGTGCTGACGAACTGCCGGGATATCGATTGCCTGACGGCGATTGAATCGGTGATCCGGCCGGGGGCGGCGAACGAGGGTCGCAAGGCGATGTTCGCGCGGCGGCATCAGGGGCTGGAGCCGGTGACCTATGTGCATCCGTCGCTGGAGCCACTGCTTGCGAATACGTATGGGCTGCTGGTTTATGAGGAGCACATTCTGCTGGTGGCGAACGGGTTTGCGGGGATGAACTGGGGGCGGGCCGATACGTTGCGGCGGCTGCTGGTGAAAAACCGGGACCATGGGCGGATCGATGCGATGGGCGAGGAGTTTCGTGAGTGTGCGCGGCGCATGGGGCATCGCGAGAATGAGATCGAGGCTGTGTGGGCGATGCTGCGGGAGTTTGCCGGGTACATGTTTAACAAGGCGCATTCGGCGGCGTATGCGGTGGAGGCGTTTGAGGGGGCGTTTTTGAAGATGCGGCACCCGGTGGAGTTTCTGGCGGCGGTGTTGACGTGCCGGCGGGGATTCTATGCGCAGATTGTGTATGTGCTCGAGGCATTGCGCAATGGGGCGCGATTTGTCGGGCCGTGTGTGAACCAGAGCGATGCGGAGAAGTTTTTGGTGGCGGGGGATGCGATCCGGCTGCCGGTGAATCAGGTGAAGGGATTGAGCGAGGCGCTGGTGGAGCGGATTGCGGCGGGGCGGCCGTATCGGGATGCGGGGGATTTTTATCGACGGACGTTGCCGGGGCAAAGTGAGTGGTTGAGTTTGCTGAAGACAGGTGCTCTTGATGGGTTGAACGAGACGCGGGGTCGGTTGTTCTGGCGGCTGTCGCGAATGTCGGTGCGCAATGGGCAGCAGGCGGATGTGTTGTTCGTGGCTGAAGAGCTGGAGTTTGGGGGCAGTGGGGCGAATGTGCGGTGGGAGGCGGAGTTGCTGGGGTTTCCGGTGACGATGCATCCGCTGGAGTATTATGCGGCGGGGCTCGATTGGTCGCGGTATGTGAGCGCGGCCGAGTTACGGGAGACGCCGGAGCGGTTCTTTGGCAAGACGGTGCGAGTGGCGGGGATGATTGTGGCGGACCGGATTCATCCGACGAGCCGGGGGCCGATGAAGTTTGTGACGCTGGCGGACCCGACGGGGTTTATCGAGGTGAGTCTGTTTTCGGATGCGTATCAGAATTACGGGCATCTGACGACGCGGCCGGTGATTGCGGTGGAGGCGATGGCCGAGGCGTATGACAACTACCGCGGGGTGCATCTGAATGGGCAGCGGGTGGCTGTGGCGACTGCGGCGCGGGCGGCTGCGGCGGGGGTGAAGGGCGCGGTGGCGTTGCAGACTTGAGCGAGATCGCTCAGGATTGTGCCGCTGGGATTGCGAGCTCTTTCAGAAGGAAGGTTTCCGCGGTTGTGAGTGTGAGGCCGAATTGGGCGGCGGTGCCCTGGTCGGCTGATGTGGATTCAGTGGCAGACAGGTAGTTCATCCACATGATGTTTGCGCCGGCGGGGTTGAATGGCGCCATGAGCAGAGAGATACAACGGAAGATCCAGGCGGGGGTAGACGAGACTTTGAGTTGGAGGTTGAGGAGTTTCTCGTAGAGGTGGACGATTTCGAGAAAGCTCAGGGATTCGGACCCAGCCAAGGCAAAGGTGCCAGAGGGCCCGCCAATGGAGGCGGCTGCGAGAGCTTGTGCCACATCAGAAATGCAGATGAAGCCGTGGCGAGTCATGCCATTGCCGGGGATGCGGGCGACGCGCTTCTTCTCGATACTGTCCTGGATGGACTGGAAGAAGTTGCGGGTGAAGTTGAAGGGGCGAAGAATCGTGGCATTGTGGCTGCCGCGCAGCGGGATAGAAGATCCGAGCATGGAGAAAGCCAGATCCATGAAAATGTCGGACTGGAAGATGACATGATCGAGCCCGCTCTGGCGAAGACGCTCCGCTGTCTCCCGTTTGTACTGGAAGAAGGGAGAGAGGCGGAGCGTGGCGGGGAATCGCACCGACATTTGAACGAAGCGGGACACTTTTGCTGCGATTGCGGCTTCGATCAGGTTACGGTAGCCGTCGCGTTCGACGGCCGCGAAGGTGTCGGATGGGCGGGTGGGAACGGCGGCGTTGGCGGTGGCGACGATGTGGGAGATGCCCTTGAGGGCGTTGCGCAGCGAAGCTGGGTCTGTCAGATCGCCGAGGGCTGTTTCAACCCCGATGGATTCGAAGGTGCTGGCCGATTGGGGTTGACGGATGAGGGCCCGAACCTTTTGGCCACGGGCGAGTAACTCGTGGATGGAAGCCAAACCGAGCTGACCGGTTGCGCCTACAACAAGTATTCTTTCCATCGGATTTTTGACCTACAGCTTATCCGATTGGAGCTAGGGGAAGGTGGTGGCGTGAGAGATGGGAGATTTGATCCCGCTCGCAAAAATGAAGAAGCCCCTGGAGACCGCTTTGGGGCGGGCTGCCAGGGGCTTGGTGGGAGAGAGAGGTTCGTTACTGCTTACGGCGCTTGTAGGCGATGGCGAGAGCGGCGGCGCCGACGAGGGCGAAGGTGGCGGGTTCGGGGGCTTCGGCTTCGACGGTTGGGCTGTTGGCTCCGCGGATGGTGTGGTTGTCCGTTTCAAAGCCGGTGGAGAAGCCGTTGTTGTAGAACTCGATGCGGTCGAAGGCCGTTCCTTTTGTGCCGAAGAAGTTGATGAAGGCGTACTTTTCCTGGGCGTTCTGGCCGGTGTTGGGGTTGGCGTTGTAGGTTGAGGGCAGGCTGCCGAAGATCGTTGCGGTGCCGAAGGATTGAACTAGCGAGCCCTGGTTGTAAAAGCGGAGTTCGTTTTTGGTGTCGCCAGCTTGCCAACTCAGACCGAAGTAGTCGAGGGGAGCGAAGAAATTGAGATTGTAGGTTGTGGTTTGGCTTTGTGAACCAACGGCGATGTAGCGGGTCTGGCCGGCGCCGCCCCAGGCGTTTGGATCGGAGATGACCGCGCCGTTGCTGTATTGGCCGATCAGAGAGAAGTAGTTGTTGAGGTTGCCTGTGGGCAGAGCATTGAAAGTTTCTGTCAGCATCGTGCCGCTGACGGTGGTCTGCTGCACTTGTCCGACCGGGCACATAGGTAACACTTCTATCCGGTCACATGGGTAACACTTAGTCTGGCAGATTTGGCTCTATTGAGGGAGGCAGAGGGGAGCCCCCATGGGGGCTCCCCTCTGCGGCGCGCATC
>VFZU01000081.1 GCA_016870995.1 Acidobacteriota bacterium
CTTGTTCGTGCTCGCCCCAGCTTCCAGGATCCGCGCGATCTCTTCATTGCTGTACCGCTTCTTCTTCATTGATCTCTCCTTTCCTCTTGAAAGATCCTATGATTTCCGCTGGTACGATTTTAGGGCGTCAGGTCAAGGCCAGGTCATGGATCTCATTGTTGACGAAATAGAAACCGACATCAAGTTCACCATTGGGAAGAACTGGACGATTCCACTCGAAGCCCATAACCATCCCTGCATCCTGTTGTCATGTTCCGAAGAAGACGCTACCTTCAACCTTGGGATCGTGGTGATTCGTGAACAGCTGCTAAATCCGGGAATGAATCGGGATCGCAAAAGCACTCTATCCTCAGCTGGCAAAAGGTCGATCCATTGGCTGTTCAACGCCGCAACTTATGAGCGAAATTTTTGGACAACAATTGATGAGACTACATTGGCTGCGATTTCATCCCCCAATGGCGGCACCGAACGAATTGCCCAACTTTTTAGGCTCGTGCAACGCCGCCCTATTTCGCGGTGGCTCGTTGAGGGGCTCGGTCAGCAGAAGGACAGTCTCAAGCGCCTGCGCAAGAATGGTGGGGCCAGAGACATCCTCGCCCGAGCCAGCATTTACGTACTTTGGGGTAGAAACGACAGGGCTCTCATCCAGCAACTTGGCTTGCCATATTGTTCCGATGATGAGTTTATTTCCATCCATCCAGAGACCGAATCAGATCGAGCGCTCTTGGCCTCATTTGACCAGTAGTCTTCCACGTGGATAAACTCTCTTCATCTCGGCGCTCGGCCAATATGAGCCGCATCCGGTCTACAGACACCAAGCCAGAGATCCTGGTCCGAAAGGTTATCTTCCAAATGGGCTTTCGGTTCCGGCTCCATGTCAAAGACCATCCCGGTAAGCCCGACATTGTCCTTCCCCGCCACAACAAGATTATCTTGGTACATGGCTGCTTCTGGCACCTTCACTTGAACTGCCTTGACGGCCGCATCCCAACTTCACGCACGGACTATTGGTTGCCCAAACTAACACGAAACAAGAACCGCGACTCCGCTAATCTCCGAGCACTCAAGAAACTTGGCTGGCAAGTCCTTGTTGTGTGGGAGTGCGAAACCACGAATTCAGCCATACTAGCGTCCAAGCTCCGGCGATTTTTAAGCTAAGCGAAAGAGAAGTCGCCTTATAGTAATCGCAGCGCAATGCTCTCTCCAAGATCTACACCCATGCATCCCAACCAAACCTCAAACCACCCCACCCGCCGCCTTGCCCTCGCCACCCTCGCAGCCGCCCCCGCTTGGGCTCAGTCCACGAAGACGCCCTCCGCGCTTCTCGTCGAACGCTTCCATTCCCGCCTCTCCTTCCAGATCTCTGTCGACGTCAGTACGACCGACCTTGGTCTCTCTGTCGCTGCCGCCTCTCTCGCAGCCGGTGTCGACATCGTTGAAATGGGTACCCCTCTGCTCAAGACGCAGGGTGTGGCGAACGTCGTCCCCGCCTTTCGCAAACGCTTCCCCAATGCGATCCTCCTCGCCGATATGAAAACCATGGATGGGGGCGCAGGTGAAGCTCGAGCCGTCTTCTCCGGCGGCGCCAACATCATCGACTTCCTCGCCCTGGCGGGCGTCGACACGGCCAAGTCGATCTGCGCCATCCGCGACGAATTCCGCCGCACGGATCCCGCAACCCCGCGCTTGGTCTCGGCCGACATTTTGATCCCTCATCAGGGCCCTGCCGCGAAAGCTGCCGAGTTCGCCCTCCAAATGGTGGAAGCCGGCGTCGACGCGGTCGGCATCCATCTCCAATCCGACGCCCGCCGCGCCAATCCCAAACTGCTCGAAACCGATTCCCTCAGCGAGGCCGCTCTCGCCGTCTTCGCCAAGGTCGGCAAATCCGTCCCAGTGCAAGTCGTCGGTGGCCTCACCATTGCCCAGGCCATCAATCTAGCCAAAGCCGGCTTCCGCGCCTTCGTCATCAGCGGCAACCTCGGCCTCCCCGACTCGAACGCCCGCTACAACCTCCCACCCGCCGAAATCCAAAGCCTCGTCGCCAACTTCATCGCCGCTGTTTCACGCTCCACCGCCAAATGAGCCCGTCAGCGAACAGCTAAATCACTCACGCTGAAACGCCTTGCCAATGGCAGCCAAAGCCAGCGGCCTTGAGGTCCTTCTTCAGAGCTTGTCTCAAGGAGACGTACCAACCGAAGCAAAGTTCACGCAACTAACAAGCCTCCGTCTTCGGCCTGATAGTTGATGGCCTCCGGGCCTGTGTAGTCTGAATCCGCAAGAGAAAATCGCAGGATCGCTCCGTTCGAGAACCCGATTTCTAGAAGTTGACCGTCCATTCCAATCTTGCAGACGGTCACGCCGATCTGCGCGCAAAGGGCATCACAGTAGCCTTGTTGCCCCCTCGCCAGCACCAAGTCTTCGAGCTCAACTGTAGGCACAATTATCGCAGTCAAGCATGGGCCATCAAAAGTGAACTGCAGGTAGTCGTGTATGAAGACCACAGCCGTCAACTGCCGCCCAATCAACTCCGAAAGCGCCCGTTCGAGCTGGCCATAGTCGTCTGCCATCAGACATCTAGCTTACCGTGCGACGAGATTAATTCGAGTGTGCCAAGTGTAACGTCACCTGCAATTTCTCTAAATCGCCGACGACCGCACGTGGATCTGCTCCCCAGCAACCGCACTCCATGATCGCCGTTTGACAAGCTGTATCAAAAAAGATACTCTTGGGCTGAGTCGTGGAGCTAAAACGTTTACCGGCGCGCTTTTTTCGCTCTGACCGCGGAGGAGAACCAGTCAGGGAGTGGCTCAAGTCTCTCGATATTCAGGATCGAAAGATCATCGGAGAAGATATCAAGGATGTTGAGTTCTCGTGGCCGATCGGTATGCCTCTCGTGCGATCGCTCGGTCAAGCCCTTGGGAAGTGAGAAGCGATTTGTCTCAGGGCCGCATAGCTCGCGTTCTTTTTTCTGTTGAAGAGGATCAGATGATCCTCCTCCATGCCTTTGTCAAGAAGACGCAAAAAACACCTAAGCAGGATATCGACTTGGCGCTCAAGAGAAAAAGGGGAAGCCTGACATGAAAAAGCAAAACATTGGATCTTCATTCGATAGCTGGCTGCACGAGGAAGGCATCTATAACAAGACCACCTCAACTGCCATCAAGCGCGTCCTTGCCCGCCAGCTCGAAGCCGCCATGAAAGACCAAAGCCTCTCCAAAGCCGAAATGGCGAAGCGCATGCACACCAGCCGCGCCGCCCTGAATCGCCTTCTCGATCCCAACAATGACGCCGTCACCCTCAGCACCTTACAGAAAGCAGCCACAGCCGTAGGCCTTGAGATCCGCCTCGAACTCGTCTAAAAGCAACGATCATTTCCCGCAAAAAGAAAATATACAAAAATCGCGTTCACAGAAATTCTAAAATTTAGTTCTCAATCAAAATCAATAACATAACAGAAATAACCTCTCTCGAACTCTCAACCCGATCCTGTATCCTGAACCCGGAAGCAATTCCCCACATTTCACGCAAAAAGGATACAGCCCCCATGACCACCAAAGAACAAATTCTCGCCAACCGCCGCAACGCCCTCAAGTCCACCGGCCCCCGTACCGAACAAGGCAAACAGCAATCCGCGAAGAACTCTCTCCGCCACGGCCTCAACGCCTCGGCCGACGCCCTCTTCGCCGCCAACCCGCAAGAGCAAACCCAATACAAAGCCCTCCGCGAACAGCTTTTCCAGCAAATCGTCCCCTTCGGCCCCGCTGAAGAAGTCGTCTTCGAGCAATACGCTTACTCGACCTTCCAGGCCCTCAGAGCCCAGCGCTTCGAAGTCGAAGCCCAGGCCCGCTGGCAGCAGAACCCTGACAACCACAACCTCTTCCTTCAAATGGAACGACTCATCAAACAAGGCGCCACCTTCGAGCGCCGCGCCCTCAAAGCCTTCAAGCAACTCTCCCAACTCCAGGTCGACCGCTTCGCCGCTGTCGAAATCCACGCCGAGCTCAAAGATGTCGAGCTCGACGAAAACATCTCCCCAGCCCTCCCCACTGCCAAACTCAGAAGGCACGAACTCGTCCAGGAAGACGCTTTGTTTCTAGGACTTGCAGTCCACCACGGCCTCAAACTCCAGAACGAAATAACGAACCCAATTCACCCCGCTCCCGAACTCTACGCCGCCTGATCCATCACCCCGATTTGCAATCCTGCAACAAATTGTTATAATCATAGTTTCGGTATCCCTCCGTTTGGGAGGCTAAAGGCTGCTGTATCGGGCTCGAAGCCGTTTGGACCATTCAGAGTTGTTTCCTCCTGGTGAGGCCCGCGCTCATCGTCAATTTTGCTGCACCCTCAAAGTGCAGTTTCTGTAGTGCAGTATCAGTAGTAAACCGTTCGAATTAAAACGAATCATGGCTCAAAAACAGGGAAAAAAATACTTGGCCGCTGCCAAGCAGGTGGAAGCACGGAATTATTCCGTGTCCGAAGCCGTTGGCCTCGCTCAAAAGATCAAATTCACCAAATTCAACGAAACCGTTGAAGTTCACATGCGCCTTGGCGTCGACCCCAAGCACGCGGACCAAATGGTCCGTGGCACGGTCGTCCTCCCCAACGGCCTCGGAAAATCCAAAAAGGTTCTCGTCATCGCCTCCGGCGAGAAAGTGCGTGAGGCCGAAGCGGCCGGTGCGGACTTCTTCGGTGGCGATGAGATCATCGAAAAGATCATCAAAGAGAACTGGCTCGACTACGATGCGGTGATTGCCACCCCCGACATGATGCGCTCCATGGCGCGTCTCGGCAAGGTGCTTGGCCCGCGTGGTCTCATGCCGAACCCCAAAACGGGTACGGTCACCACGGACGTCGCGACCGCGGTCAATGAAGTCAAAGCAGGTAAGGTGGAATTCCGTGTCGATAAGACCGGCGTTGTCCACGCACCTGTCGGCAAAATCCAGTTTGAAACCACCAAACTGGTCGAAAACGCCGAAAGCCTCATCTCCGCTGTCCTTCGTGCGAAACCCTCCGCCGCCAAAGGAAAGTACGTCAAGAGCGCAACCCTGTGCTCTACGATGGGACCTGGCATCTCCATTGATGTCTCCGAACTTTCTTCCAAACTGGCTATCGCGGTTTAAGGATCTGACTCATGAAGAATAAAGCCGACAAGCAACAAGATTTCGAAGCCATCAAGAAGGCACTCGTCGAGTCGCCCAACGTGTTCGTGACCGGCTTCGAAAAGCTCACAGTCGCTCAGGATTACGAACTTCGTAAGACCATTCGCGGTGCCGGTGGCCGCTACAAGGTCGTCAAAAACACCCTCGCCGAGAAGGCAAGCGAAGGCCTCGCCATCGCTCCCGCCGTCACCGGCTTGAAGGGTATGAATTCGATTGCTTACACGAGCGGTGACCCCGTCGCCCTCGCCAAGGCTCTCGTCGCTTACGCCAAGACAAATCCCACCTTTACCTTCAAGGCTGGCTTTGTCGAGGGGCGGGTCGTGGAAGTTGCTTCCATCAACGATCTTGCCAATTTGCCCGCGCGTGAAGAGGTTCTGGCAAAACTGCTTTACCTCATCAATGCGCCAGCTCAGCGTTTGGTCACCGCCATGAATGGTGTGGGCCGCAACCTGGCAGTGGTCGTCGACCAAGGCGTCAAAGAAAACAAGTTCAATCAGTAATAGAAAATTTCAATCGGAGTAGATCAAAATGGCTGACATCAACGCAATTGCGGAACAAATCCAGGGCCTCACCCTTCTTGAGGCTTCTCAACTCGTGAAAATGCTCGAGGAAAAGCTCGGCGTATCGGCGGCTGCTGCCGCTGTGGCCGTTGCCGCTCCTGCTGCGGGTGGCGCTGCCGCCCCGGCCGCTGAAGAGAAGACGGAATTCACCGTCGTCCTCACCGGCGCCGGCGCAAACAAGATCAACGTCATCAAGGTCGTGCGCGAACTCACCTCGCTCGGTCTGAAGGAAGCCAAGGACCTCGTCGACGGCGCCCCCAAGACCATCAAGGAAGGCGTGACCAAGGACGAAGCCGAATCGATGAAGAAGAAGTTCACCGAAGCCGGCGCAACCGTCGAAGTGAAGTAGTTTTCCACCTCATCCGAGGTTGGCAACAGGGCGGCCCCACAAGGGCCGCCTTTTTGCGTCTCCAAATCTTAAAAATGTGAAATAATCCAGTCAGCCCACAATGATTCTCGGTAGTCTACTACTGCTCGCTGCGGCCCCGTCTTTCCACAATGACGTCCAACCCCTACTTTCCAAACATTGCACCGGTTGTCACCAGCCCTCCATGATGTCCGCTGGCCTCGACCTCACCACTTACTCTGCCGCCATGAAGGGCGGCCGCAAGGGTCCGGCCTTCGTTCCAGGCAACGCCGACGAGAGCCTAACAATTCAATACCTCGTCGGCTTGGCGCAGCCCCGCATGCCGCTGGCGCGTCCCGCTCTTGCCGAAGCCGAAATCAAGATCTTCCGCGATTGGGTCAAGGCCGGCGCCAAAGACGACACCCCGGCTCCAACCACCTCCACAAAGCCCATCGTTTACCTCCAGCCCCCAGTCATCAACAGCCTTCGCTTCTCACCCGACGGCAAATCGATCGCCGTCTCGGGCAACCGCGAGATCCTCATCCATTCGATCGACGGCAAAAACGAACCCAAACGCCTGATGGGCAAGGCCGAACGCATCCTGTCTCTCGCTTACTCCCGTGACGGCAAGCTTCTCGTCGCTGGTGGCGGCACGCCCGCCCGCTTCGGCGAAGTCCAGATCTGGGATCCAAACGAAGCCAAACTCCTTCGCAGCGCCACCCTCACCAACGACACCCTCTTCGGCGCATCGCTCTCTCCCGACGGCTCCCGCATCGTTGTCGGTGCCGCCGACAACACCGTTCATATGTTCGACTCCGCCACCGGCAAAGAACTTTACAAGATCGGCAACCACGAGGACTGGGTCCTCGCCACCATCTTCGGCGTCGACGGCAAGCGCTTCGTCTCCGTCAGCCGCGATCGCGCCGCCAAGATCAACGACTCCTCATCCGGTGCCTTCCTCGAAAACGCGAACCTGCTCAAGACCGAGCTCTACGCCGTCGCCCGCCACCCCATGAAGGACATCATCGTCATCGGCGGTGAAGATCGCTACCCCTACGTCTACCTCCTCGATCGCGCCCGCAACATGAAGATTGCTGACGACACAACTCTCGTCCGCCGCATCGAGCGCCAGCAAGGGCCGATCGCTGCACTCGATTGGTCTCCAGACGCAAAGCTCATCGCCATCGCCGGCGGTGCTCCGGTGGTCAATCTCTACGACGCAGAATCGGGTAAGCTCGCACTCAGTTGTTCCGGCCATGAGGCCGGCATCTACACCCTCGCCTTCTCCCCCGATAGCAAGCTCCTGGCTACGGGGGGCTTTGATGGCAAGGTCCGCATCTACTCGACGTCAGACGGCAAACTCATCGGCCAGTTCGTCCCAGTCCCACTCGAGACCAAAGCAGAATCGAAAGCAGGTGGCCAATGAGATTCGCCCTCCTCACGCTCGCCCTCGCGCTCTACGCTGCTCCGCCCACCATTACTGAGCTGCAACCTCGTGGTGCGCAAAAGGGCCGCCCCTTCGAGCTCACGATCGTCGGCAAAGA
Source organism: Acidobacteriota bacterium (assembly GCA_016870995.1). GTDB lineage: Bacteria > Acidobacteriota > Terriglobia > Bryobacterales > Bryobacteraceae > Bryobacter. The sequence goes on from VFZU01000081.1 coordinate 7,613, forward strand.
CCTCGCCGACGGACCTCAAATCGAATCCGCTCTCCCTGCTAACTTCACTCCGCTCAATGCAAGCAAACCCGGTACTGTCACCTATCTCGTCGAGCCCACCAAAGAATGGTCCGTCGGCACGTACCCGATTCGTGTGAAGTCGATCCACGGCATCTCGAACATCCTGCTGTTCAACGTCGGCAACTTCCCCGAGATGGTCGAAGAAGAATCTCGTCCCGGCTCCTTGCCCCATCAGAATGACTCGATCGAGAAAGCACAGTCTCTTCCCGGTTCCTCCATCACCGTCAATGGCCGCCTCATCGGTCCCGAGCGCGACGTCTACCGCATCCCCGTCAAAGCCGGCGAGCGCCGTGTCTTTGAGGTGGAAGCTCGCCGCGCTGGCTCCGCGCTCGATCCTGTCATCCAGGTCTATGACTCGAGCGGCAAGCGCATCGCCCGCAGCGAAGATGATCCCCTCTTGAGTCTCGACCCTCGTCTTGAGCTCACTTTTGCCAAAGAAGGTGTCATCTACGTTGAACTCTTCGACGCCCGCTACTCCTCGCAGATGCAGGACTTCTATCGCTTCAAAACTGGCACTTACGCTTACGCCACTGAAGTCTTCCCCCTCGGTGGCCGCCGTAACGAGCCGGTGCAAGTCAGCCTCGGCAAGTCCACGGTACAGGCTCTCAACCAGACATTCATCAATCTCCCCGAGGCCAACACGCTCCCACTTCGTTTCGCCCTTGGGGACGATCCCGAACTCCGCGAACCCATCACCAGCCCGATCACGCTACCCGTCACCATCAATGGCCGCCTCGACAAGCCCGGCGAAGTCGACAGTTACTCGCTCGATGTCACGCCAGGGGAATCGCTCATGTTCGAGCTTGAAGCCCGCGAACTTGGTACTTCGAAGCTCACCGGCCTCATCACGATCTCTGACGAGTCAGGCAAGAAACTGGCCTCTGCTGGTGACGGTCCTTTACCCGTAGACGTTGCTGCCGTTCAAGTCTCCAGCCGCACCCTGGGCGATCCCATTCTTCTGTTCGACGTTCCAGAAGGCGTCCAGAAGCTCAAGATCCACGTCGAAGACCTCGCGCAGCGCGGTGGCGCGCACTACGCCTATCGCCTCAACCTGCGCCGTGCCGCTCACGACATCAAGCCCACCATCACCACGCCCTATCTCAACATCCCCGCCGGTGGCACTGCCATCGTTCTCGTCGATGTCGAGCGCCGCGGCTATATGGGCCCGCTCAAAGTCAGCCCGATCGGTTTGCCGCAGGGCATCACAGTCGCCGGAGGCGATGTTGCCGCCGAGATTCCCGACCCTCTCATCAAGTTCATGAACCGCCGCGCCACACTTTCGCTCACTGCCAGGAAGGATCTCAAACTCCCGCCGACCGAGCTTCGCTTTGAAGCCACAGGGCAGGGAATTCAGCGCGAAGCCGTTGGGCTCGGCTACCTCATCGCTGTCAACGGCGCCACCTCGCAAGGTGTCGTCGATCGCCAGCGCGCCCTCAATGGCCGCTACCTTGGCTACCGCCTTCCCACGTCCCTGACTGATCCATTGCCAGCCAGCCTCGAACTCGAACTCATTCAATCCGACAAGAAAGAAGCCGGCATCGAGTACCGCTTCCGCTGGCGCTTCAAGTCCAACGCGGGCATGATGAACTTCCCCGACACCGTGGATGTCACCCTGCCCAATCTCGGCGGCACACGCATCATCGAAATGGAGGTCGACAAGAAAGATCGCTCTACAGGTACCTTCCTCGTCACCACCTCCAAGAATTCATTACCCGGCCCCTACAACATTGGTGTTTCGGGACGCCTGCCCGGCAACCTCGATATTGTTTCGCCGCTCCTGCGGCTCGACATCCCAGAACTGGAGACCAAGTCCGATGCGACTTCTTCTGCTCGCTAGCCTTCCCTTCATCCTCAACGCCGCAGAACCGGTGACCTTCCTTCGTGATGTCGCGCCGATCCTCAACAAGACCGGTTGTACCTCTGGGCCCTGCCATGGCGCGGCCAAAGGCAAGAACGGCTTCAAGCTCTCCCTGCGTGGCTACGATCCTCAATTCGACTACCAGGCCCTGCTCTACGATCTCTCTGGCCGCCGTTTCAATCGCAGCGAACCCGCCCAGAGTCTGATGCTCGCAAAGCCCGTCATGCGCGTCGCCCACGGCGGTGGCCTGCGCTTTGAACAGACCTCCAGCTACTACAAAACGATCTACAACTGGATCGCTCAAGGTGTTCCCTACGGCGACCCTGCCAAAGACGCGGTGGTTGCTCTTGAAGTCGAACCGAAAGAACTCGCCATGCCGAAGCCCGCCGAATCCGCTCAGGTCAAAGTGATGGCCCGTTTTGCCGACGGCCAGTCTCGCGATGTCACCAAAGAGGCCACCATCGAATCGAACGTTCCCGATGTTGCCAAGGTCAATGTAAGCGCACGCATCGACGGCCAGCGCATCGGCGAAGCTACTCTGCTTGTTCGCTACCAAGGCAAGTTCTCAACCATCCCCGTCACGATCCTCAACCCCAAAGAAGGCTTCGTCTTCAAGCCGCTGCCTCAGTACAGCTACATCGATCAAACCGTCGATGCCAAGCTCAAGAAGCTCAAGCTGCAACCCTCTGCCGTTGTCGATGACGCCATCTTCCTGCGTCGCGTCACACTCGATCTCACCGGCGCATTGCCCACTCCCGAACAGGTCCGCGCCTTCCTCGCCGACGCAACGCCGCAGCGCCTCAAGCGCACTCGCCAGGTCGACAAGCTCATCGCAAGCCCCGCCTTTGCTGACCATTGGACCGTGAAGTGGGGCGACCTGCTCCAGTCGAGCCGTAAGTTCCTCGGCGAAAAGGGCACCTACGGCTTCCGCGAGTGGATCCACTCTTCGATTGTGGCCAACAAGCCCTACGACAAGATGGTCCGCGAACTGCTCACTAGCCGAGGCTCGAGCTACGACGACCCGGCCGCCAATTACTACCGCACTACACGCGAACCCAAGCCCACCATGGAGAAGACCACTCAGGTCTTCCTCGGCGTGCGCATGGTTTGTGCCCAATGCCACGATCACCCCTTCGAGAAGTGGACCCAGAATCAGTACTACCAGATGTCCGCCTTCTTCTCCGCTGTCGGCCTTCGCCCGGGCTATGAAGTGGGTGAAGAGATCGTCTACGACCAGCGTGCCGACTACGAAATGAAGCACCCCAAGGATAGCCGCGTCGTTGCCCCTGAGTTCCTCATCGCCTCGGCCAAGCCTGTTGCTATCCCCAATGACCAGCGCCGCCGCGACGCACTCGCTGATTGGCTGGTCTCCAAAGAAAATCCCTTCTTCGCCAAGGCCATCGCCAACCGTGTTTGGAGTTACTTCTTTGGTGTCGGCATCATCGACCCCGTCGACGACATCCGCGCCTCCAATCCCCCGGTCAACCCTCAGTTGCTCGATGCTCTCACCAGGGATTTCACCGATCACAACTTTGATTTGCAGCACCTCATGCGCACCATCGTCAATTCGCGCGTCTACCAGACCAGCTTCGTCGCCAACGAGTGGAACGCGAACGATGCCACGAACTTCTCTCGCGCCATGCCGCGCCGCTTGAGTTCCGAGCAACTCATGGACGCCGTCACACTCGCCGCTGGTGCCCGGCCCAACTTCCCCGAAGTGCCCGAAGAAACCAGCGCGGCTCAGCTTCCCGACCCTCACGTCGGTCGCGACGGCTTCCTCGATCTCTTTGGCCGGCCCAATCGCGAGTCCGCTTGTGAATGCGAGCGCCGTGCCGACTTCAGCCTCCCGCAAGCTCTCAACCTCGTCAATGGCACCACGATTTCAGACGCTGTCGCCGACCCCAAGGGCCGCGTCGCCAAGATGATCCTCGCCGGCAAGAACGACGCGGCGATTATCGAAGAGCTCTATTTGGCCTCCTTGTCTCGAATGCCTTCGAAGCAGGAAGCAGACAACGGCCTGAAGTATCTCGCTGGCGGCCCCCGCGCCACCCGTGCTCAAGATCTGCTGTGGGCGCTGCTCAACAGCAAGGGTTTCCTTTACAGCTACTAGGAGAAAGTCACCATGCTCAATATCCCCGGACATCCCGCGCAAACCTGTGAAGGTCCCACACGCCGAGAGTTGATGCGCATTGGCTCGCTCGGCCTCGCCGGTCTTCACCTGCCAGGCTTCTTCCTGAGTCAAAAGGCCGCTCGCGCCAGTGGCAAGTATGACGGCGCCAAAGGCTATGGCAACGCGAAGAACGTCATCATGATCTTCCTGCAGGGCGGGCCCAGCCACATCGATATCTGGGACCCCAAACCCGACGCTCCATCGAACATCCGCGGCGAGTTCAAGCCCATCAAGACCAAGATCACCGGCACGCACATCGGCGAGCACATGCCGATGATGGCTCAGACTCTCGACAAGGTCACGCTCATCCGCTCGATGAGCTACACCCCCAACGGGCTCTTCAATCACACCGCCGCCATTTACCAGATGCTCACCGGCTATCCGCCCGACAAGGTGTCTCCCTCGGGCCAGCTCGAGCCGCCCAACGCCGCCGACTTCCCCACCGCGGGCAGCCACATCAGCAAGCTCAAGCCGCTTAAGGACGCCATGCTCCCCTTCATCGAGCTGCCTCGTCCCCTCCAGGAATCGGGCATCATCGGCAAGGGCGGTGCCGCAGGCTTCCTCGGCAAGGCTTACGATCCCTACCGGCTTTACCAGGACCCCGCCGAGAAGGTCACCCTCGATGACCTCTCCCTCCGCAAGGAGATCCCACCCGAGCGCCTCAAGGATCGCTTCGAGCTGCTCAAGGGCATCAACGGCTCGATGCCCGATCTCGAAAAGGCGCTCAACGCGTCAGCCGTCGACGAATACTATGGCAAGGCTTATGATCTGGTTCTGAGTGGTAAAGCCCGTGATGCCATGGACTTATCTAAGGAATCTCAAGCAATGCGTGAACGCTATGGCCAGCACACCTTTGGCCAGAGCGTCCTCATGGCCCGCCGCCTGATCGAGGCTGGCACCCGCTTCGTCCAGGTCAACTGGCCCTCGGTCGCCAACGGCGATCCAGAGAAGACGGCCTGGGACACCCACGCCGCCAACTTCGGTCCCCTCAAGAATCTGCACTGCCCCAAGCTCGATCGGGCCCTCTCGGCTCTCCTCACCGACATGGATGAACGTGGCCTCCTCAAAGAGACTCTGGTCGTCGCCGTCGGCGAATTCGGCCGCAGCCCCCGCATGGGCCTGTCCACATCTGGCAACGTCAACAGCCCCGACGGTCGTGACCACTGGCCCTACTGCTACAGCTCGATCATCGCCGGTGCTGGCATCGGCCGCGGCGTCCAGTACGGCGAATCGGACGCCACTGCCTCTAGCCCCAAAGAGAAGCCGGTCCACCCCAACGACCTGCTCGCCACGATCTACTACGCCCTCGGTATCGACCCCGAAATGGAGATCCGCAACCATCTGAATCAGCCCAGAGAACTCGTGAAGGGCAAGATTGTGACGGACCTGTTCGCCTAAGCTAGCGCAACAGCAGGATCGTCGATATCGCCGTCAGGCCAATCACGCTCCACTCGAATACCGCCCCCGGAATTCGGTGGATCAGCCAGCGGCCCACAATCGCCCCCGCCAGAACGGCAGGCGACACGTAGAGGCCAAACCAAAGCGATGGGCCTGTAATGATCCCTTGATACAGGTAGATCGGAACCTTCACCAGGTTGATGAAGAAGAAGAACCATGCCCCCGTCGCCACAAAGTCTTCCTTCGGCAACCGCATCGAGAGCAGGTACAAGCTCATCACCGGCCCGGCCGCGTTTGCCACCGTCGTCGAAAAGCCAGCCGCGATCCCGTACGGCATCGGATGCGCTGCTGGGATGACCTCGCTCCGGTAGCGGCGCCACAGGTAGAGGCACAGCATCACCAGAATGATGCCGCCGACCATCGGTCGCAATTGCCGCTCGGGCAACGAGAGCGTGATCGCCCCAACGGCGATCCCTGCGAGCACCCAAGGCAATAGCGAGAACAGCCGCCCTGCTGCCGCATGCTTGCGCCAGTAATAGACGGCAAACAGGTCGGCGAAGCACAGAATAGGTAGCAACCAGCCGGATGCCTGCCGCGCGTCACCGATCGTCAGGACCATCATGGGAACCGCGAGAATGCCCAACCCAGGCATGCCTGTCTTAGCCATGCCGACCATGAATGCGCACGCAGCTCCCGAGGCGTACTGCCAGGCTTCCACTTATTGGAATCCCAGGTACGGGTTGTAGGTATAGTCCATCGACCACTGTTCGTTGCGCGGGAAGGTCAAGCTCTGGAACACTGAGTAGGCCGGATCGAGAGCCCACTGTCCCGGCGCAAGCACTTTCTTGGTGCGGCCCTTCATGTCGAACCAGCCCCAGAAGGGTCGGGCCTTGTTGGCGCTGTACTTGACACCGGCGAAGGCGCTCGCGATACGCGGGTTCTCTGGCCGCGGACGGTTGCCGAAAGGACGGTACTCCATGTAGTCGGCGAAGGTACGCTCCTTCCAGGCTTCTCCCTGTTGGTGCTTGGTCCACCAATGATCGAAGATCGGCAGCAGTTCATAGCCGATGTCGCTGTCCATGCCGCCTCCGACCGGGACCTCCGCCACGCCCTTGTACTTGTAGGTGACGCCGGTATTCTGCCGCCAGGCGAGGCGCTTCGAATCAAACCAACTCTTCTTGTCTCCTCCGCCCAATGCACCATGGCCTCCGGCCTCGAGGAAGACAACTGGATGAGTCTCATCTACCAACTCGAGCGGCCCGTCTATGTTGTATAGCTTCGCCCGCAGGTCGCGCCGGTTCGTATAGGTGTAGACGTTGTTGTGCGCCAGTGTCTCCATGATCTCGATGCGGCCATACTCCGTATCGTCCTTGCGGACTGTGACGATGATGCCTTCGTTGTCATTCTCATGGCAGGTTCCGGCGATGCAGTTGTCCGAGTAATCGCGGGCATGGAAGAAGCTGTAATGCAGAAACCAGTGCGTCGACGTCTCGACGGCGGTGTAGTAAACGTAGCCCTGCGGCGAACCCTTTTCGAGGTTGTCCCAGTTGTTCAATCCATCCCAATCGCCATCGAAGTCGAAGCGGCAAATGTAGTCGGCCCGAGGATCGAACCAGGTCTCCTGCGCCACATAGGGGGCGTATCGTTCAGCGAGCTTGCGATACCGGTCCGTGTCCGGCTTCTCGGGGCCAAAGGGCTTCGCCACCGGTACGAAGCGTTCTTTGGCGTCGGCTGCGACCTTCAGTTGCAGTTGCCCCGTGATGGACTTTCCATCTGACAGCCCTGAGACTTCGATCGTATAGTTTCCACGATTCTTGGGCGCGGTGTAGAGCACGCTGTCTTTGTTCGTGAACTGCCCAGCCATGCCTCCAAGAGCCGACTTCCAACCCGTTTGCTCTTCGCGCAGAATGTTCTCTTTGTCCGAGCCCTGAAAGCGAAATGGCTTTGAGAACCAACCGCCACCATCTTCGACAGCCCGTATCTTCCAATTCGACGGGTCGACACGTCCTTTGCGAGCCTCTCGGCCTTCCTGCTCCAGGCGGCCGAAGGCACGAACCTGAATCACGAATGACTCGCCGGGACGGACAGTTGCCGGCCCTTCCACCGACAGCCGAAACTCTTCAATGAAGACCGTGGCGGAGAGCGAACCCGCCAACATTGCAGCGACGCAAAATCTCATATTGCGATTATGGCAAGTATGGGTTCTGAACTCAGGCCGCTACTCAAACTCGCCATCCCAGTGATTCTCGCCGAACTGGGTTGGATGGGTATGGGCGTGGTGGATACGATCATGGTGGGCCGACTCGGAGCCGAAGCAATCGGCGCCATCGCGATTGCCAATGTACTCTTCAACACCGTTGGGCTGCTCTCCTTCAGCATCCTGCTTGGTCTCGACACCCTCATCTCGCAAGCGGTAGGGGCCGGGGATCTTGAGGACGCGGGCCACAGCCTGCGGCAGGGGTTCTGGCTGGCTGCGTTCACCGCTCCGCCTCTGTTACTTGCCATGTGGGCTCTCGTGCCGTTGATGAGCTTCTGGGGCCTTGACGCGCAGGTCTTAAAGCTCGCGCAACCGGCCAGCTTCATTCTTGCGATCAGCGTCTTGCCGATTGCACTTTATACCGCACAGCGGCGCTACCTGCAAAGCCTGCATATCGTCAAGCCGGTCTCGATTGCGCTGATTTCCGCCAACATCGTCAACGCTGGCTTGAACTGGATGTTGATCCCCTATTTCGGCGTCGAGGGTTCGGCTTGGTCCACCGTGGCGGCGCGCGTCTACCTCGCGCTGTTCCTGTTCGTCGTGCTCTGGCGGCGTGACTCTGGTTTGTATCGGTGGGACCGTCCCGATTGGCCGCGTGTGAAGCAGCTCTTTCAATTGGGGTTGCCTGCGGCCGGACACATCTTTGCCGAGATTGCGGTGTTCGGTGCGGCCACGGCTCTGGCCGGCCGGTTTCCCGCAGTAGCGCTGGCGGCCCATGAGGTGACCTTGAACCATGCGGCATTGGCCTACATGGTTCCGTTGGGAATCTCGAGTGCGGCGGCGGTGCGTGTGGGCAATGAGATCGGCGCTGGCAATGTGTCGGCGGCCCGCGGGGCAGGGAACACCGCGATCCGGCTTGGAGCGGTGTTTATGGGTGCATCGGCACTTGTGATGTTGCTTGCGCCTCGGTGGATCCTTGGTGTTTACACGACTGACCAGCGGGTCGTGAACTTTGCGGTGCCTTTACTGTTTTGGGCCGCTGCCTTTCAGTTATTCGATGGCATACAGGTTGTTGCTACCGGGGCACTGCGAGGGCGCGGAGATACTCAGGCACCCTTTGTGGCGAGCATCGTGGGCTACTGGGTTTTGGGTTTGCCGCTGGGTGCCTGGCTTTGCTTTTCTCAAGGGCATGGCGTGACGGGCTTGTGGATTGGGCTCAGTCTTGGTCTTGCGGTAGTGGCGGTGATGTTGCTCTGGCGGTGGCTTCGCTACTCTGAATAGATCTTGTCAATGACGAAGAAGGAACTCTGTCAATTTCTCGAGCAACATTCGCGTCAACAACTTGCTGACTGGCTGATGACTGTGGCGAAGGATTCGCCCGACTTCAGGCAACGGCTTGAGTTGTATGTCGCGACGCACCACAGCTTTGCTCATGCGGCGCAAGCGATCCAGGATGCAGTGGACCGTTTTGGTGCCCTCAATCCGTATCGTGCGCCGGTGAAGGTGCCGGAACTGATGAAGCAGGGGCGGTTTCTTCTCGAAAGCCTGAGGGCCTGTTTCGATTTCGAGCCCGGGCCCGAGTTTCCCGACATGGTGGAGAACTGCATGACTTCGTTCGATCAGTTCGTGGGCCGGGTGGGCAAGGACGACAACCGGTTGCTCGAGCTGCAGAGAGAATTCGCAACCTTGTACGAAACGGTTGTGACTGAGTTTCCGATGCCGCCCGCGCAGCTTGGTGAGCGTTTGTTCCGGCTGCGAGAACGCTCGATGGCGCAGATGCTGCCCGACGCACCACGCGCCTATCTGGAGTTGCTAGGTGCCGAAGGCCTTGCCCGGTACCGGGAACTGCTTGGGCCAACGCTGGAAGCAGTGATTCAGGGCGAGGGGGGCCTTGGGTGGGCATGCGGCAGACGCGCCAACAGATGGTATTTGAATGGGCCACGATCACCGAGGACATTGACGAGCAGGTGGCCATTCTGCTGGCGATGTCGCAGCGGCCCGACGAAGTTCTGGTTGTGGCGGCTTATCTGATGTCGCGACAGCGGCCGATGGATGCGATGGACATTGTCCGTCATGCGCACCAAAGAAGCGCCAACCCAAAGCTCGCCAATTTCCTGGCTGATCAGCTTGAGAGGCAGAATCAACCCGAACAGGCGATCCCGTATCGCTGGTATCTTTTCGAGCAAAAGGTGGATCGCGAAAACTACGATGATCTGATGTGGGCGGCGGCTCAGTGTCGCCAAACACAGCAATGGCGGGAACGGGCGATGCCATTGATTTCTGAAAAGAACAAAGGCCTCGGGATCGAATTGATGCTCGAAGAGGATCGCCTCGAAGATGCTCTGTCTGAAGCGCGGCAGCACGGGGCGCGCCTGGGCTTATGGGTCCGCATGGCAGAAGGCTATGCGCTGCGAGACCCGAAGCTCGCCATTGAGTTGTATTTCGATTGCGCCGAGTTCGCCATGAAAGAAAGAGTGGCCAACAGCCATATTGAGATGGCGTGGGGCTTGGCTGTGGATGGAGCTACATTCCAAGTGTTCAATGTCCGGCTGCGATCGCTTTTCAGTCGTACGCGCGTTGGTGAGAGGGAAGTTGCCAAGCTTGTGGAGGCTGGCATCCCGGTGGCGAAGCTACTGGGAGCCCTTGACAGTTCCAAGCGAAAGGAATAAGCTCTGAGGTTTATCTGATCCCCCAGGTCAGAAGCAGAAAGGCCGCAGGACGGACTGTTCCACGCGGCCTCTTTTTTTCGCTCTCGCTATGCTGGTAGAGCCAGAACTGTGCCGAGTCCGACCCTAGCCCGACAAATCAGCTTGAGCGCCGCCCTGGCACTTGTGGTGTCCAACATGGTGGGGACCGGGATTTTCACGACGCCCGGCTTTCTCGCTCGCGATCTCGGTGACCCGACGCTTTACTTCGCCATCTGGATCACTGGTGGGCTCATCGCGCTGATCGGCGCACTTTGTTACTCCGAACTCGGTGTGAACTTTCCTTCTTCGGGAGGTGAGTATGTGTTTCTCACGCAGGCCTTTGGGCCGGTGTGGGGCTTCATGACGGGATGGACCAGCTTTCTGGCTGGCTTTGCGGCTCCTGTTGCTGCGACTTCACTCGCGTTTGCGGACTACACGGGCTACTTTTTTCCTGCCTTTCAAGCTGCGAATCTCTTCTGGCAGGCTGGTTCTGGTTTGCTCAGTGTACAGGTGGGCGGGGCGCAGGTACTCGCGTGCGCCATCATTGGCATCGTAACGGTTGCCAACCTTTTTGGGGTGCAACGAGCCGCTGCATTGCAGAAGGTGCTGACGGGCTTGAAGCTAAGCGTAATCGGGGCTTTTGTTGTGTTGGGCTTTACGGCAGGCACAGGGAGCTGGGGCAATTTTTCGCTCGTGTCGATCCGGGATTCGACTGTGCCGCTGAACTCGCAATTTGCGATCAGTCTTTTCTATGTCTACGTGAGTTACTCCGGGTGGAATGCGGCCACTTACATTGCTGAAGAAATGCATGATCCCGTGAAGAACCTGCCACGCGCATTGGCGATCGGCACTGGACTGGTAACGGTATTGTTTTTCCTGCTGAACCTGGTGTTCGTCTATGCCGCTCCGCTGGGTGCGATGAAAGGGGTTGTAGCGATCGGTTCTCTGGCCGCTTCCCGTTTGTTTGGCTCGCAGGTCGGTGGATTGTTTAGCGCACTGATTGCGATTGCGCTCCTCGCGATGGTGAACGCCATGATGACGGTGGGGCCGCGTGTGGCCTATGCGATGGCGCGCAATGGGGCATTCTTTCGTGCCGCGGCCAAGGTCGATCCACAGTGGCGCACGCCTGCGCCGGCGATCTTGATGCAGGCGCTGGTCGCCATGTTGCTCACCTTCACCACGCTCCCCTCGCTGTTCTTCTTCATCGGCTTTACGCTAAATTTCTTTTCGGTGATGAGCGTTGCTTCACTGTTCCGGCTGCGGCGTCGGCCGGGCTGGAAGCGGCTCAAGCCGGTGTCGTGGCTGTGGCCAGTGCAACCAGTGTTATTCATTGTGATAGGGGTGTGGATGACGTTGTTTGGAATTACGCTCGAACCCCGTATCTCGCTAGTGGCTTGTGCCTTGATCGGCATTGGAGCCCTGCTTTATCAAAGACAACTTAAAGGAGCCGCAAGTTGGCAACGATCCTCGACGGCAAAATGATTCGCGACCAGATTTTAGCTGAGCTGACCCCGCGCGTGGCGGCGTTGGCTGCCATTGGGGCTGCGCCGGAACTGGCAGTAGTGCTGATTGGCAACAATCCGGCGAGCGAGGTTTATGTGCGTAACAAAATTGCCGCTTGCGAGAAGGTGGGGATTCGCAGTCGCAAGCTCACACCTGCGGCCACGGTGACGACCGAAGAGTTGCTTGCGATCATTGGCCAACTGAATGCGGATCCCGCCGTGAACGGGATTCTGGTGCAATTGCCGCTGCCGCCGCAAGTGGATTCCGGCCTGGTGCTCGACGCGATTGCGCCAGAAAAGGACGTCGATGGGTTTCATCCGGTGAATTCAGGCAAGCTACTGGCTGGTGCCCCCGGGCTGCGCCCGTGTACCCCTTCGGGGGTGATGGAATTGCTTCGGCGCTATGAGATTCCGATAGCGGGTCGGAGAGCGGTGGTGGTGGGCCGGAGCGACATTGTCGGCAAGCCGATGGCGATTTTGCTGTTGGCCGCCAATGCAACCGTGACGATTTGCCATAGCCGCACGTTTAACTTGGCTGAAGAGTGCGAACGGGCCGATATCCTTGTCGCCGCCATCGGCCGGGCAGAGATGCTCGGAGAAGAGCATATTGCCCGAGGAGCCGTGGTGATCGATGTGGGCATGAATCGAGTCGACGGGCGTTTGACCGGCGATGTCGAGCCCGAAGCGATGGCAAGGCTGAGTTCGGCTTACACGCCCGTCCCTGGCGGCGTCGGCCCTCTGACGATCGCCATGTTGATGTCGAACACGGTGCAAGCTGCCGAAGGGCGGCACAAATAGTGCTGCAAGTCGGATTGACGGGGGGAATGGCGACCGGCAAGTCCACTGTAGGGGCAGAGTTGGTTCGCCTGGGCTGCCATTTGCTGAAGGCTGATGAACTGGGTCATAAGCTGCTTGAGAAAGGTGGGCCTTGTTACGAGCCTGTCGTGGCAGCATTTGGTCGTGCGATTCTCGATCAGAATGAAAATATCGAGCGACGCCGGCTGGGGATGGTGGTGTTTAACGAGACGGGTGCCCTCGATCGATTGAACTCGATCATTCATCCAGCCGTATTTGCTTATGAGGAGAATTGGTTGAAGGGTGTCGAGGATTATGACACTCGGGCCATTGCAATTGTGGAGGCGGCAATTCTGATCGAAACCGGAAACGACAAGAATTTCGATAAGTTGATCGTCACCTGGTGTCCGGAAGAACTGATGGTGTCGCGCGCTGTGGCCCGCTCAGGATTTTCCCCGGACGAGGCTCGTCGGCGGATTGCCAAACAGATGCCGATCGAAGAAAAGAAACAGTATGCCGACTACCTGATCGATACCTCTGGGACGATGGAGTCGACGCTAGAGCAAACTCGTGCGGTTTATGCCGCCTTACGGAGTGTGAGTTTATGAAATTTCGAATTATCGCGTTCGCCGCGTTGTTGGTGGGTGGGTTTGTTTACGCCACATCCGTCGCAAAATGGCAGCCGGGACGTCTGTTTTCCAACGTCTCGACGCCCACTGGGAGCCCGCTTTGGTCTGGGCCTGGGGTGACGCAGGGCGCAGGACTGTCGTCGGACGAGCTGAACAACATCGACATCTATAAGATGGCGCACCCGGCGACCGTCTTCATCACGTCGACGACGCTGAAGCAGGATTGGTTCCTGCAGGTGTACCCGTCCAAATCGACCGGCAGCGGCTTTCTGATCAACGACCGCGGGCAGATTCTGACCAATTTCCATGTTGTTTCCGGCTCGCAGGAACTGACGGTTACAACGACGGACAAGAAGAACTACCGCGCGACACTGCTCGATCGAGACCCGGACAACGATCTGGCTTTGATCCAGGTGGATTTGAAGGGTGCGAAGGTGCCGTTCTTGAAGCTGGGCGACAGCGAAAAGGTGCAAATTGGCCAAAAGGTGCTGGCGATTGGTAATCCGTTCGGGCTTGAGGGCACTCTGACCACCGGAATTGTGAGTTCCATTGGACGTTCGATCGGCGACGAAAACGGCCGCACTCTCGAGGGCATGATCCAGACGGATGCCTCGATCAACCCTGGCAATTCGGGAGGGCCGCTGCTTGATTCCCAAGGCAACGTGATCGGTATCAATACGGCGATCTATGGGCAAGGAGGCTCGGTTGGCATTGGTTTCGCGATGCCGGTGAGTCGTGCGCGGGAGATGCTGGATTCATTCTCAAGCGGGCGCAAGTATGCTCCGCCGGTGCTTGGCGTGACGGTGCTCCCGATCGGGCCTGAAGTTGCGCAAGAGCTGGGCTACCCGGCGCAAGGCGGACTGCTGGTGCAGACTGTGCGGCGAGGATCCTCGGCGTCGAATGCTGGCATTCGGGGTGGGAATCGGGATGTCGTGATCGGGCGCTATCAGGTAGCGATTGGCGGCGATTTACTGGTGACGATCAACGGGAAAAGGGCTGAGGATGCAAATTCGATTTCGCGGGCCTTGCGCGGTAAGCGCGCGGGAGACAGCATCGAAGTGGAGCTGTTGCGAGGTGGACGTACCGTCAAAGTGCGAGTGACTTTGCAGGCTTCGACGGAAGAGAGGTTGTAGCGCGTCCTCGAGACCGCTATTCTTGGAAGGCGGTCATCCAATTGAAATCCAGCCGCAATGTTTAGAATGAGACTTCATGTCCGGCAAAATCGCCGCAGAAATTTTACAAACAAGACCCTTTAGTTGCCGCGAGGAGGAAGCCTTTCTCAACCTGGCTCGCAGCTACCAGTTTCTTGATCAAGGGTACGCCGAATTGTTTCGGACACACCAGTTGTCCACGACGCAATACAACGTGCTGAGGATCCTGCGCGGGGCTGGGAAAACCGGCCTGAGTTGCTCGGAAGCGGCTCAGCGCATGATTACGCATGACCCGGATATCACGCGTCTATTCGACCGGCTGGAGGCAAGAAGCCTGGTCAAGCGGCAAAGGTCTGCGACAGATCGCCGGGTGGTGATGGCAAGGATTACCGAAAATGGCCTTCAACTGCTTGCAAAGCTCGATCAGCCGGTTCTCGATTTGCATAGTGATCAAATGAAGCATCTGAATCCGGAGCAAGTGGAGCAGCTGATCGGTTTGCTTGAGCTGCTACGGCCCTTGAAAAACTAAAGCGCCGCGAGCTTTGCGCTGCGCGGCGCTTGTTGCAATTGTGCTTGCGGAACGGAGGAGGGATCCAATTGCGAGCCTAACTCCAGGGGATGTCTAGATTTAGGCGTTGACGAGCATGTCGTCGAAGCTTTCCTGGCCCATGGCCTGGTTTCTGTCGGCGATCTCTTGGCACTGGATGCAGAAGGCAGCCCACGGAACGGCTTGAAGCCGCTTGGGGGAAATGTCCTCTTCGCAGTGCATGCAAACGCCATAGCTGCCGTCGGCGCAACGACCGAGGGCCGAGCGCACGTTGCGGAGCAGGGCACTGTCGCGATCGAGGTTGCGAATGGCGAGTTCGCGCTCGGCGGCGTGCTGGACTTCGTCCAGAGCGTCCGGGCTCTTCTCGATTTCGATGCCTTCGCGATTTACGATTACGCGCATCAGCTCGGCCTGCTTCTTTTCGAGAGTATCTTTCAACTTGTTAAGTTCTTGTTTTGTCATTTTGTTCTTTTCCCTTTAACTTCCGTCACCGCGAGGCACCCGTCAAACTGGTACGTCTGACCTCTCCCCGGAGGTTGTCATCCTGGTTTCACTCAACCATCATCGGTGTAGTCACTCTACAGACGAGAAAAGCAAGCGAAAGTTTCAAAAAAATCTTAGCGGCGTGTACTCATATCGCATTAAGCCGCAATAATGTTAATTGCTGTCAAAATCCGCCGACCCAGTTGTGCAAGATGGTTGCGCCTCCTCCTGGAGGAGGGTGCAAGGCAGGTTGCAATTCACTTCCCACCGCTCACGGAGCTCGCAATATATCCGACGGACGCTTGAGACGGGCGCGGGTAGTCAATCGACTTCCAAGTAGATTAGCACGCCTGTCAAGCCCCTGTTCCTACCAGATTCAGATGAACTGAATTTTTTGTGTCCCGTCTTGAAACGCGGCAACAATGCAGGAAAAGGGTCAAAACCCTATCATTTCAAAGAACCTCGCTGCCCAAGAGCAACGGAGTAAACACCGACTGTTGGGTACATAGTGCTTACGTCTGCATTTGGTTATCGGTTTTTTTTTTGTGAAGCGATAAGCCTAGTTTTCTATCAGACGCAAAAATGAGCTGAAAGTTGCGAGATTACCGAATGGAAACTCTCCCGCTCCGCGATTTTGATGGACAGCTCCCTGGGACATTTCATAGAGAAAATGTTCGAAAGGAGATGTTCGATGTCGAGAGAAAACAAACACGATTCCGGGGC
>VFZU01000082.1 GCA_016870995.1 Acidobacteriota bacterium
CGATGAACTCTTCTCTTTGCTCGATCACACAAGTCTCTTTCCAGGCCATCGGGTGCTTCCCCCTCCAGCCAAAAGTGTTACCTATGTGCCCGGTTTATTCCGTTACCCATGTGCCCGGTTCGGACCACCTCTTGATGTCAATCGAACGACTCTCAGCCCTCACGCAAGAGCAGCGCAATCAGCTCTCTGTGTTCGATGCGATGACCAAGAATCCTCTTTGGGTCACCCTCGACGATTCCCCCCTGCTCGTCGCGGAAATGATGCGAGAACGCAGCCTGAAGCGGCTTCCTGTTGTGTATGCCATCGACGACCTCCGCATTGCCGGCCAAGTCAGGCTCGAAGTCCTGATGGCGCTGGTGATTCGCGGTGTCGATGAGACGTCTTCGCTCAGCTAGCTAACGACGACTTCTTTCGCTGCGTCCCACTTCAAGGTCTTGCCTTGAAGGTAGCTGTCCACGGCCATACGGCAGGCAATCGAGACCCGGAATCCGACCTCGAATGGGCAATTTGTTTCCTTGCCGGATCGGATGCAGTCAATGAAGTTCTGCATGTGCGCGCCGCGCAGGTTCGGGGTCACTCCAGCTTGCTCAGCAAAGCCGGGATTGTTCACCTTTTGCGGAATCAGCTTCACGCTCCGCCCGTCCTTGAACACCGTGCCATTGGTACCAAGCACAGCCTCCGACGCTCCAAGATGATCATTGCCAAATCCGGAATTCCACGAAAACAGAATCTCCTCGGGATGCTCCATTGCCACACTCATCGTGTCTGGTACTTCGCGGCCATCCTTCCAAAGGTAGATCCCGCCGCGCATTGTCACCGCCTTGGGGATCTGTAAATCCATCGCCTTGTACCAGAAGCTCAGTTGGTGGCACATGTTCTCATAGACGTTACCTCCGGAATACTCCCAGAAGAAGCGCCAATTGATGTAGCGGTTGGCATCAAAAGGCATCTCTTTCGATTCACCCAGAAAGCTCTTCCACAAAATGTTCTCCGGCGTCATGTCGGCGACGACCGGACGCGACCATTGCGGCTTGCCGTGCGGCGTATTGCGAAACATGTTCGCATTGATCATCGTCACCTTGCCCAGTTTGCCGCCGCTCAAGAAGCCACGAGCATCCGCCATCTGACCAAAGCTGCAACTCTGGTGTCCAATCTGAACAGTTAACTTCGGCTTGGCCAGCCGAGCCACTCGCATCCGCTTGGCGTGGTCCACGGTAAAGGCCATCGTCTTTTCCTGATAGCAGTGCTTGCCCGCTCCGAGTGTTGCCGTAAAGTGCTCGCAATGCAGATGCTGCGGCGTCGCGATCAACACGCCATCGATGTCCTTTTCGTCCAGCATCCGGCGGTAATCGAGCGCCGTCTTCACTCCCGGCACCAACGCCTGCACTTCCCGAATCCGCGCAGTGTAGATATCGGTGGCATACCCCAATTCCACATTCGGAATTGCGATCGCCTCCTTCAAAATCTCCTGCCCGCGCGCACCCGGCCCGATAATCCCAAGCCGGATTCGTTCGTTCGCCCCAATCGCCCGCTGCGCGGCGAGAGCGCTAACACCACCAGTTGCCAGAAAAGATCGTCTCGATGCCATCACTGCCTCCTAGGCGAAGTACATTCCGCCATTCACTTCGATCGTTTGCCCATAGATGTAGGCGGCTTTATCCGAACACAGAAACTCGATGACATCCGCCGTCTCTTCACTAGTCCCTAGCCGTCCCGACGCGGTATTCGCCTTGAACGATTCGAGCATCTGAGGCGTCGAAAACACCTCATGAAAATTCGTCGCGATCACGCCTGGTGAAACGCAGTTCACATGAATTCCCGCTGGTGCAAATTCCTTTGCCATCGCCTTGGTCAGTGCGGAGACCGCTCCCTTGCAAGTTGCATAGGCCACCGCCCCTGGCCCGCCCCCATTACGGCCTGCAATCGAGCCCACATTCACGATCCACCCGCTGCGCTGCGCCAACATATGCGGCACCACCGCTTGCGTGATGTAGAAAACACTCGACAGATTCAGCATCACCGTCGCTTCCCAATGGCTTGACGGCATCTCAGGCACTTTGTGTCGCCCGATGAGCGAACCGGCGTTATTCACCAGCACATCGATCTTGTGATCCTTGAGCTTGGTCGCAAACGATTCCACGCCCGCCAGCGTTGTCAGATCGGCTTGAATCAGCGTCACTTTGGCTCCGAGCACCTGCGCCTGAGCGGCAACCGACTCGGCACCTTGACGGTCGCTCGAATAGTGAAGAATCAGGTTCGCCTTCTCTTGTGCAAAGCGCAGCGCGGTCGCCGCGCCAATGCCTTTGCTCGCTCCGGTAATCAGTACTGTTCGCATTGAGGTTAGTTTATGTGATGATCGACTCCATGTCCCTGATTGCGGTTGAGAATCCCGCCACCGGCGAAATCCTCGGCGAGATTGTTGACTTTGGCCCCACTGGCGTCGACGAAGCGGTAGCCGCCGCACGCCTCGCCTTCGATGATGGCCGCTGGCGAAACAAACCCATTTCACAGCGCGTCGCCGTCCTCGACGCCGTGGCCAATCTCATCGAGCGCGACAGCGAAGACCTCACACTGCTTGAAACTCTCGAAACCGGCAAGACGCTCAAGGACGCCTGCGGCGGAGACGTCAACGGCGCCGCCGAAGCCTTCCGCTTCTTCGCTGCAGCCATGCGCAACATCGCTGGACGCACGATCGACGTTGATGGCAATTTCGATGTCCACACTCGCCGCGAACCCTTCGGCGTCGTTGGCGCGATCGTTCCCTGGAACTATCCTCTTTGCCTGGCCGCCTGGAAGCTCGCCCCCGCCCTCGCCTGCGGCAACAGCATCGTTCTCAAGCCCAGCGAACTCACCCCTTACACCGCTATGCGCCTCGCCGATCTGCTCGAAGAAGTGGGCCTCCCCGAGGGCGTCGTTCAAATCGTCAATGGCTACGGCGCAACCACGGGTGAGGCCCTCGCCCGCCACTCCGACGTCGACAAGCTTTCCTTTACTGGCTCCACAGCTACAGGCCGCAAGCTCCTCATCGCCTCGGCAGAATCAAACCTGAAGCCCGTCAGCCTCGAGCTCGGTGGCAAGAGCGCCAACATTGTCTTCAAGGATGCCAACCTCAAAGCAGCCGTGCGCGGCGCTCTCTGGGGCATGTTCGCGAACCAGGGTCAGGTCTGCACCGCGGGCAGCCGTCTGCTGGTTGAAGCCTCGATTCACGATGAATTTCTTGAATCGCTGCTCCGCCGTGTCCGCGCGCTTCGTGTGGGGGATCCGCGAGAAGAGTCAACCGACCTCGGCAGCCTCATCAGCGAACGCCAGATGCGACGAGTTCTCGACTACATCGCCTCAGGCAAGTCCGAAGGCGCAACCCTCATTCAGGGAGGCAAGCGCATCGGCGACAAGGGCTTCTTTCTCGAACCCACCGTCTTTACCCAAGTTCAACCCAACATACGCATCGCACAAGAAGAAATCTTCGGCCCTGTGCTGAGTGTGATCCCCTTCGACACCGAGCAGCAAGCCCTCGAGATCGCCAATGGAACTTCCTACGGCCTGGCTGCTGGCATCTGGACGAACGACAGCCACCGGGCTGCCCGCATGGCTTCTCAACTAAAAGCAGGCACTGTCTGGATCAACACGTACAATGAGTTCGACGCGGCTTGCCCTTTCGGCGGCGTCAAGCAATCCGGCTTTGGCCGGGACCTCGGCCTCGAAGCCATCGATCAGTTCACCACCATCAAATCCATATGGACCGCCCGCTAAAAACCCTCGAACGTGTTCTCTCCAAAGCGGGCCTCGGCTCCCGCACCGACGCCCGCGCCTGGATCCACGAGCGCCGCGTCAAAGTCAACGGCCGCACCGTCGAAAATCCAGAACATTGGGTAGACTTTGAACGCGATCGCGTCGAGCTCGATGGCCGCCTCGTCAAACCGGTTAAGCGCCTCTACATCCTGCTCTACAAGCCCGCCGGCTACATCACGAGCAAGGGCGACCCCGAAGGCCGCCCCACTGTCTATGACCTTCTCAAGGACGTCCCAACTTTTGTTGGCACCGTTGGCCGCCTTGACGAAGACTCTTCCGGCCTGTTACTTTTCACCAACGACACACAACTTGCTGAGCGCCTCACCAACCCGGACTACCACGTCGAAAAAACGTATCTGGTTAAGTGCGCCACCCGCCTCACCGACGATCAGCTCGAACAGCTGCGCAACGGCATTGAGCTCAAAGACGGCCCCACACGCCCCGCTAAAGTGGAGCGTGTCCGCGACGCTGAATCGAAAACCTTCCTTGAGATCACCCTCACCGAGGGCCGCAATCGTCAGGTGCGCCGCATGATCGAGGCCCTCGAAAGCAAGGTTCTCAAACTAGTCCGCATTCGTCTCGGCAAGCTCACCCTCGATGGCATCAAATCCGGCCACTGGCGTCACCTCACTCCAACTGAGGTCAGGGATCTCACCAAAAGCCTGAAATAATAAAGGTGACGTGCTTTACCCTGCCTTGACCCTTGCCCTCCTGCTCGCTCAGGAACACACACCTCAGAACGAAAAAAACCCGCTTGCAAACGATGCTGCGGCCATCCCAGCCGGTCGGCGCCTCTATGGGCAAGCCTGCCAAGCCTGCCACGGCGGCAACGCAGCTGGTAGTGAGCGCGGCCCCGCCCTCTCCACAGGTGCATTCAAACACGGGTCAAAAGACGGCGAGCTCTTCCTCAATATCCGCAACGGCATCACCGGCACCAAGATGCCCGCATTCGCAAAGCTCGAGATCGCACAGGTCTGGCAGATCGTCAGCTATCTCCGCAGCCTCAGCGGCGTCAAATCCACAGAGGTCGTACCCGGCAATCCCAAGAATGGTGAGGCTCTCTTCTTCGGCAAAGCTGCCTGCGCCAACTGCCACGAAGTTAGCGGTCGCGGCGGTATCGTTGGCCCCGATCTCTCCACAGCCGCCAGCCTGCCAGCCGACACTATCCTCAAAAAGTTGCAAGACCCGAGCGACGTCGCACGCAAACGTCGCGGCCCACGCGTAGGCTCGATCACAGTCACCACCGCCGAAGGCAAAGTCATCGAGGGCCTCCGCCGCAACGAAGACAGCTTTACGCTGATGCTCAGCGGCCTCGACGGCCAGCTCCACGTCTTCGACAAGGCCACGCTCAAGGACCGCAAGGAAAACCTCACGTCCATCATGCCCGCCGATTTCGCCAAGCGATTCTCGGCCACGGAACTTCAGGACATCGTCGCTTACCTCAAATCAAACGAAGTCCGCGACCTCACGAAAACCAGTCAGGCCCGCATCCCCGACGGCCCACTCACCTACGACCGCATCCGCAATGCAGCCAACGAACCCCAGAACTGGCTCACCTATTGGGGCGACTACGCTGGCCACCACTTCACCAAGCTCGACCAGATCACCACCAGTAACGTGAAGCAACTCCAGACCCGCTGGTCCGTCCAGATGCCCGGCGATTCCATCCTCGAAACCACGCCCATCGTCGTCGATGGCGTCATGTACACGGCTGGCATGCCAGGCCAAGTCTTCGCACTCGACGCCCGCACCGGGATGCAAATTTGGAAATACCAGCGCCCACAAAAGAAGGTCAATGCATTCGAGAGCAACCGCTACAACCGCGGTGTTGCGGTACTCGGCAACCGTGTCTTCTTCGGCACGCTCGACGCGGCTCTCATCGCCCTCGACGCCCGCACCGGCCGCCCCCTTTGGGAAACCCAGGTTGCCGACACGATGGAGGGCTACAGCATCACCGTCGCGCCGCTCATCGTGAAGGACAAAGTGATCGTCGGCGTCGCTGGCGGTGAACACGGCATTCGAGGCTTTCTCGACGCCTACGACATCCAGACCGGCAAGCGCATCTGGCATTTCAACACTGTCCCTGGCCCAGGCGAGTTCGGACACGAAACCTGGAAGGGCGACAGTTGGAAACTCGGCGGCGCGCCCACCTGGCTCACCGGCAGCTACGACCCCGATCTCGACACGCTCTACTGGTCAACCGGCAACCCCGGCCCCGACATGGACGCCGAGATCCGCAAAGGCGACAACCTTTTCTCTTGCTCAGTCCTCGCCCTCAACCCCAATACCGGCAAGCGCAAGTGGCACTACCAGTTCACTCCCAACGACAGTCACGACTGGGACGCCAACCAGGACCTCATCCTCGCCGATCAAGTCATCGACGGCAAACCTCGCAAGCTCCTCCTGCAAACCAACCGCAACGGTATCTTCTACGTTCTCGACCGCACCAACGGCAAGCTCCTCTTCGGCAAGCCCTACGTCCGTCAAACCTGGAATGCCGGCTTCGAACCCGACGGCCGCCCCAAGGTCATCCCTAATACGGATTCCACACCCGAGGGCCGCATCGTTTATCCGACCCTCGTCGGCGGTACCAACTGGCAGAGCCCCTCTTATGACGCCACCTCGGGCCGCCTCTTCGTCGTCTACGCCGACGGCGCGGAGCGCTACATCCGTGAAAAGTCCAACTACGAACCCGGCAAAGCCTACTGGGGTGGCCGCTCTGTACCGACGGGCGAAGCGCCCAAGGTCGGCATCAAAGCCATCGACACCAAGACCGGCGACGTCAAGTGGGATTACAAATTCGCCCAGGGTTCTCTCGCCGCTGGCGTGCTGGCAACTTCAACAGGAGTCCTCTTCAGCGCCACCGCCGAGGGCAATCTGATCGCACTTGAAGCCGCAACAGGCAAACCCCTCTGGCGCATGCAAACCGGCTCCAGCACCGCTGCCTCACCCATCAGCTATTCGATCAACGGCAAGCAGTACATCGCCATCGCCTCCGGCATGGTCCTCTATAGCCTCGCCCTGCCCGACTAGAAGGTCTCAATCCTCAAGCCAAGCACTCTCGAAAACTCTCGCACGTTTCTGGTCACTAGCGTCGAATTGTGAGCTAGGGCAGTAGCTGCGATTAGAAGATCATTGGCGCCGATAAGAAGCCCCGCTCTCTGCAATTCTGCTCGAATTCGACCGTACTGCACGGCGCATTCTTCGTCGAAGCCGATCACGGGATAGTCACCCTTCAAGTCTTGTATCTTTGCTAGCGCTCTGCTTGGATTCTGCGACTTCCAGGCACCATAAGCGAGTTCCCCGATCACTACAGCCGGAAGCCCGATGACTTTGACTCCCAACGTCTTCATCCCTTGGCGAATTTGCAAGTCGCCATTCAGGATGCCAATGCAGATATTGGAATCAAGTAGGTGCATCAATCCAAGTCAATTTCCCGCAACCCGCCGAAGTTGCGTTCCTCTTCGGTCAATTCAATCAATACTGGTCCGTGCGAATCCAGGCGCGCATATAGAGAATCCCAATCGACCTCTGCCGTCTTGGTTTTTTCATCGAGAATTCCGCCCACGAAACTCGAGAGGGACTTGCCCTCACGCTTCGCCCCAGACCGAAGCCTCTCGATAACCTCATCCGGCACGTACAAATTTAACTGAGCCACGTATATAAGTATACTTGCGCAAGTATACTCAGTCCACCACCAGCTCCACCGTCACCGGACAGTGGTCACTCCCTCTCACCTCATTCAACAAATCCGCCCCTCGCAATCGATCCTTGTGCTTCTTCTGCACGACATGAAAGTCGATTCTCCACCCGACATTCCTTTCGCGCGCACCAGCCCGCGCCGTCCACCACGAATACTTCACTTCCTCCGGATGCAACTCCCGCCAAGTATCCGTCCAACCTGACTTCAAAAACTGATCCATCCAAGCCCGTTCCTCCGGCAGATATCCCGGGTTTTTCTCGTTATCTTTCGGCCGCGCCAGATCAATCGGATAGGGCGCAATGTTGTAATCCCCACCCAGCACTACCGGCTTCCCCTTCCGGCTCAACTTCGCCAGATGCCCCGCCATCGCATCGCAATACCGCAACTTGTAATCCAGCCGCCGCCCCCCATCCTGCGAATTCGGGAAGTAAGCACTCACCGCCACAAACCCCTCAAACTCCGCCGTCAACACCCGCCCTTCCCCGTCGAACTCCTCATACCCAAGCCCCGCGGTCACCTTCTTGGGCGCCTGCTTCGACAAGATCCCCGTTCCGCTATACCCCTTCTTCACAGTCGCCGCAAACCAGTTCTGCTGATACCCCTCAAGCCCGGTGATCTCCTCCGGAATCTGATGCGCATCCGCCCGCACCTCCTGCAGCATCACCACATCGGCATCGTCGGAACGAACCCAATCGGCCAATCCGGACTTCGTGCAAGCCCGGATCCCGTTCACATTCCACGACGCAATCCGGACTAGCTTCTCGCCTTGAGGCACGCCTCGGCCAGCCTTTCCATCATGCGCTGCGTCGACGGCAAATCGATGCACTCATCCGTAATCGACTGACCAAACGTCAGCGGCTTGCCCGGCACCAGATCCTGCCGACCGGCCACAATATTCGACTCGATCATCACGCCGAAAATCCCCGTCTGCCCTGCCTCGATTTGCTCGGCGATCGCATCACTCACAATCACCTGATTCGCCGCATGCTTCTGCGAATTCGCATGCGAGCAATCGATCATCAACTTATCCGGCAGCTTCTGCGCCCTCAGCGTATCGAGCGCACTCGACACACTCTCTTCATCGAAATTCGGCAGCTTCCCACCACGCAAAATCACATGGCAATCCGGATTCCCATTCGTCTCCACAATCGCCGTATGCCCCGTCTTCGTCACGCTCAAAAAGTGATGTGTCTCCCGTGCCGCACGAATCGCATCGATCGCAATCCGCACATTCCCGTCGGTCCCATTCTTGAACCCGACCGGGCACGACAACCCGCTCGCGAGTTGCCGGTGGCTCTGGCTCTCAGTAGTCCGCGCTCCGATCGCACCCCACACAATCAGGTCCGCGATGTACTGTGGCGTGATCATGTCCAGATATTCGGTCCCCGACAGCAGCCCCATCTTGCCCAGATCCAGCAACAGCTTGCGCGCCCGCCGAACCCCTTCGTTGATATTGAAGCTCTCATCGAGGAACGGGTCGTTGATCAACCCCTTCCAACCCACCGTCGTGCGCGGCTTCTCAAAGTACACGCGCATCAAAGTGAGCAACTGCTGATCGAGTGGCTTGGCAATCTCCTGCAACCGCCCCGCATAATCGATCGCTGCATCCACATCATGGATAGAGCACGGCCCCACCACAACCACCAGCCGCGGATCGCGGCCATGGATAATCTCATGCAGCGCCTCACGCGTATCGTGAATCTGACGGGTTAGTTCTTCTGTGGGGCGAAATTCCTGAAGAATTTCAACCGGGGGTGTAAGTTCGCGGATACCTCGAATGCGAACGTCATCTGTACGGAATGGCATTACGGAAGCTCTTATTTTACAAGGCTTCCCTCGCAAAAGGCTCGCTACAATAGCGAAATGATTCCCCAACTCGTGGTGGTGCTATGCCTCGCGCAAGCCCCCACCATCGAGCGAAAAGATTCGATCACCGTCACTGCCCAAGCGGGCCGCAAAGAGAGCATCGCTCTCGTCCCCCAACGCGTCAACGTCATCTCCCTCGACCAACTCCGCGAGCGCGTCACCATCGGCATCAACGACGCCTTCCGCGAAGAGCCCGGCCTCGAAACCCAACGCACCTCCGCCTTCATGGGCGGCATCTTCATCCGCGGCTTCACCGGCAACAAGATCGTCGTCTATCGCGACGGCGTTCGCTACTCCACCTCGGCGTCCCGTGGCGGCGTCAGCACCTTCTTCAACCTCCTCGATTCGAGTGGCATCGAGCAAGCCGAAGTCCTCCGCGGCCCCAACAGCGCCCAGTACGGCAGCGACTCCCTCGGCGGCGTCCTCCACATCCTCTCGCGCTCTCCCGAAAAACTCACGCCCCACCTCGAATGGACCCCCTTCTACTCGAGCGCCTCCCACAGCTTCGGCAACAGCCTCAACCTCAGCAAATCTGGCGCAAAGGGCGGCATCCTCCTCCGCGGCTCTGCCCAACGCGTCAACACGCTCCGCACCGGTCAAGCGATCGACAGCCACTCCGCCATCACCCGCTTCCTCGGCCTCCCCTCAACCATCGCCTACACAAGACAACCCGGCAGCGGTTTCACCCAATACGGCGCCAGCCTCCACACTCAACTCAAGCACTCCCCATCCTCGGACACAATCCTCCACTACGAACGCGAACAGCAAGACGGAGCCAAGCGCAGCGACCAACTCCTCGGCGGCGACGGAGCATTCCGCGCCGAAGTCGCCAACATCATGGGCGACTTCGCCTACCTCCGCCATAACCAGGCAAAGTGGGCCGGCCTCGATCTCGCCAGCGCCTCCCTCAGCTACGCCGCCCAACGCGAAGAGCGCATCAATCAATCCAATCCCGCCGCCCGCCTGCAGAGACAATACGAGCGCACCCGCACCTGGGGCCTCCAAACCCAGGCCGCCAAACGCATTTTCAATCAAGACCTCTTCTTTGGCGGCGAAGCCTACTTCGACCGTCTCCTCAGCCCCGCCCAAAACACGCTCCCCCGCATCGCCGACGGTTCAACCTACAAACAATACGGCATCTACGCTCAGGACAACTTCACGCTGTTCCAGCAACGCCTCCGCCTCAGCGGCGCATTCCGCTGGGGCGGCGGCCAGTTTGAAACCGTCATCGCCAATGCCTGGACCGGCCGCGCCGACGCTGTCCTCCGCGCCTCCGAGTGGCTCTCAATCCACACCTACCTCAGCCGCGGCTTCCGCGCCCCATCCATGACCGACCTCGGCGCACGCGGCCTCCAGGGCAATGGCCAGTTCGAAGCCCTTCCACCCGCGGGCCTCCGCCCCGAACTCAGCAACAACATCGACCTCGGCTTCCGCCTCCGCCATCGTGGCTTCGTTTGGGAAACCACCGGCTTCCACTCCCGCATCTCAAACCTCATCGTCTCCCAGGCCCTGCTCCTGCCCCAGGGCGCCATCGGCCAAATCATCTCCGGCGAACGCATCATCAATCAACGCGCCGACGGAGCTGTCTTCGTTGCCATCTCAAACTCCCCCATCACCGCCAAGCGCAATCAGGACCGCGCCAACTTCAAAGGCATCGAGCAACGCATGGAGTACAGTCTGCCCAAAGGCTTCATCCTCGAACAAGGCCTCACCTGGCTCCGTGCCGACGACCCCGCCACCGGCCGCGTCCCCAACGTCGAAGCCGCCTATCCGCCCGCCATGGGCTACCTCAAGCTTCGCTACAACCCACGCGGCAAACGATACTGGGTCGAGCCCTACTGGACTCTCAACGCCCGCCAGCGCCGCCTTAGCGATCTTGCCCTCGGCGACCGCCGCATCGGCGCCACCCGATCCAGATCCCAGATCGCCACCTTCTACAACAACAACCCAGGCCTCACCCGCGAATCCCTCGCCCAACTCCAGGACCGCCTCGGCGGCACCCCTCTCTTCCCCGCCCTCCCCGGCTACGGCGTCTTCGGCATTCGCGGCGGTTACACCCTCAACGATCAACTCAGCCTCTTCGCGGACGCCTCCAATCTGGCCGACAAGAACTACCGCGGCATGAGCTGGGGCATCGACGGCCCGGGCCGTGGAGTATCCTTACAACTTCGATGTCGATTCTAAACCAACTCGAACGCTACTTCGAATTCGAGTCCCTCAACACCAACTGGCGCACTGAAATCCTCGCCGGCGCGACGACCTTCATCACGATGGCCTACATCCTGTTCGTCAACCCGTCGATCCTCGCTGAGACCGGCATGCCCTTCGGCGCCATCACCGCCGCCACCTGCCTCAGCGCCGCCTTCGGCAGCATCCTCATGGGCGTTTTCGCCCGCTACCCCATCGCGCTAGCCCCCGGCATGGGCCTCAACGCCTACTTCACCTACGTCGTCGTCAAAGGCATGGGCATCCCCTGGCAGGTCGCCCTCGGCGCGGTCTTCTTCTCAGGCATCGCCTTCTTGCTGCTCACCTTCACCGGCCTCCGCCAGAAGATCGTCGAAGCCATGCCAGCCGAACTCTACGCCGCCGTCGCCGTCGGCATTGGCCTCTTCATCGCCTTCATCGGCCTCAAGAACGCAGGCCTCATCGTCCCCGACCCGGCCACCACCGTCACCCTCGGCAACCTCCGCGCCCCCAACACCATGCTCGCCCTCGCGGCCCTGCTGGTCATGTCGGCGTTGATGGCCTGGGGCGTCCGCGCGGCCATGCTCATCGGCATCGTCGGCACCAGCGCCGCAGCCATGCTGCTTGGGATTGTGGAGTGGAAGTGGCAACCCAGCTACTTGCCCCAGCTCCCCCAAACCGCCCTCCATCTCGATCTCAACGGCGTCCTCTCCCTCGGCCTCTTCGAAATCGTCTTCGTCTTCCTCTTCGTCGATCTGTTTGACAATCTCGGCACCCTCGTCGCCGTCGGCAAGAAAGCGAACCTCCTCAACAGCGATAACAAGATTCCCCGCGTCGGCCGCATCCTGACCACAGACTCGCTTGCCACCATCTTCGGCTCGCTCACTGGCACCTCCACCGTCGTCAGCTACCTCGAGAGCGCCTCGGGCGTCGCCGCCGGCGGCCGCAGCGGCGTCACAGCCATCGTCAGCGGGCTTCTATTTCTTGTCGCCCTCTTCGCCGTCCCCATCGTCGGCGTCATCCCCGCCGCCGCCACCGCTCCCGCCCTCATCCTTGTCGGCAGCCTCATGATCTCCCATTCCGCCGAGATCCGCTGGGACGATGCCGAATCCGCTATCCCCGCCTTCCTCACCATCGTCGCCATCCCCCTAAGCTTCTCGATCGCCAACGGCCTTGCCTTCGGCTTCATCGCCTACACTCTGCTCAAGCTCGCTCGCGGCAAAGCCTCACAAGTCGGCTGGCTCGTCTATGTTTTAACAACTCTTTTCATCATCCGCTTCATCTCTCTAGGTAAGGGATAACGATCACATGCTGCAACTTGGCTGGCTCTGGAGCGACCCGCTCAAAGTAGGTTCCCCCGCGCCCCCCTTCAAATTGAAAGACCACGCGGGCAACCTCGTCGACATCACCAAGCTCAGGGGCAAGAACGTCATTCTCGTCTTCTACCCCGCCGACGACACCCCGGGTTGAACCAAGCAAGTCTGCGACATCCGCGACAACTGGTCTCGCGTGAAGTCGAAGAACGCCGTAGTTTACGGCGTCAATCCAGGCTCAGCCGAGAGCCACAAAAAATTCATCGATAAGAACCGACTCGAGTTCCCTCTTCTCGTCGACGAGGGTCAGGAAGTAGCGCGCCTCTACAGCGCCCACGGTCTTTTCGTTAAGCGTACGGTCTACCTGATCGACCCTGAGGGCATCATCCGGTTTGGTATCCGCGGGATGCCCTCACCTCTAGAGATTTTGCAGCACGCCCGCTAAGGAACCAGCGCCGGAAAGGCGCCCACATTTCCGCGCGACTTCCGCGCCTTGGTATCCGCGTAAGCCTTCGTCACTGGCTCGGGAAATCCTGCGACGAGGCTTTCCAGCTTCGCCACCATTTCCTGCACCACGGCCGGCCTCTCGGGTGCGATATCGTAGCTCTCCGCCGGGTCAATCGACAGGTCATACAGCTCTGGCTTCACCAGTGGCAGATTCACACGCCCAGCCGCGGGCGCGGGGCTATAGATCTGGCTGTTAAATCGAGACACGTGCAGCTTCAGGTTGCCCTTGCGAATGCACTGCGCGTTCCAGCCATCGAAGTACAGCAACGCCTCGCGTTCCATCGCCGTCTGCTTACCCTCCAGCATCGGCCAGATGTTGATCCCATCGAGCGGCTTCGCGGACACCTTCGCCCCGGTCAACGCAGCGAACGTCGGCAGCATATCCATCGTCGAAGTTAGCCCCGCGCACGTCTTGCCCGCAGCCACCTTGCCGGGCATCCGCGCAATCATCGGCACTCGCACACCACCCTCAAGCGTCGCACCCTTGCGTCCGCGCAAAGGTCCCGCACTGCCTTGATACCAAGGGCCGTTGTCCGAAGAAAACACCACTATCGTGTCCCGGTCCAGCTTGTGCTTCTTCAGCGTAGTCAGCAATTCGCCAACACTCCAGTCCAGCTCATCCAACACATCACCATAAATGCCATGTGGCGATTTGCCACGGAACTTCGCTGACGCTCCCAGCGGGATGTGCGGGTAAGTATGTGGCATATACAAGAAGAACGGGCTATCCTTGCTTTTCTCGATAAACTTCACTGCCTGCTCGGTGTAGCGCGGCGTCAACGTCTCGAGCGTCGCTTCCTGCTCCACCGTCTCCACCTTGCCGGGCACGGAATGCAGCAACACCCTCGGGCTCATGTCATTGCTGTAGGGAATGCCGTAATACTCGTCGAACCCCCGGCTTGTCGGCAGAAACGCCTCAAGATGCCCCAGATGCCACTTGCCGACGCACATCGTCTTGTAGCCTTCCGGCTTCAGCATCTGCGCGATCGTCGTCTCTCCTTCAGGCAACCCCGTCTTGTCATTCGGAAACAGCACCCGCGGCACATCCACGCGCGTCGGATACCGCCCCGTGAGCAATGCCGCCCGCGACGGCGAGCACACCGGATTCGCCGAAAGGCAATGCGTAAACCGCATCCCCTCGCTTGCCATCCGGTCCAGATTCGGCGTCCGCAGCGACCCGCCATAACATCCTAGATCGCCATAGCCCAGATCATCGGCATAGATCAGAATCACATTCGGCTTCTTCGCCGCGCCCATCAGGCTCGCCGCGCCCACCCCACCCAGAAACTGCCTTCGATTCAAGCTCACGTTATTTCCTCTTGCAGCTGAACGTTCCGGTCGCCTGCCCCGCCAAATCCACCTTGCCCTTTACTTCTGCGCCAACCACCGTTCCCTCATACAAAATCTTGGCGCCCTGTGCTTCAAACGACCACGAGGCCTTTTCTCCCTTGAGTGTTCCGGTCACTTCTGCCTCTCCGAGTTGGCCGCTGTACCTACCCGTCAGCGCCTCTCCCTTCTGAGCGAACTCAAATGAAGGGGACCCGCTTCCCGCATCCGTGTTCACCTCACAAGCCCACTTCCCCGTCAGATCCGCCGCAAAGGCGGAACCCGCCATCAAAGCCACAAGCACGATTTTCTGCATAGCTAAATCATACAGGGCCTCCCTTGCGGGAGGCCCTGTATTTTTCTAACTCGTTCGAAGCAATTAGAAGCTATAGCGCAAGCTCATCTGCATCGTACGTTCGCCACCCTTCGAAGTGATCTTGCCGAAGTTGGCGTCTGTGGGGTTATTGCTCACACCACCCCAGTTGGGATGGTTGATCCAGTTGAAGCCCTCAGCACGGAAGGTCAGCGCCTGACGTTCCGTGATCCGGAAGGCCTTGAACAGCGCCAGGTTCCAGTTCTGGAAGCCAGGATTGTTGAACCCAATCGAATTCCGGTTCTGGTTGGGCAGTGTACCATTCGCCGGACGGGTCGCCAACGGTCCGTTATTCAGCGTCCGCTGGAAGAAGAAGTTGCCGTCCTCGAAGTTACCGGCCGCCGTGCGATTGGAGAATTGGCCGCTGTACTGCGGTGCGCCAGCAAGACTCCAAGGCTTGCCGTTCGTCGAACCAATGCCCAGGTAATCGTCGCCGTTGCCAATCGTAAACGGTGTACCCGTCTGGAACTGGTTCACACCCGAGAGCTGCCAGCCACCCGCAACCACACGCACAAGCTTGTTCGTGTCGCTTGAGTTGAAAAATGGCATTTCCCAGACGAAATTAATCACAGCAACGTGACGGGTATCGTTGGCGGACTTGCCCCAGTTCAGACCCTGGTTAAACACGTCGATAAAACCGTCGCGCGGACCGGAGTTGTTGTCCATGGTCTTCGAAAGCGTATAGGCGAAGCCATAGCTGAAGCCCTTGGTAAAACGACGGTTCGCTTCGATCTGCAGACCGTTGTAGGTGCTGCGGCCCGAGTGTTCGAGCATGTTGATGTTGGCGAAACCCTTGAACGGACGCAGAAAATTCACGTTTGCGCCCGCGTTTTCCGGGCGGAAAGTGGTGCCCGTCGGCAACTGGTTCAAGTCGCGCTCGCGCGCCAGGAAGTTGCCCACCGTACCGACATATCCGATTTCCAAAGTCGTCGCGAAGCCGATTTCGCGCTGGTAGCTAAGGTTCCAGTTGTAGCTGCGTGGAATCTTGTAAGCGCGGTCGATCGTCATGAAGAACTGTGGGAATGCCGTACGCGTGGCGCCACCAGGGTTGTCAGCCGAGCCGTTCGTTACAGAGGCCATCGGCTGGAAGGGCGGGTTACCACCAAGGAACACACTGTCGTAAACGCCGGGCCTGGCAATGAAGCCACCAAAGCCAGCGCGGATTACCTGTTTGTTCGTTAGCGAGTAGGCCAAGCCAACGCGCGGAACCACGTCAAACTGGTTGGGCGAGGGATACGCATCCCCACCGTCGAACAATCGGTTGAACTGTGGGTCGCTGGCTGCAGGTACACGACCAATCGCAGCCTTCGGCCAGGCAGTGCCAGGAATACGAACGCCGTTGAAGCGATCACCGCTGATTACGTTCCCATTTCCACGATCGAGAACCGCTGCACGGCTCTGGTCGTAGGCGGCCGGGTCAAAGTAGGCCATGTTGCCCCAGAGTGACTTGTAGTAGCCGTTGGAGCGCGAAGCACGCATACCAATTTCGACCTTCAACTTCTGGTTCACGCGCCAGCTGTCCTGAGCGAAAAACTCGAACAGGTGACCGCGGTAAGGAGTGAAGCTGCGCGGGCCGATTTCTGCATAAGTCGAAAAAAGACCGAGCGCGGCATTTGTCAAACCCGTACCAGTTCCAGGAGCACCACCGGGCCGAACGTCGTCAAAAACGAAGCGGCCGTTTTGGTTGTTGGTGCCGCCAGGAACGCCAGCCACGTTGATCTGGTCAAAGTCGTTCTGGCCGGAGCGTTCAAAGTAGATACCAGCCTTGATCGTATGGTTGCCGGCAATCTTCGTGAAGTTATTCGACCACTGGTAAATCGGGCCGGACGAGCTCGCCGGATAGGGCCCGCCGTCGATGGTGCCAATATTCGGGATTGCCACAGTCGGAATCTTGTCATTGATTTCTTTCGGATCCGAAAAAATGTAGGGATACGTGATGTTGTTCACAGAGCGCTGGAAGCGGCCAGTGCGCTGCACGCCGATCGTCACACGGTCGTTCGAAGCGGCAAACATCACCTCGTTGATCATGGTCGGGCTCAGCGTCCAGGTATGAGTGAGGCTGCCCGTCTTGTTCGGACGATCGAGTTGCGAAGGCGCGAAATCGAAACCGCCGGCGAAGGCATTCTGTTCAAAATAGGCAAAGTTCGCGTGACGGAACCGGATCACCTGATTGGCGGTTGGGTTGTAGTCGATCGAGTAGGTGTCTTTGCGCTGGTCACGCGGAGCCGGGCGCACCTGGAAAAAGTTAGCGTTACCAGGGAAAACACCGTTCGGCTGGGGATAAGTACGCAGGAACGCAATACCGTTCGCGCTCAACCGGCTGGCCGGAATGATGTTACCCGGGAACGGTTGGCCCGTGCTCGGATCATTGATCGTACGCGGAGCATTGTAGTAGATGTTCGGGCCAGCCAGTTCGCTGAAGTTCCCGGTACGCATCGCCGCCGAAGGCACGCGTTGGAACGTCGACGATTCCTGACGTAGCTTTACCCATTCCTGAGCGAAAAGGAAGAACAGCTTTTCGCGCTCCTTGTTGAACACCTTCGGGATGAAGACCGGCCCAGAAATGTTGTAACCATACTGGTTGTACTTCAACGGAGCGGTAAAGTTCGAAGCCGTGCTTTGATTACGCGACCACGAGTTCGCGTCCATCGCATTGTTACGCAAATACTCATAGAAAGAACCATGAAATTCACGGCCGCCCGAGCGGGTCACCATGCGGATCTGACCATTGCCGGAACGCCCATACTCGGCGGCGTAGTTCGCCGTCAGAACCTGGACTTCCTGCACTGTGTCTACGTCGGCCGAGCCCACAGAGGTACCATTCGCGCGAGTACGGATACCAACCGCACCGTCAAACGTAATCAGCGAATCGTTCGAACGGCCACCGTTAATGGTGAAACCACCGCTCGACAGACCAAAGTTAAAGCCCGAGAGAGCCCCACCGCGCACACCCGGCTTCAGCAGCGCCAACTGAATCGGATTACGGCCGTTCAGCGCCATCGTTTCGATCTGCTTGCGTTCCACCGTCTTGCCGACAGCCGCGGATTCGGTGTTGATCTGCGCCACGCTGGCTTCCACCGTCACGGTTTCGGTCAGCTGGCCGACCGCCAATTCAAAGTTCACCGCGATCGGAAGGCCGGCGTCCAGCTTGTTGCGGCTGACGGTTGCCTTCTTGAAGCCCGGCGCTTCCACCGTCACGGTGTAGTAGCCAGGGGCAATGTTGGTTGCGGTGTAAAAGCCACTCGCGTTGGTTGTCACTTGACGCTCAAACGAAGTGGATTCGTTGCGGACGGAGACTTTGGCGTTAGCCACTACCCCGCCGCTAGTGTCCTTCACGATACCGGAGATGTTGGAGTTGTCGGATTGCGCGAAGCCAATCGTGGTGGCCAGACAGGCTGCCATCACAAACCTGCCCACGCGGGCTAAAGCTGAGCTCACTTTGCTCATCATATTTGTTGTTCCTCAGAGAGTGGAGAATTGTTTTGGCCAAGGATCGTCCTCAGCCCAGGGCTAGAAGCTTTCTTCAGTTTATCGGAAAAGTACTACGGTTGAGTTAGGGCGATTGCAATATTAAACTAAAAGTAAAATTTTCCGCCCAATTGGATCACACGCGTGGTAATCCCTTGCACGCCGCCGCCCACCGACCCATAGGTCTGCGACCGCACATTCCGGTCCACTGAGCCAGGCTCAGGATTAAAGTGATTCATGATGTTGAACACTTCCGTCCGGAACTCAAAGCGCATCGTCTCAGTGATCCGGAAGCTCTTGTTCACAGAAAAATCGGCGTTGATAATGCCGGGTAGCCGGATCGCGTCTGTTCTCGGTGAGGTGCCGAAGCGTCCATAAGCAGAAGGATTTCGGTCTGCCGCCACAAATGCGCCTGTGTGAAACCAGCGCGTCCAGGATCTCTGATCGCCTGGCAGATTGCCATTCTGACCTGGAAGCTGATCCGGTCGCGAGTTAATCCCCGTGCCGGTGGTGTCAATGTTCGCCGTCACCGGCCCTGGGAAGCCACCCTGAAACGTCATGATCGTCGAAGCCTGCCAGCCTCCCATTGCGCCCTTCAAAACCTTGTTGGTGGAGTTGCGGAAGAAAGGCAAATCGTAAAGCACCGTGTTCACCTGACGGTGCCGAACGTCAAAGCCCGATGTCGCGCGATCATTAATACCGTTGTAAACGTCCTGCGGTGCACCGATAAAGTTGCCACCACCCACTTGCCCGCCGATATCATTCGGGCCCGAGATTGAATGCGACCACGTATAGGCGCTGAGGAAAGTCATCCCCTTGGCCATGCGCCGTTCGAGCTTCATTTGGAAGGCATGATACGTGCTGTTGCCGACACTCTTGTCCGAGCGCACATTGCGCTGGAACGCCTGATTCGGTCTCCTCGCATTGATCGTTGCCTGCCCAGGTACCCGCGGATCGATCAGCGCGATCGGGCGGTTCAAATCTTCAAACGTCACAATCAACTTTGTACCCTTCGAGCCCACGTAGCCCATATCCACCACAATGTTGCCCGGCAGTTTTTTCTGCAGGTTGAAGTTCCACTGCTGAATGTAGCTGTCGCGCATATCAGGGTCGTTGGACACGGCAAAATTCAGAGCGCCCGAAGTCTGCGCCCCGGCGAAGGGATTGTTGAAGAACAGATTCGGCACTCCCGACGGACTGCCAACAATGTTGGCACCGGCAGTCGCTTGGGCTCCTTCAGCCATGGCGAAAATTGCGTTCGAGATCTGAGGCGTAAAGTAGACCCCGTAGCCTGCCCGGATGACCGCGTCATTCAAGAACGCGGGCCGATAGGCGAAACCGAACCGCGGCCCCCAGTTGTTGCGGTCGGGACGAATCATCGACCGCCCGTACGGCGAGGTCTTCGTGTCAAACAAATTGCCAACGACGTAGCCGTTCTGAGTAATATTCACAATGCGATCGTCAGCCTGCTGGTAAGGCCCAAAGTAGTCGCAGCGCATGCCAAAGTTCATCGTCAGCCGGCTCGTCGGGCGCCAGTCGTCGTTGATGAAATAGCTCTGCCACAGATTCTTGAGGCGCGTCGAAGTCGCCACTGGATTGATCAATGACGTCCGCACATAGCCCAGCATGAAGTCAGCGAAGGCCGAGCCCGTATACACTCCGTCAAAGCTAAACTGCCCACGTGGCTGCCTTGCCTGGTCAAACGTCACATAACGCTGCGCGAAGTCCGCGCCCATCTTGATCAGGTGCTTGCCCTTTTGCCACGACAGCGTATCGGTAAACTGCACGATCGCATTCGATCGGTCGCGAGGTCCGATCTGGCGTTGGAGGTCGAATACAGCATAGCCGCCATCGGCGCCGCTGATGCTGATCTGCGGCGGCCCGAATTCTTTCGGCAGCTTCGAGACCAACGGCAGGCCCATCTTGTTGGCGATATCAAATTCCGGCTTGTTTGAAGTACCAAACGTCTCAAATTCGGCGAACGAAGCGGTGCCGCCCTTGAAGTCGTTGATCAGCGTCGGCGTAAACGAATGCACCCAGTTGCCGCTCAACGTGCGCGCACTCCCAATGTTGTCGCGTTGATCGTTGCCCCAGAAGGGCGCGCCGGCTTCGAATGTGTCGTTGAATACA
Organism: Acidobacteriota bacterium; assembly: GCA_016870995.1. Taxonomy (GTDB): domain Bacteria; phylum Acidobacteriota; class Terriglobia; order Bryobacterales; family Bryobacteraceae; genus Bryobacter. Next base: position 20,660 of record VFZU01000082.1, read on the forward strand.
TAGCGCGCGAAGATGGTATCCTTCTGCGAGAAGGTATGGTCTACACGTCCCGTGTAGGTATCCTGCTTCGACAATCCTGTCGGACGCTGGGAGATCCAGTTCTGCGCACCCACCTGCGTGTTTGGCAGGGGCGTGAACGCGATAAAGGCCCGCGCCTGCGGGCTCAGCCGCGATAGCGGAATCTGATTATTCACAATGCCAGCGTTCAGCGGATCTCGTAACGTAAGGGGCTGACGCGAGCTCGCATTGATCAGCCCGCGGAAGTCGCCGTTGCGTTGCGCCTCTGTGGCGACAATTCGCAGCCCCGGATTGGCCGCCGACAACAACCGCCCCGCTTCCCAGTTGAAAAAGAAGAACGTCTTGTCCTTGCCGTTATAAACCTTCGGGATCGACACTGGCCCACCGATGTTTAAACCATACTGATTGCGGTTCAGACGCGGGTTCACTGCCGCCTTGTCTGCAATCGCGTCATAGGTCTGGGTCAGCGCGTCATTGCGATTGAATAGCCACAGAGTGCCGCGATACTGGTTTCCCCCGCGCCTCGTGATGAGGTTCACCTGCCCGCCCGGTGCGCCACCGCTCTCGGCGCCATAGCTCGATGTCTCCACCTTAAACTCGCTCAGGCTATCAATGCTCGGCGAGAAGCTGAACGTCATCGCGTCGTAATCCATGAATTCGATCCCGTCGAGAAAATACCGGTTCGCTGTATCGCGCGCCCCATTGGCGCTCATGCCAGTCTCGCCAAACGACGAGCTCTGCTGGCCGATCGACCCGCGCCCGCGCCGCACCGTGATCGACCCCGGCGTCCCCGCCTGCACCCCGGGAATCAATTGCGCCAACTGCACAAAATTCCGCCCGTTCAGCGGCAATTGAATCACCTTTGCCGCATCGATCACCGTGCCCACCACAGCGTTATCCGTTTGCAACGCGGCGGCCGAAGCATCGACGGTAATCGCCTCGCTTACCTCACCCACCTTCAACTGAAAATCCTGCCGCAAAGTCTGCTGCACCTGAAGTGTCAGCGAGGCAATCTTCGCACCTTGAAATCCTTTGGCTGTTAGCGCAACGCTGTATTCGCCAGCCTGCAAGAACGGAATCGTATAGTTCCCGCTGGCGTCAGATACGGTCTCGCGGGCCGTGTTGGTAGACGTGTTCACCACCTTAATCGTGGCGCCGGGGATTACCGCCCCGGTGCTGTCCGTCACGGCCCCGATCAGGGTCCCGGCGGTCTGCTGTCCAAATGCGGTCGCAAAACAGAGCAACCCTAAAGCAAAAATGCGTAGCAACATGTTGCTACGCACTTTATCAGCCTATTGAGCTAAAACCTAGCTGGCGATATCGACGCCCATCGAGCGGCAGGTGCCCTTCACCTGATTGATCACGCCCTCGAGATCGAAGCTATTCAGATCCGGCATCTTCACCTTGGCGATCTCTTCGATCTGCTTCATGGTGATCTTGCCAACCCTATTCTTGTTTGGTTCCTTCGAGCCGCTGGTCAGGTTCAGAGCCTTCTTGATCAGCACCGGCACCGGAGGAGTCTTGGTGATGAAGGTGAACGAACGATCCGAGAAGATCGTGATCACGACCGGGATAATCAACCCGACCATGTCAGGCCCAGCCGTCTTCGCGTTGAAGGCCTTGCAGAACTCCATGATGTTGACGCCTTGCGGACCAAGCGCCGTGCCGACGGGAGGAGCGGGGGTGGCTTTACCCGCCGGGATTTGCAGTTTTACCGAGCCAGTTACTTTCTTTGCCATGTACTTATACCTTCTCTACTTGTAGGAAATCGAGTTCGACAGGCGTCGAGCGGCCGAAGATCGTCACCATCACGCGCAACGTGTTGCGCTCGTGATTGACTTCGTCCACCTTGCCGGAGAAATTGTTGAACGGCCCGTCGACGATGCGTACCGTTTCGTTCTTCTCGTAATTGACCTTGGGCCGCGGTGCGTCGCCCGTCTTGGTCTGCCGGAAAAGAACCTTGTTTACTTCATCCGCGGTCAACGGCACTGGTGTATTGCCGCCACCCACAAATCCTGTTACCCGCGGCGTGTTCTTCACTTCATGCCACAGTTGATCGTCCATCTCCATCTGGATCATGACGTAACCGGGATAAAGCATCCGCTCGCTGGTCACCTTTTTGCCATTCTTCATTTCGACCACTTGCTCTTTGGGGATCAAGATCTGCCCCAAACGGTGATCGAAGCCAAACGCTTCCGCGCGGCTCTTCAAGCTCTCGGCCACCTTATTCTCAAAGCCCGAATAAGTGTGGATGATGAACCAGTTCATGTTTGCCGTCGCCGGGTCAACAGCAGGAATTTCTTCCATTGCCTCGGCAACTTCCGGTTCAGTCACCACTTCGTTGTTTTCGTCAAGTTCGGCCATAAGTTCCTCGGACAACTACTTCGTGGAGATCTCGAAAATCTTGGTTACCCCGCGCGCAAACAACTGGTCCACCACGGCGAAGTATGCGGCAAACAAGAACACGCTCGCCACCACAACAGTGGTCGTTGCGATCACTTGCTTGCGGCTCGGCCAGGTTACCAGTCGCATCTCCTTTTGGAGATCTTCAAAATAGTCCTTCGTGTTTTGGACCCACGAGGAGGCCTTCGACATTGCGTTCTCTTGCGCGTTCTCTTGCGTAGCCATGTAAAGCTTTCTCCGGGCTTGAGCCTCGATCGAGGCTGGCGGGGAATTGTGAGGAAGATTTGGCAGGGGCAGAGGGATTCGAACCCCCAAAGGCGGTTTTGGAGACCGCAGGTTTACCGTTAGCCTATGCCCCTTCGGAATCTAATTCTAGTATAAATTAAACGGGGGCTCAAACCCAATGCGGGTCGAGCCCCCACACCAAAGCAACGAAACCAGTACTACTCCATGATTTCCGACACCGTGCCGGCGCCGACCGTGCGGCCACCTTCACGGATCGCGAAGCGCAGACCCTTGTCCATGGCGACCGGCGTGATCAGCTCGATTTCCATCTGGACGTTG
>VFZU01000083.1 GCA_016870995.1 Acidobacteriota bacterium
TGCAAATATAACTTCGAGAGCAATATTGTTCTCATGCTTCCGGACCTTCCGGGTTAAGCAGCCACTAAAACGGAGGTGGCAGAAGGGTGAATTGTGCCTATGCAGGCAAACAGAGTTCTCGTAAGGCTTAACGGCGGAAAGGTTTGGGCAATCAAGCAAGCCGACGCCGAAAAGTTGACGAACGACGAGCGTTTTAAATATTCACGCGACGCAGCGGGCCGAATCGTGAACGCGAGCTTCCAGACCGACAACAGAGCTTCCGGCTTCACGAACAGTCGGCAGCTGAGCTTCCAACAATCCACAGGCCTATCCGGTGGAAAGGCTTGGACCCTGCGGCGTCCGGATGGAAGTTCAATTAGCTGAAAGGAAAAGAAAACATGTTGAAGACAATAGATCAAGTACGCCGGGACCATCCGGCGCTCATAAATTCGGATCAAGCCGGGTACCGGATGATCCGCGAGGGCATCTTGCCTGCGGGGGTTGTTGTACGAGTCGGCAGACGAATGCTCATCAATGCCGACAAGCTCCAGCAGTGGATCGATAATGGCGGCCAAGCATTGCCCGGTGGATGGCGCAAGGGGGCCGAATAGTGCCGCTAAGCGACTGCCGGGAGGCAGGCGAGCGAGGGGCGGGCTATGCAACCCTTCTTTCCTCTACTTAAAGTGGTGGCGCGGCGGCCCGATCTTTCAATGACTGCCAAACTAGTTCACGCCTGCATCCTGGCTTATGCCGGACTGAAAGAAGCCAGGCCGACTCAGGAGCGCATAGCGACAGAGACGGGGCTTTGCCGCAAGAGTGTTTCTCGTGCCGTCCGAGAGCTTACAGGGGTGGGACTAGTTGTCGTCGAAACTGGCCGGTCGGGGCGAGCTTCAACATATCAACTGCGGGAAACCTGGGACATTTTGTCCCGAGACTCAAAGTCCCATAGGGACTCAGAGTCCCAAGGGTGTGGGACAGAAAGTCCCTCCAACCGGGGACAGAAAGTCCCACCAGAAGAAAGCGAAGAATATTTTCAAGAAAGCGGCGCTAACAACGCCGAAGTTTTAACGCAGGCCGAACGGCTCACATGGCTTCGCGAGACCCTGGGCAACTTCGCCCCTAATCTTGGCAAGCCGGATGCGGCGATCCTCAAGCGCATCGAAGCGTCGGCGGCGGGCGCATCTGAAGACGAAATCGAAGCGGCGCTGCATCGGCTGTACGCGGCTGGGCTTCAGGATCGAATGCGGTCATGGGCGTTGATGCTTCGGGCTTTGCCTGATGAGTTGGGCAGGGCGGCGGCATGAGGCGGACGGCGAGTTTTGCCCGGCCATCGCGGCCCGTCTTCACGCGGCCAACCCCACAGCGCCGCACTGTCGAAGGCGGCCAGCCGGATTGCATGGCTTGCGGCGATAACGGCACGATCCCGATCCATCTTGACCGAATCGGCGAACACTCTCCGCGCGGCGTTCGGGCCGATCTCAAGGCGGGAACTCTTAGCCTATGCACGTGCCCTATGGGCGACTTCTGGCGCGTCATGATTGACGATTCGCCAGCGAAGCCGAAGCGATGAACAGCGGCACCAATCGGGCCGCACTTAAAACCACACCGTCGCGAGACGCAGAAAGCACACGCATGGAGTTCGAAACACACAGCAACAAGGCGTTATCGAGGCACACCTGCCGCCTTGCAGTCGGCATCCTCGGTGTCCTTCCATCGCTTATAGTACGCCTCGTTCTTTGCCTGAAGATATGCAGCAGCGACTATACCCGCGTGGACACAGCGGTCCATCGCACTACCGCTTCGAACGGTGATGTTGTATTGCTCGACGGCGTCCGCAGCCACCTTATCGTGGATTTTCGCCATCGTGCGGTCTGTCTCTTGCTCAAGACCACCGCCGAAGTAAAACCAGGCCAAACCAACTAGAACGATTAGGCCGACCACACCAGCAAGGGGATTTGAATTCGTCTTCTCGTCTGCCACAGCACACTCCTTATTTCGTCATCAGTCTTACTCAATAACATACTCCGAAATGGAGAATGGACGGGGCAACGCAGCGAGTTGCCTATTCTTCGTCTTCCAAGTCTTCCAACGTTGAGTCTAAAGAAAACTCCTCAATAAGGTCTTCTGAAATGTGCGCTAGGTCACTGCTCGACTCGTATTCGAATTGCTAGCGAACAATGCCATCTTCACCACTCCGATATTGCGCACAACCCGGATGCGGCGAGCGAGTCAAGGGCGGCTACTGTGCCAAACACAGCGCAGCCCACCATCGCAGACGCGACGAGCACCGAGGCAACTCGACTCAGCGAGGATATGACGCAGGCTGGCGCAAGCTGGCGGCGTTGGTCTTAGCTGAGTCTCCCTTATGCGTGGATTGCCTTGCTAACGGGCGCAGCGTACCAGCTAGCGAAGTGCATCACGTCGAACGTCTGCGAGATGCACCAGCGCGGCGGCTAGACCCTAGCAACTTGATGGCGCTGTGCAAGCCCTGTCATAGCAGGCGGACGGCGCGGGGTGAGTGATGCTAGCAGCGGCTTGCTTGGCTTCGCTAGCGGCAGACATAGGCAAGGCCGCGGGCGTTGGCAGCGTTGCAATGGCGGGCGTTTGCGGGGCAAATGCGGGGTATCTGGAAGGGTGCCCCTGCCAGCGCTCGAAAGTTCACGACCCTCCGGTGGGAACCGCGCGATGAGGTCCGTAAGAATTTTCGCAATGCTGGGGCCTCCCCTCAATTAATTGAAAGGTTCAATATGAATTCACCAAAACAACCTCAACCAATCCCGATGCCGGAGAGTCTCTCAAAAGCATCACAACAACTCTGGAATGACCTTGCAGCGACACAGGCGCGTAGTCTTGAGCGGCGGCAAATGTTCCTTCAGGCACTAAGGGCGCTGGATCGCGCTGAAGCGTGTCGAGAAGCTATCGACCGCGAGGGCCTGATGATCGGCGGCGAAGGGAAGATTGCCCACATCAACCCGTTACTCAAAGCTGAAAAGGACGCACGCGGCCAGTTTGCGGCCATATGGAAGGCTCTGCATCTGACCTACAACGGGGCCGTAGATGGGAGGCGGCTAGGGCCGGGCGCTTGACAGTAGTGGGCCGGGGCGTTATCGTCGAAGGCGAGTAGTGGTGGGGCTGGAACCCCGCCACTACCCTAAACCACACCGAGGTTACAACTCGAAATGGCCTTCACCAAGTTTCCCCCATTAACCCTGTGCCCGTCTCGCCTTGAGATGCGCAACCCAAGCCGCGACATCTTCGCGCGTCTGGGCCGCAGGCATCAACAAAGTACCGAAATCAAAAAACCGCAAGCCGTCTAGCTGCAAGATTGGTCGTTTCATCTTGGGATTCATGCCCGTGTTGATGCACGTGGCTTGCCATTCCCAAAAGCTTTCCAATTCTGCCGCACGGCACCCCATTGGGCGCGGCGGCACATATTCACACCCCAACTAAAGGAGAACTGAACCCATGAGCGAAACAAAGCAAACCCAAACAGGCGTGCTGATCACCAGTGATGGCAGGCGCATTGACCTTGACGAGATTTTTGAACCGCTGGTGTTGGCGACTATCAAAATCATCGAATGCGCAGGCGGTTACAACTCGCCGTTTGAGACTTTTATTGAAGACCTGTTGCGCGATTATTCATGGAAAAGGCTCTCCGTCTCTTCCATCGAAACAGACCTTCAAGAGATGAAAAAAAACTTCGAGTATATGGGGCAAGACCTGAAGCTTTATGTGGAGCGGTATCGCCCGATGGTGGATTCTGCTATTGCTGAGGCCGACGCCGCCGAGACACCGGAGGCCGCATAAATGGCCGGGCAAATCGTCAACAGAGGTGAGCGCAGATGGTTGGTCCGCGTGTTTCTCGGCCGAGATGGCAACGGCAAGCGGGCGTACCAAAACAGAACGGTCCACGGCACGAAGCGTGACGCCGAAAAGGCGCTGGCTGACATGCTCACCAAGCGCAGCTTGGGGCCTCAACTCATCGACGTCGACCGCGTACTGGTCGCTGAATTGCTCGACGATCTTGAGCGGGACTATAGGCTCAACGACAAGGGCGTCAAGTGGTGCAACGAGAAATGCAGGTTGCATCTTCGGCCATACTTCGGAGCGATGCGGGCGGCGCGGGTTACGTCCGCAACCATCCAAGGGTATTGCGACGCGCGGTTAGAGGCCGGGGCGGCGGCGGCGACAGTGAACAGGGAACTGTCACTACTAAAGCGGTCCTTCAATCTGGCCGTGCGGGCTACTCCGGCAAAGGTTCATGCGGTGCCGCATATCACGTTGTTTCGGGAATCTAACATAAGGGTGGGTTTCTTCGAGCATGTTGAATTCAACGCGATGCGGGCGGCGTTGCCGGACTTCCTGCGGCCTGTTCTGGTATTCGCCTACTACACCGGATGCCGACGCGGTGAGATCCTCGCCTTGCGCTGGAGTCAGGTAGACTTGCTGGCGGGAATTGTCCGGCTCGAAGTGGGCGAGACCAAGAGCCGACAAGGGCGGGTCATCCCTTTGGCCGGGGAACTGTTGGAGCTTCTCAAGGTACACCGACAGGACTCAAGCACCCACCATCCGGCTTGCTCGTTCGTATTCCACCGGGAGGGCGAACCCATCCGGCAATTCAACAAGGAATGGAACGCGGCGGCTAAGCTCGCTGGTTTCGTCGATGCCGATGGGAAGCCCACCAAGCTATTCCACGATACGCGGCGGTCTGCGGTGCGGAATCTGGTTCGCGCGGGAACTCCTGAGGACGTGTGCATGAAGATCAGCGGCCACAAGACACGCTCGATCTTCTCCCGCTACAACGTCACTACCGAGGCCGACATCCGGCAAGGGGCCGCACGGCTTGCGGAGTACCTTCAAGGCGTAGAGCAACACGCAGCGGAGCAGGATCGGCACACTATTGGCACACAAACGCAGTCCGCATCGGTGATGTGATGACTTGGCCGGAAAGCACAAGTCGTTTGTTTTGTGGTGCCCGGGGCGGGACTTGAACCCGCACTCCTCTTTCGAGAAAACGGATTTTAAGTCCTAACCAGCAATTGATTTCGCCACCCGGGCATTATTCTCTTAAATTCTATCGCCACTGGCGATCCAGGTTGCTACTATTTTGGAATGATCAAGAACGTACTAGTCTTGATGGCTTTGGTACCAGTTGCTGCGCTCGGTACTTTGATCGGCGATACGGTGAACGTGCGTTACGAACTGGGCGTTTTCAACTCTTCGGATAGCGTGCTGGTTGGTACTGGGGTTGAGATTGCGTGTCCAGGCGGACAAAACATTTGCTCGCTACTGACCGTTGCCGGGCAGAGCATCAACATTGGCGCCCGGACGATCCGCTATGAGAATTCAACAAATACCGGCATTTTCGTCGGTATTACTCCGAACGGATTCCGCTTTGACGGGCTGGATTCTGACCCAATCGTTGGCGTGACTCTGGTTACGAACATCGAAGACCTCGATTTGTTCCGCGTGACCCATACCCCCAACTCGGTTCAGGTCGAAATGCGCGGTTTGGAGATCTCCGCAGGCAGTTATTTCGAGGTGGGGCTTTTGTCTCTCAACGATGTTCCCGAGCCAGGAACGGTCTGGATGGGCCTACTGGGTATGGCCGCGTTGCTTAGGAAAGTACGGAAAAGTTCTTAGAACCATGGCCTAAAGGATATAAATCTGCCTGTCGATCACCTGTATACAAACGCAAGCAGGTTTGCAAGCAGGGAGGCCCCGTCGAGGGTCATCTCTGGCTAGGAGCCCAGTATGAACCGATCGGCAATAGTATTGATTTCGATGCTTAGCATTGGCTTGAGCGAGGCTTGGGGACATGCATTTGCCTTTCAAACCACACTCAGGGCCGGGCTTCCCGGGGGCGGGGATTGGGAAATCGGGCTGGGAAACGCAAATTCAGCGCAAATGTCGACTGCGCAATTTGGGTATGAGGCGACTGGGCAACAGTATTGGCGGGACAACGCATTGCCGCAAACTTTCCGGATTGGGTACGACGCGGTGACTCGCCAGGCTTACACTGCCGTTGAAAACAGCCGAGGGCAGGAAGTGAGATTGAATCTTGCGAACAATGGTCCTTTGCTGCGGGATGACGCCATCTGGACATTGCCTGCTGCTGGTTTCTGGGTATCAGCGACACCCAGGGGAGGGAATCCAAGCGCCAGTTGGGTCGTTGTGGATAATCTGACACTTGCTCCTAACGTGGTGTTGCGCAGTGGGGCGCTGCCTCAGGAAGTGCGAGCTTCACAACCGAACGGGATTCCGTTTGCCCAAGCGTCCAATACGCTGGTGCTCGATGCATCGGGAAACCAAGGGAGTTGGTATGTGCAAGGGCAGATCCGATTTTCGGGTTTGGTGTCGCAGGGGGGCAACGCAGGAAGATCTTCGTTGCAGTTTTTCCTGAACGCGACAGGAGAGAATACTCCTGAGCCTGAAACCATGGGATTGATTGGGGCTGGACTGGTGTTGATGGGGCTGGTGCGACGCAAAAACAATGGTAAGCGTGTATGAACCAGATAGGGTCGGAGTGGCCACCTCCTGCGCCATCATTTTCTAACCTCTTCGAGATCGCTGAAGTTCGCGACATACGCTGGTTCGCCAAACGCTATTGGAAGTGGGTGGCGGCAAGTAGCGCACTGGCAGCAATTCTCGGCCTGGTTTGGGTTTGCTATTTCCCTCCAAGATACGTGTCAAGGGCGACGGTTCGCTTCTTGCCGCCGCAAGTTGCGGGACGTTTTGTGAACCCCAACTTTTCAATGGAAGTGGGCCAGCGGATCTTCGCGTTGTCGCAATTGATGGGAAGCCGGCTGACGGCTGCGAAATTGATTGAAACCTTCACGCTCTACCCAGAGCGGCGGAGATTTCAGACCGTCGAAGACCTGACCGCAAAGTTTAGCCAGGACTTGCAGGTTTTGCAGGTTGGAAATGGGCCCGGAGAGGATCAGCGCTCTGTCCCAACGATGCGGATCTCCTTTGCCTATCCCGATGCGGAAAAGGCGCAGAAGGTTGTGCAGAAGCTGATCGAGCAAGTCTACGAAGAGAACCGTAAGTATCGCGGAGACCAGTCGTTGGGCACCACTGAGTTTCTCGACGAGCAACTGGCAACCGCAGAAACGCGCGTGCTCGAAACGGAGCAGCGACTGGGCGAAGCGCAGGATTCAATCGGGCTCACGGTTTCGCAGACGCGACTGGGGCAAAATACCTCGCGGAGCTATGTGATCGATTCGCGTTTGCGCGACTTGCGGAATGATCGTCGGCAACAGGAAGAGCGCAAGTCAGCAAAGAAGGCGGAGTGGGAGCAGTTGGAAATTGTGCAGCGCCGAATCGAGACTCGGCCTGTTGAATTTTACATTCCTGAGTTTGAAGGGATGCAGCACTATTGGCACTTGCGGGACCGGGTCGCGAATGCGCGCAGTGCGTTGGAGCGGATTCGGGAACGTTATAGCGAAACGATGCCAGACTCCGTTTCGGCTGAAAAGCACCTCAAGGAGTGCGAGATCGAAGTGGAACGGTTTCACAAGGAGCGAGGGGCGCGACTAAAGAATCGCGATCTCGAAGCGAATGCGGCGAAAATCATGCTGGCAAAGCTGGAACTGCAGGCACTCGACAAGGAATCTGGAGAGCAGATTCGGGAAGAGGGAGAACTGCGGGCGGAAGCGCAGCGGCTGCGTGAGCAACAGGTGACACCAGCAGGGCAGGAAGTAGAATTACTTGTGGCCAAACGGGAATACGACGCAGCTAAAGAACACCATAATCAATTATTGAAAAAGCATGAAGAGTCCAAGGCAGCTTCGGAAATGGAGCGGCGTGGACAGGGCGAGAGTGTAGAGATGCTTGAACCCGCGTCGAAGCCCAGCGAGGCGGAACAGCCAACGATGTGGGTGCGGCTTGCGATGATCTGGCTGGCAGGTGTTGCGATGGCGTTGGCAGGAAGTCTGCTGCATGCCTTGCGCGACGCACGAGTGCTGCATGGTGGACACATCGAGAAGTGGGCGGGCATGCCTGTCCTGGCTAACCTGGGGCCGGACGTATTGCCTAAGAGAGCGGCGAGGGCTGCCATCACGGCTTCGAGTCTTGTTTTTGTCATGTTGCTTTCTGGATGCGGAGTATTTGACGAAAGTGCCGATTCGATGTACCGCAAAGGCATGGCCGCAGAAAAGGGAGGCAAAGCGAGTGTAGCGCTCCTCGAGTATCGGCGGGCGGTTCGCAAGGATGCTCGCCATGGAGCGTCATTCGAAGCGATCGGAAGACTGGCCATACGAATGGGCGAAGTAGCGGCAGCGCGGGAAGCTCTGGCGCGAGCAGTGGAATTAAGCCCGGAAGATCAGGTACTGCTGAGGCAGTTGACAGAGACAAGCTACCAGATCTATTTCGACGATCCGGGCCGGCCGACGACTCTCTTGCGCGAAGTTGAGGATCTGGCTGGGCGCCTGCAGAAGAAGTGGCCCGCGTTGCCGGATGGGTATCGGATCTCGGCTCAAGTACTGATGGAACGCCATCGGACTGACGAGGCAGTCGCATTGCTGAGGGCTGCGAGCGGGACAGTTTCCGCAAACGAGACCCTACGTGCTCAGATGGCTGCAGCGCTTTACCGCACCGGACAGGCTGACGAAGCCGAACAGGTGTTGACGAAGTTGATCGAAGACAAGCCACTCTATGCCGATGCGTACGATCTGCTGTACCTGCAAAGGATGCAGAGTCAGAAAGGTGCAGCGGCTCGCGAAGTCCTGGCCGCGAAGTGGGAAAAGACTCAGGAGATGGAAGCCGGGATGCAACTCGCAGCGCACGACGACGCTCGCGGAGATAGAACGGCGGCTCGCCGGATGATCGAGAACTTGAAGCCGAAGGCAGAGCAGAAGCCATTGGGAATGGCCCGCATTGGAGATTTCTGGTTGGAGCGTGCCGAATGGGCCGATGCCCAGGCTGCTTATGAGTACGGTCGGGATCACGAAGCAAATCGCCGCGCTGATTATGTCGGCCGGCTGGCTGAGTGGCATCTCTCGCAAGGGCTATCCGGTGCTGCCCGACAGTTGGTTGAAAAGGAATACGAAGCCAATCGAGGCAGTGATGTCCTTGAGGCTTACCTGGCGGCTGTCCGATTGGGAGAAGTGCCGCAAGACCGCCGTATTGAGGAACGAAAGCGCCTGGAAACATTGATGCAGCGAATGCCGGATTCGCCGTTTGTGAGGTACCACCTGGGGCGGGCTTACCTGCTTGAGAGACGAGCCCGGTCGGCCGCAGAACAGTTTGAGCGCAGTGTGAAACTGGATGCCAACTATGCAGCTGGCTGGCTGGCTTTGGCGGAAGTGGAGTTGCGCAATGGCAATCCAAGGCTTGCGGAAATGCGGGCCGAAACGGTATTGCGCACCAACCCTCGACAGGGGCGAGCGATGCTTTTGAGGGCGCGTTCCTTGTCGATGCGTGGCAAATATGCAGAAGCGCAAAAGGCTTTGGCCGAGGTGATCGCGATGGAACCCGCCAACCCGGATGCAAGATTTCTATTGGCCGTTTCAGAGGCAGGCCAGGGCAAAACAGCAGAAGCTGTTCGCGAGTTGGAACTCGGCAGCAAAGAACAGCCCAAGGACACGCGATGGCCACTCGCAATGGCGGCACTCCAATCGCGCGGTGGCGATGTGGCAGGCGCGCGCAAGACGATCGAACAGGCACTCGGTCAGGGCGGTCGAAATCCGCTGTTGCTCGAGCAATTGGCGAGCGTCCAGATCGATTTGAAAGATGGGCAGGGTGCGCGACGCACCTATCAGGAACTGCTTGCACTCGACGCAAAGAATCTGGAGTACCAACTCGGCGCTGCAGGCGCACTGGCCTTGAGTGGGGATCGCGAACGGTCATTGAAGCAGTATCAGGAGTTACAGATAGCCAATGCGGGCGATGTACGAGTCTGGTTGCAGCCAGCTGCCCTCTTGCAGGAAATGGGCCGGGGTGGAGAGGCCAAGCGGTTGTACGAAACGGTACTGCGCCTGAATCCGAATCATCCGATGGCGCTCAACAACCTGGCGTGGCTATTGCTCGAACGTCGTGAGAGCGAACGCGTCGCACTCGACCTTGTGCAGCGAGCCAAGCGTGTGGTGCGCCAGTCGGCCGAAGTGGATGGAACACTCGCCGCAGCCTACACCAGGCTTGAGATGCACCGCAGCGCAACCGCCGTCTACGAGGAGATGCTCAGCTATTTGCCCGTCTCTGAGCGCCCACGCGTAGAGAAACTGCTGGCAGAGGCAAGAAAGAAAAAGCAGAAGGAGGGCAACTCATGATCTCGCGAATCGCTGAAGGGAATGCAGTAGAGGCTCCGGAAGCCCTGGCCGCATTGCAGGATGCATGGGATGGCCTTGGAGTAGAAGAACGGCGTGCCAGCCAGAAAGCGAAGCAGCCGCGCGCACTCGATCTACATCTGGTGCCACAGATGAAGCTGTCTGAAGCGGAGAAAGCCTTCCCCTGTCTGGACCCTAAGTACCCAACAGCGTGGAAGCAGCAAGTTCGTCAATTGCGGAACCGCTTGACTCACTTTGATGGCGAGATGAATGGCCAGCTCAAGGTAGTCAGCCTGTTAAGCATGAACGGCCAACGTCCACGTAAAGGGCTGGCACCAAATTTGGCTTTTGCCCTGGCAGCAATGGAAGAAACAAAAGTATTGCTGATCGATGCCAAAGCAGAGCGCCCTGATCTGGATCTGCAACTCGGGCTGACCGAAGCCCGTGGATTGTGTGATGCGACGCGGGCGCACCGGGAAGATCTGCCAGATTGCTTTCGGCGAATTGCCGGGACACAGTTGTATTTGCTGCCCTTTGGGCAGACGCTGCGCTACGAAGGTGAATCAATGGACCTGCGAGGGATGCAGCGCTTGCTTTCCGGGTTGCGCCAGCAATTTGACTGGATCGTGATCGATGGCCCCGGGTTCGATACACCTGCAGACGCCACGCTCGTCACTTTGTGCTCGGATGGAACCGTGTACCTGGTGGACCAGGGTGTGGACCGCTTCGAGGACCTTCGGCTCGCATTCCAGCAGACGCAGGGGCGTTACATGCTGGGCGCGGTGATGGTGTAAGGGCTGTTTTTCAGCCCTTGCGGAAAGCAGTTAAAGCGCTGTAATCTCTTAGGCCGATTCTGTGCCGGAGCGGAAGAAGGGCTGCGCGATGTATTCGAGGAAGGTGTGCTTCGTTTTGGGGATCTCGATGCGTGTGTCGAGCATGATCTCAGCGAGTTTCTTGTAGCTTCGACCGAGGTTCGTGTCCGCCTTGATGAGCGAGCCATTTTCCACAAAGCAATTCGCGGCTTCGTAGTTGTTCGCGATCGACAATTCGACGGGCAGTCCAACAAGGTCAGAGATCCGATCGGGCGTCACGACATGCTTGGGAAGGAAACGGTTCACGATGAGCCGCATCTGCTTGTCGAGTCCGGCGCGGCGCAGACGTTCCACCTTGCGCAGAAGCAGGTGCTGGCAGGCGAGTTCCTGGGTGCAAATAATGTAAACACGTTTCGATTCGAGCAGCGCCTCGATAGCCGTCGAGTCGAGCTGTCCAGAAAGATCGATACAGGTGAGGTCGTAGGCTCTACGGAAAAACTGCAACAATCGGTTCGCGCGGTTGCCGTCAAGAGGGGTTGTGGAATCCAGGTCGGCGGGGAGGATATCTATATCACCTACCGTCGATCGGATCCGGGCCCACATGTCGCCATCCATTTCTTGAACGCTATTGAGGGCATCACGCAGTGTGTGATCGCTGCGGAGCTTAAACAGGAAGGATTGCACTCCCGAGTTGCGATCGAAGTCAGCCAGCAAGGTGCGCTTGCCCGGGATGCGGGAGGCCGCAAAAGTGGCGTTGGCTGCGATGGTGGATGCACCAGAGCCGGGCTTGGCTGGGAGGAACGTTACGATGTCGCCACCGACTTTGACGGTTTCGGGACGCTTGAAGAGTTTCTCAGCCCGAGATTTCAGGGTATTTGTGATGTCCTCGAAGGTCGAGGCAGGGGTGACATAGTCGCGAACTCCAGCACGCAGCAACGTGGAGAGGGCCGAGATGTTCTCTTCGCAAACTGCGAGAATTTCGATGTGCGAAAACTGCTGCTGAACGATGGTGACGATGCGTAGCGCCTTCTGCATGTCAGAGAAGTCGATCACCAGAAGATCTGGGCCGGTCATGCACAGCATGCGGAGCAAAGCGATCTCGTCAGGGTACTGCTTCTGCCACTGAACCAATTCGAACAGGAACGAACTGGAAAGTGCTTCACGCAAGGGGGTGACCGGTGCCGATTCCAGGGCGATCATGACGCAGTTCAGGGTTTGGGAATTCATAACTAAGATCCTTCTCGATTCGTCGAAATTCTAAATTCAGCCTGTGTGGCCTGCTGACAATCTGAAGGTAAAGGTTCTAGAAAGAAGTTCCAACCACTCGTTAGGTCTACTAGGTCTATGACCTAGGACTATCGCGAACAAAGTTTACTTAGTACCTTGGTCCGGGTTAACGGGCTTTCAGGAAGCGGGCTTGCGCGTTGATGGCGTCGGCCGCATCGCGCCGGGGATTGCGCAAATAAGTACCATCCGATTGCATCAGGCGCACTTTCGCCTCATCTTCGAGGTACGTGTCTAGGATGGTCTCCCGGATGTACCGAATGAGGCGCTTATCTTCGATGGGGAAGAGGGTTTCGACGCGCCGATGCAGGTTGCGTGGCATCATGTCGGCACTGCCGAGGAAAAGATCATGAGCGCCGCCGTTGCGGAAGTAATAGATGCGGGAGTGCTCGAGGAAGCGGCCCACAAGGGAGCGGACGGTAATGGTCTCGCTGACTCCGGGGACCCCAACCCGCAGTGAGCAGGCTCCGCGAATAAACAGATCAATCTTGACGCCAGCCTGCGAGGCCCGATAGAGCAGCTTGATGATGCCCTGGTGCGCAAGTGCATTCATCTTGAAGATGATGTGGCCCCCGCGGCCGGCTCGTTGGTGTTCGATCTCGCGCTCAATCAGAGCCTTGGTGCGTTCGAAAAGGTCAACGGGAGCAACTAGAAGCTTGCGGTAGCTCTTCTTGGCTGAGTAGCCGGTGAGGTGGTTAAAGAGATCAGTGGCGTCTGCACCGAGGTCTTCGTCGCAGGTGAGCAGGCTTAAGTCTGTATAAAGGCCTGCCGTGACGACGTTGTAATTGCCAGTACCAAAGTGCGCATAGCGACGAATCTTGTCGCCTTCTTTGCGCACGACGAGAGCCAGCTTCGAGTGGATCTTGAGCCCCAGCAGGCCATAGACCACGTGAACCCCCTGGGCTTCCAGTCGACGGGCCCATTCAATATTCGATTCTTCGTCGAAGCGGGCCTTCAACTCAACAAGAACCGCGACCTGCTTGCCGCGTTCGTTCGCTTCGAGAAGGCAATCGACGACGGGTGAGTTTCTGCCCACGCGGTACAGCGTCATCTTGATGGCCAGGACGGCGGGGTCTCGGGCCGCCTTGCGGAGGAGGTCGACAACCGGGTCAAAGGAATCGAAAGGGTGATGCAGTAGAATGTCGCCGCGGCGGATCACCGAGAAGATACTCGCGTCTTCGTTCAGTTTTGGGTCGAGGGCCGGAGGGATGCGGGGAACGAATGGTTTGTCGCGGAGGTCCCTGCGGTCCACTTGTAAGAGGTGCTTGAGGCGCACAAAAGAGAGCGGATCCTGAACACGGTAGACATCGCTCCAATCAGCCTCCAGATTGGAAACGAGAATCTCAAGGATCTGATCCGGCATCTCCTGGTTGACCTTGACGCGGACAACATCGCCGAAGCGGCGCAGCCGGACGGACTCCTCAATGGTCTCGAGCAGATCATCGGCTTCGAGTTCCTGGATCGCGACGTCGGCGTCGCGCGTGACGTGGAAGGGATGAGCCTCAAGCACTTCCATGCCCGGGAAGAGCTCGTTCAGGTGAGCGACGATCAGTTGCTCGAGCCAGATAAACCTTTGGCCGCGGACCTTGCGTTGGCGGCCGTTGGGCTCGAGAGGGATCAGCTGCGGCAGCGTATCAGGTACTTTGAGGCGCGCGAAGTGGTTTTCACCCTCAGTGCCGCGAATCAGGATCGCGAGGTTGAGGCTGAGGTTCGAAATGTGAGGGAAAGGCCGGCCGGGATCGAAGGCGAGCGGGGTGAGAACGGGGTAAACCTTTTCGAGGAAGTACTCGTGAAGACGCAATCGCGTGGTTTCGTCGAGATCTTCGATGGAGGCAAATTCGATGCCTTCGGCGGCGAGCGATGGAATGAGATGTTCGTGCAGGCAGTTGCGGGCGTCGATCATCAACTGAGCGACAACTGGCCGGATGGCATCAAGTTGTGCGGCGGCGGACAGCCCGTCCGGGCCCAACTCGGCGAGGCCGGCATCGACTTGATGTTTGAGGCCCGCGACGCGGACCATGAAGAACTCGTCGAGGTTGGAGCCGAGAATCGAGAGAAACTTGACGCGCTCCAGAAGCGGATTGGAGGGGTCCATTGCTTCTTCAAGCACGCGGCGCTGGAAGCCGAGCAGGCTAAGCTCACGATTGATGAACAGGCTCTTG
Organism: Acidobacteriota bacterium; assembly: GCA_016870995.1. Taxonomy (GTDB): domain Bacteria; phylum Acidobacteriota; class Terriglobia; order Bryobacterales; family Bryobacteraceae; genus Bryobacter. The sequence goes on from VFZU01000083.1 coordinate 14,503, forward strand.
TCGTCCAGAGAAACAGCGGGTGCGGCTGCGGGAGCCGGGGAAGCCTTGCCTTTGGGATGAGCCATGCCTAACTTCTAGGGTACTAGGGCGCAGCCGGAGTATTGAAATTGCGCGGCACAAGAACGTAGGCAGAGACCGGGCTCTCGACGCCGTTCGTGCCGATCGATCGGACTCCGATCACGATGTCGTCGATCGACAGATTTTGCATGGTGTATTCCGTCACATTGCCGACGTAGACCTCTCGCTCCCAAAACGGAGCGGTGGAGGAGCGCACTGTGATGGAGTAGCCGGCAATGTCGCCAGTCGAGGCGGTCCATTTGAGCGCGGCGTCGTAGCCTTTGCCGCGCGCGAGATTTGGGCTTGTGACATTGCCGCCAGAGTTGGTTCGCATCACCTGTGGAGCCATCGGTGCAAGCGCAAGGCTGGAAACCGCAGCAGCATTCACGCGCACGACCTTGGCCGCATAGCTGGGCGAGGAATGTTCAAAGGTGTCACCAGCCGAATGCTGGAAGCCGTAATGTTCGACGGGTGTGGTGAAGCGGATGGCGGGATAGCCGAGATCGTGAAAGGCAGTGTGATCGCCGCCGCGGCCGAAACGGTCGTTGCGGAAAACGGGGCTCGCTTTCATTGCTGGGTAATAGCGCTCGGCCATCTCCCGAACGTAGCGGGCCAGCGCACGCGAGGGCGAATCCATCGGGTCGCCGGAGTAGACATTGACGAGGTCAGAGACGTGCCGGCCGTCGCCCGAATAATCATTACCGATGATGTCGGAGTTAAAGACTCCCGCCAGATTACGCTTGGCTTCTTTGGCGGCCTTGGAGAATCCACGGCTGCCGAACAGCCCCTGCTCTTCGCCAGAGAAGGCGATAAAGACGAGGGTTTTCGGCCACTCGTGCTTGCTCATCAGGCGAGCTAATTCCAGAACGAGGGCGACCCCACTTGCGTTATCGCTGACGCCAGGAGAGGGAATGGCCTCGGCAGTAGCCACCCAATCGGTGTTGTCGCCAGAGCCAGGCGTGGCGTCCTTCTCGCGAATGATGTTGAGTGAGTCGTAGTGAGCGCAGACGATGATTTCCTGATCCTTCTGGGTCGTACCGGCCAGGGTGGCGACGACGTTGACCACATCGAGATCGCGGACGATACGGCCCTGCTTGGTGACCTTGTGGGCATCGAACTGCACCTCCAGCCGTGGGGAGAACGATTTCAATTGAGCTGCAATCCACTCACGGGAAGCTTTGTTGCCTTCTTCGAAGTTCGTGTTGCGTGACGGGAACTCACCCAGGCGTTTCATGATGGCCGAAACGCGCTCTTCGCTGACTCCGTCGACGATCTCCTTGACCTGTGGATGGATGCCCTTGGGCGGGGTCTGGGCGCAAAGAGTGATGGCAAGCAGGAAAACGAAACGCATGACCCTAATAAGTTACCTCATTGAAATGCAATCATGACGTATATGAAATGTTCGGTCGGTAAGGTAGGAACCATGAAGAGTTTTCTTGCTTTGATGGTCATGTCGGCTGCGCTCTGGGCGCAGACGGATTCGGCGTCGCTGCGCGTGCTGGTTGAGGATCTCTCCCAGGCATCGGTGGTGGGCGCAAAGGTGAGTTTGTTGAATCGGGCGACCGCATTGCGAGTCGACGGGGTCACTTCAACGGATGGCTACGCCGTGTTCAGCCCAATCTTGCGCGGCACCTATGATGTCGAAGTCACGCAGGCCGGGTTCAAGAGCGTCAAGCTCACGGATGTCCAGATCAAAGTGGATGAACGGCGTCTATTGCGGGTTCGCCTGGATGTGTCAGCCGTGAGCGAAACGGTGGAAGTTACGGCGAATGTGGCTACGATTCAAACCGAGCAGGGTTCTCTGGGCCAGGTGATCACAGGTAAGACGGCCGTCGATTTGCCGCTGGCAGGACGCCGGTACACGGAGCTGGCGCTGTTGTCGCCCGGGGTAGCGGCGAGCACCCTGAATCCGACCACGCGCGGGCCGGGCTGGTTTGTGGCTAACGGAAACTACCACACGCAGAATAACTTCTTGCTCGACGGTGTCGATAACAACCAGGGCACGCAAAACGCGCAGGCTTTGAGCGCGCAGGTTGTGCAGCCGAACCCGGATGCGATCGCGGAGTTCAAGGTGCAGACGAATGCGTTCTCGGCCGAGTTTGGCCGCAGCGCCGGCGCCGTTGTGAACGTGTCGATCAAAAGCGGCACGAACGAGACGCATGGCACGGGATACTACTTCAATCGCGATTCGGCTCTGGCTGCCCGCGGTTGGACCAACAACCTGCAGAACTTGCCGAAGAACAACTTGAAATGGCAGCAGTATGGCGGCACGGTTGGCGGGCCGATTCAGAAGAACAAGCTGTTCTACTTTGGCGCTTACGAGGGTTTCCGACAGAACTTTGCCGATACCTTCCTCACCACTGTGCCGACGATGGCGCAGCGCGCTGGGCAGTTTGGCGTGCTCAACATTGTTGATCCCGACACGCGCGCCCCCTTCGCCGGCAACGTGATCCCAACCTCTCGCTTCGACGCGTTGGCGAAAAAAGTAATTGACCTCTACCCGGAGCCGAACACACCGGGCGCCTTCCAGAACGGCCGACCCACGCAAAACTACAGCCTGCAGCGAGACGGTAAGGAAAACACACACAAGTTCGATACGCGCGCCGATTACAACCTGAACAGCAGGAACCAGCTGATGGGCCGCTTCAGCTACTTGCGGCAGAAGTTCAACCGCGACGCGATCTTCCCTGGTCTTGCCGATGGTGTGGGCAATCAAGGTTCGCAGTTCAATGAGAACCGTAGCCTCGCAGTGGCCTGGACCAGCACGATCTCCCCACGCATCGTCAACACACTGCGCTATGGCGACAACTACACCTTTGCCGAGTTCGCCCACGCGACAGCCAACGAGACGAAGGCCGACGCGTTTGGCTTCCGCGGTTTTCCCGCCGAGATGTTGCAGGTGGGTGGTCTTCCGCTGATCAATCCGACGAACTACAACCAGTTGGGCACCCGTAATTTCCGCCCGCAGTTCCAGTCACCGAAACTGAACCAGATCATCGATACGATTTCGATGACGGCGGGGCGGCACTTCCTGCGCGCCGGTTTCGAATTGCGTACCAAGGCCAATGCCTTTGTCGACGTGACCCGCCGCAGCCCGGCTTACAACTTCCAGGGTCGCTATACGAACGATGCGATGAGCGATCTGCTGTTGGGCTTCCCAGAAAGTGTGCAATTGAACACCGTGCCGGAAGTGAATCAGAAGCAGGAAGCCTACAGCTTCTTCCTGCAGGACGATTTCAAACTCAGCCGCACGCTGACGTTGAACCTGGGTTTGCGCTACGAGTACACGACGCCGTTCTATGGCAGCGGCACGAACAAAAACATCAACTTCAACCCGGCGACGGGCGACCTTGTGTTTGCCAGCGACGGCGACAAGTATTTAACGACGCCGGACAAGAACAACTTTGGCCCTCGCATTGGCTTCGCGTGGCAAGCAATGCCCGAGAAGTTGGTCATTCGCGGCGGCTACGGGATCTTCTACAACACCGAAGACATTTACGGCTCGGAGGCAAACCTGCCTTTGAATCCGCCCCAATTGATTCAACCGACGCTTTTGCGGGTAGGCACAGGCCCGGCACCGGTGCGGTTGAGCGATCCGCTGCCGAATGGCGTGCTGTCGCGGTTTGACAGCCGGACGATCGGGCTGCGCACTCGTGAGCGCGATCAGCGTTCTGGTCGGATTCAACAGTTCAACGTGGCGGTGCAGTATCGCGTCAGCTCTTCGAGCACCTTTGAAGTCGCCTATGCGGGCAATCGCGGCACAAACCTCTTCGGTTTGTACGAGCGGAACCAGACCAACTTCGGCGTGGATGGTTCCGTTGCTGCCAACCGGCCATTCCCGCAGTGGCAGGGGATCCAGACGGGCGCAAGCCGCGCCAAGAGCTGGTACAACGCGCTGCAGTCGAAGTTCGAACACAACTTCAACAAAGGCCTCTATGCTTTGGCGAGCTTCACCTGGGCCAGTGCGATCGATCAGGCTGGAACCTGGGATGCGGGCGCTTCGCCGCAATTCCGGGACCGCTTCGATTTGGAGAACGGTCGCATGACTCAAACGCCCCGCTTGCAGTACACGACCGCGCTGACTTATGAATTGCCATGGGGCAAGAGCCTGACCGGGCCGGCGAAGTTCGTGTTGGCGGGCTGGCGCAGTTCCTTCATCGTGAACTGGCGCACGGGCCTGCCGATCAATGTGACCTTGAACGGCAACGGCATCGATCCGGCGACCGGCCGGGCCTATGTGTTCTTGAACCGCAACGGCGGCGGCCTCCGGCCAGACCGCGTGGCTGAGGCGAACACTGGTATTGATCCGAAGACGGACCGCTTGCGGTTCCTCGATCCTGCCGCCTTCCGCGTGCAGACCTTGAACACCGCTGGAAACGCCGCAAGGAACACGGCTTATGGGCCGGGCTTCTTCAATACGGACTTCAACCTGTCCAAGGCCTTCAACATCAAAGAGCGTCAGCAAGTGGACATTCGTTGGGAAGCGTTCAACCTTTTCAACAATGTGAACTTCAACAATCCAGCGACGGGGCTGGGCGGTACGAACTTCGGCTGGATCGTGTCGGCTCGTGAGCCGCGCATCATGCAGATGGCGCTCCGCTACCGGTTCTAAGCACATCAAATCGCAAGCTGAAATCGAGCCTTCCTTCGCGGGAAGGCTCGATTTCCATTTACACAAGCATTGCCGCTGGTAGTGTATGGTGATTTGACAGTGGGATTGCATTCATGAAGACAGACCTCGACCGGCTCCAGGGAAGCTGGCGCGTGAGATCGTTGATCGTCGAAGGCTCGGCGTTGAGTGCCGGGATGATTGGCGAGGCTCGAGTTGTCGTAAAAGGGGATCGCTTTGAGTCCTTGGGGATGGGAACCGTGTATGTAGGGTTATTGCGGATCGATGTCAGCCGCAGGCCGAAGACTTTATCGATCAAGTTCACGCGGGGGCCTGAGAAGGGCAATGTGAACCAAGGGATCTATGAGTTGAAGGGCGATCGGTGGAAGCTGTGTCTGGCTACAAAAGGAGGCCCGGCTCCGCACGATTTCGTGAGTGAGCCGGGCAGTGGATTTGCGATTGAAGTTTTAGAGCGCGACGTCAACCCAGCCGCGCCGGTCGCTTGAAGCAGCAACAGCTTCGAGCAAGATCATTCCGCGCAGACCATCCGCAAACGTGGGGTAGTCGATCGCAGCTTTAGGATCAGCGACGCGACGGTAGAAACGCTTGAAGAGGTTCTTGTGCGAGTCGTCGTAGCCTTCGCTATGGCCACCCGGGAGTTCGGCGAATTCGGCTGCAGCAGGGTGGAACAGACTGCCGTCCTTGACGATGACCTGGTTGGGGGAGTTCCGATGGCCGATCCAGAGTTCGTCGGGCTTTTCCTGATTCCAGGCGACGCCAGACTTGGTGCCGTAGATTTCGATGCGGAAACTGTTCTTGTTGCCCGCCGAGACCTGGCTGACGGTGAAGGCGCCACGCGCACGATCCCCAAGATGAAGCAGCACAGCACCGAAGTCATCGGTGTCGATCGGGATGTTCTGGTAGTCGTCGGGGCTGAGCGTCTTGCCGGAGAAAGTCTGCACGCTGCCCTTGGGCTTCTTGCGGGTCTTGTGGAAGGTCGTGAGCTCGCCGCAGACGCTCGTGATGGGCAGAGCAGTCAGGTGCTGGATCATGTCCATCCAGTGGCTGCCGATATCGCCCATCGCGCGGAGTTTGCCGTTGTGCTCCGATTCGATGCGCCAGTTGTAGTCGGTGTCGTAAAGGAGCCAGTCCTGCGAATAGGTGCCCTGAACCGCCAGGATCTCGCCCAGTTCGCCGGCGGCGACCATCTGGCGGATCTGCTGCACGGCAGGGTAGTAGCGCAGGTTGTGGTTCGTCGCGTGTGCGATCCCTTTGGCTTCGGCGAGTGAGAGGATTTCCTTCGCCTCGGCACTAGTCATCGTGAGAGGCTTCTCGCAGAGGACATGCTTGCCGTTCTCAATGGCTATCTTGGCCATCGGGGCGTGCAGAGCATTAGGCGTACAAATGTGGACGGCGTCGATGGCGGGGTCTTTACAGAGAGATTCCCAGTCGCCGGTCGCACGAGGGATGTAGAGTTGGTCGGCGAAGGCTTTCGCTTTTGCGTCCGAGGAAGCGGCGACGGCGGTGACTTCGACGTTGCCGAGACGGCGGATGGCTTCTGTGTGCACGATGCCCATAAAGCCCGTGCCTAACATGGCGGTTCTTATTTTTTGCATGGGATTAACCTTTTTAATCTATCGTATCGTTGGCAAAACGGTCGATATCTGCCTTGGTAGAATTGAAACCACTGAAGCAATGATTGTCCGGATCAAGTTGCGCATGGGGCCGACACCGTCGGCGACCCGAAACCTGGACTCAAAGCTTGCCTACGCGATGGCGAGCTTGCTGACGCCTGCCGCTGTGCTGTGTATGGTGGTGGGGTTGTGGCGGTTACTGGCGGATCTGAATATTACCGAACAGTTTGTGTTCGAGCGCGGATTGCTGAGCCACTGGCAGGTGTGGCTGGCTTTGGGAGTAGCCGTTCAGGGGGCAAGTGTCTATCTCGACCGCTACGGGCGGCGGATGGAAGATCAGGCTTAGCGCTTCCCGGCGCTGTGTATGTCTCCGCCTGAGACGATCTCGGCGTTCCCTTTGCACCAAATATTCGACAGGCCAGATGGCCAGTCCTCGGGGATCACGACGTCGAATTGGAAGACACCGACAAAATTGGGCGCATAGATTAACGTGGGGATTTCGAGGCCGCGTGTGGCTCGGCCAGGCTGGAAAATGTAGCAGGCCACTGGCTCGAGCGGACGTGACGGAGGATCCACCGGGTCGGCCTTGCCAGTTGGCACCGCGCAGTCGAGGCTGCCAAGTCCGGTAGCCCAGAAGTGGATCAGTTCACCAGCGCGTGCAGGGTTTTCGGGCGTGATGAACTGCGAGAAGTCCTGATTCGTGGCAACGATGCGATTCAAGCGATAGTCGAGAAAAAGCACGGGGCTCGGCTGACTTACGAAAGTGATGTGGGTACGGAGCAAAAACGGGGAATCCGGAGATTGGACTTCGATCAATCGGTTCTGTCCCATCAGTTCTCTGGCTTCCCAGGGGATCTGGACGTCGAGATAACGAGGTTGCGACTTGAGCTTGGGGTAGCGAGTTTCATCTACGCGGATTTCAAGTTCGTCGCCAGAGTAATCGGTACCGTACCGAAATAGAGAGCCTAGATAGGTGGATCCCGCGAGGCTGGACAATCGGCTGGGGAAGGGTGCATAGAGTTGAGCGGACTCGCCCGAGTTTGCATCAATGCGGTAGATATGATTCGTAGCGGTTTTGGCAAAGACGGTGTCGCCATTGCCAGTCAGCAGAGCCATGCTGAAGCCCTCCTCGTGTGAGAAGAGGCTGCGCCAACCTAAGTTGCGGTCCCAGAGAAGGAGTTCGCGATCGCGGCGCAGCAGCAGGCGGCCTTCGCTCGAGAGGCATATAGAGACGTTCTCTGGCAGGCCGTCGAGAATGCCTTGCGCGTCGCCGGTAGCGGTGTCGATCGCGATTAGTCGCGTCGAGGTTTGCACAAAGGCGAAGGCGCCGCTAGCACTGAGTAAGGCCTCCCGAACGCCGCTGATATTGAGCAGAAGTCTCGAAGGCCCACCAAAGGGAGCGAGTCGCAATCCTTCGCTGTTCAGCACGAGTGCGGTGCCGTCATTTGCGACGGAAGTCACGCCAGGCATATTGATGACGGTGCCCGTATCGAGGTCCTCGATCGTGGTCGGCCTCAGGCCCATATTTTTCGTAATTACAAATCGTCCATTCGGACTGACGTTCAAGAAGTAAGTTTGGAAGAAGCGTTCTTTTCCTTGACGGTGCAGAATCAGAAGATTGCGCGGTAAGGCCAGCGTGCAAGAACCGGCGCAGGGGTAGAAAGCAAAGTAGCCCGTGGTTTGGCCGTCGCTCGACAGAAAAGGTGCGTGGATGATGCGCGAATCAGGCAAACTGTAGGGCTGGACAATCGGTGTTTCGGCGTGCCGGAAAATCCGCGTGGGGGCCAGTGCAAGCAGTTCGCCTTTGAGTACGAGGTTATTGGCAAACAGGAACGTGGAGCTGTCATCGTTGGCTGCCATGGGGATTTGGGCCAACGCGGAGGAAACGCAGAGAACAAAGGTTATGATCGAACCTTTCATTATTTTCTTACCTCGACAGCAATGAGCCCGCCGGTAGATGGGCTCGATTCAGAAGAGCAGCGGATATTCGCGATTGCTGTAGACCAACTCGCCGGGATACGGATATCGACCTGGTAAACGCCGATGAGATTGGGCGCATAAACCACGTCGAAGACCTCAAGCGGAAAACTGCTCTGGGAGTTCGAGATCGTACAGAAGAGCTTGGCAAGCGGCCTGGACACAGGATCTGCAGGCGCTGGCTCGGCTGTCGGCACAGGCTTGTCGAGGGGGCCGAGGCCGGTGAGCCAGAAGTGAACCAGCGAACCCGGAGTGGTTGGGTTCTTGCCGTCAATCAACTTGGTGAAGTCTGCGTTCGCGGCGACGAGGTGCGTTTCGCTGTATCTGGTGATACCAAACCACTCCTCGAAAGTAAAAGCCCAAGGTTGAATGGTTTTGGCAAATGTGGTCCGAACCGGGCACATGGGTAACGGAATAAACCGGGCACATAGGTAACACTTTTGGCTGGAGGGGGAAGCACCCGATGGCCTGGAAAGAGACTTGTGTGATCGAGCAAAGAGAAGAGTTCATCGA
>VFZU01000084.1 GCA_016870995.1 Acidobacteriota bacterium
GATGCGCGCCGCAGAGGGGAGCCCCCATGGGGGCTCCCCTCTGCCTCCCTCAATAGAGCCAAATCTGCCAGACTAAGTGTTACCCATGTGACCGGATAGAAGTGTTACCTATGTGCCCGGTCGGACAGGAAGAGAAGTACCGCTGCAGCCTCTTTAGCGTCTCAGAAGATGTTGCTCAAGACTCAGACGGCTTTCAGATCAAACGCGCCGTCGTTCACCACAACGGTTCGGCCGTCATCCTCGTTGTCGACGACAAGAAGAAGATACTCCTCGTGCGTCAATACCGCCTGCCTGCAAATCAAAAACTATGGGAACTCCCTGCCGGGAAAATCGACGCAGGAGAAAACGCACTCCAGGCAGCCAAACGGGAACTCTCCGAAGAAACTGGATACAAAGCCAAAACCTGGAAGAAACTGGCCAGTTATTGGGCTAGCCCCGGTTTCCTCGCCGAGAAAATGAACATCTACCTCGCCACCGATCTGGTGCCTGGCATCGCAACTCCAATGGACGATGAACGCATCGAAGCTCGCTGGTTCACTTCAAAAGAACTCGACACCCTGATCCGCGAAGGCAAACTTGAAGACGGCAAGACGTTCATCGGCTACCTCACATGGAAGCGTTTTCACGCATCCACGAGATAAGCTTCGTGATCGCCGCACCCCGGTGCGATACGCCTCCCTTACGGTCTTTGCTGATCTGCGCAAATGTCTGTTCAAGAGGCGGATAGAAAAAATACGGATCGTAGCCAAAACCGCCTTCACCGCGCGGTTCCTGCACAATCTCACCTTCCACCGCCCCGCGGAATGTGGCCAGCACTTGGTTTTTGGCCACCAGTGCAATCACACAAACATAACGTGCGCTGCGCACTGCCTTGTCCGCCATCTCGCGAACTAGCTTCTCGTTGTTGGCCACATCGTTGCCCGCCCAGCGCGCAGAATGGACACCTGGCGCGCCACCGAGTGCGTCCACCTCAAGACCCGAGTCTTCGGCGATCAGCCACCCATCGCAATGCGCCCCGTAATAGAGCGCCTTCTCGATCGCGTTGGCCTCGAACGTATCACCGGTCTCCGGCGCCACCGCCATCGACTTCATCTCGGGAAACATCTCGATCTCAAGGCCCGCCCCCTCGAACTCACGGACCTTGCCTGGATTACTCGTGGCGAGATAGAGCTTCATTTTGCATCCCGGTCAATTCGGCGATCCCTGCCTTGGCCAGCGCAATCAACTCAGCCAATTGCGGATCGTCAAAGGGAATCTGCTCGGCAGTGGCCTGCACTTCAATAAACTTCCCGGCTCCCGTCACCACCAGATTCATGTCCACATCCGCGGCCGAGTCTTCCTCGTAACAGAGATCGAGCATCGGTGAACCCTTCACGATCCCGACGCTTGTTGCCGCCACGGAATCACGAAGCGGATTCTTCTTCAGCACGCCAGCCTTCAACATCTTCCGTACGGCAATACCCAGAGCCACATACGCACCGGTCACCGAAGCGGTTCGCGTTCCTCCATCGGCTTGCAACACGTCGCAATCGACCGTGATGGTCCGCTCGCCCAGCGCCGCCGTATCGACGACGGCCCGCAACGAACGCCCAATCAAGCGCTGAATCTCCATCGTCCTTCCGCTCTGCCGGCCCTTGGCCACTTCTCTTGGAGTCCGCGTTACAGTGGCCCGCGGCAACATCGAATACTCCGCCGTCACCCACCCTGACCCCTTCCCACGCAAAAAAGGAGGCACGCCCTCTTCCACCGATGCGGCGCACAACACTCGTGTATACCCCACAGAAATCACAACCGAGCCCTCCGCCGTCAACAGATAATCCGTTTCGAGCTTCACCGGCCTCATCTGAGAAAGTGTTCTTCCATCCAGTCTTGTCATTTCGTTTTCATCCCCGCCAGCGACGCGTAGAACAACAGCGACAACAGTCCAATCCCCACTAAAATTAGAAATAAACAGGGCAGAGCAGGCAGAATCGACTTCGGCGTCGGCTTCTCCGGTTCTGTTTTTTTGATACCGCCGCGCGGCGGCTTCATTTTTGCCATACAATCTCGATGCTATCCCATGCGCAAGCTAATCCCTCTCGTCTTCCTCATTCTTTCTGCCTGCACCACTGAAAAGAAGCCCTTTGAGCTTCCGAAACAGACCGAAGGCGGTTGGAAGCTCACCGCCAGCCAGCCCTTCCAGGCAGCGGAGTGGATCACCCGGCTCGGCATGAAGAACGCCACAAGAGCGAGCTATACCGGCCCAATCAACACTGAGGTTTATTTTTACGAGTTGAAAAGCGAATCCGCTGCCCTTGAGTGCATGCAACGCTGGAGGACCAATCCGGGCGAGAGCCATTTCTTCAAGGGCGACCTTTTCGTCGTCATCCGCTCCGATCACCCCAACCGCGAGACTAAGGCGGACTTTACCCGCGCACTCCAGAAACTGCTGTAGCTTTGCAACCCAACTACCTTCACCACCTGCATCTCAATCGCTTCGCTGCCGCCCAAGCCGAAGCCGCCCAGCCTTGCGTTGAGAACCTCAGCCATTGGCAGGACGCGGTCGCCGAAATTCGTACTTGGCCAGAGTACTCGCCGCAACCGCTTCACTCGCTCGATCACACCGCCCAACACCTCGGCCTCAAAAAGCTCTTCTATAAAGACGAAAGCCGCCGCTTCGGCACGGTCTTGGGCAGCTTCAAAGCTCTCGGCGCTCCGTTTGCTGTCTACAGCCTCCTAGCGGATCATGTAGCCCAAGCCACCGGCACTCGCCCCACGGCACAACAACTCCGCGATCGCAAGTTCCACGCGCTCACCAGCCGCGTCACCGTCTGCGTTGCCACCGATGGCAATCAGGGCCGTGGACTCGCCTACGCCGCTCACACCTTCGGCTGCCGCTGTGTTACTTACATCCACTCTCACGTCAGCCCTTATCGCAAAGAAGCGATGGAGGCTTTGGGCGCCATCGTCATCCGCATCGACGGTGAATACGAAGCCTCCGTCCATCGAGCTAAACAGGACGCTCGCCTTAATGGCTGACACTTCGTCAGCAGTACTTCCTGGGATGACTTCGCCTCGCCCATCCCGCGCAATGTGATGAACGCCTACATGGTCATGGTTGAAGAAGCCCTCGCTCAGCTTCCGGATCCCAACGCCATCACTCACGTCTTCATGCAGGGCGGAGTGGGGAGCATCGCCGCCGCGGTGTTTCTCGGCTTCCTCAAACGCTGCCCCGTCAATCCGCCCAACTTCATCATGGTCGAACCCATCGAAGCCGATTGTCTTTACCAAACGGCCGTCCACGGCCAAGCCACACCATCCAGCGGAACGCTGCGAACCATCATGGCCGGCCTCGCCTGTCGCGAAGTTTCACCCGCCGCCTGGAAGATCCTCGATTGGCTCACCAGCGACTTTCTCGCCATCCCTGACGCATGGGCAGCCACAGCCATGCAGCAACTCGCCCAGCGCACAGCCGATGTTCCCATTGTTTGCGGCGAATCGGCCGCGGGCGGCATGGGCACTCTGATCGCCGCTGCTTCAGACCCAACGCTCTACGAAAAACTCAGGCTCGACCCCAATAGCCAGTGCCCGCTGTTCGGATGCGAGGGCGCCACCGACCCGGTCATTTACCAGGATATTACAGGCTTTTTCCCGGACGATGTCTTTTCGCGCCAGCCCGCAAACCCAGCTATGCTGGTCCCATAGCGATACTGCCCTTCAGTCATCTATCCCGCATCCAGGAATCCGCCGTCTATCTCCTGATCGCCGGCACGTTTCTCCTGGTCGCCTTCACCGATGGGCTTTCGTGGCCAACACTTGCATTCTGCCTTGTACTCGCAATTCTGCGGGTTTCGGGCGTCACGGTATCCACCAACGCCGGTTGTGCCACCTTGTTGCTGGTTGCCGCCGCTGCCCCCGTCTCTTGGTTTTTCTTCCGCGGCATCGCGACGCTCAACATTAAGGACTTCCTGCTCGCCATTCTCATGGTCTTTCTGCTGAGCGCACAGACCGGCCGCGATTTTGCGGCCGTATCCAGCTATTGCATCTGGATCATGCTCGCCGCCCTCTTTCCCTCAAGTGGCCCCCAACAATGGTTTCTCCTCGCGTTGCTCTTTACTTGGTTCCTGATCGTTCAATCCCTGAACGAATTGCGCCGCAACCGCGAACAGGCCGCTCAATGGAAAGGCCCCGACGGCTGGCACCTGATCAAGCCGCTGGCCAGCTTTGCCATCGTGATGATCCTGGGCGTCGCCCTGTTCACGGGCGCACTGTATCTCTTATTGCCCCGCACTCCGATTGCCGCCTTCCATTTCGATTTCAAACCGATCAACCGTATTGTCGGCTTCTCCGGCTCAGTTCGCCTTGGGGAAATGGGCGAACTCAAGGAGGATCGCACACCCGCATTTCGCATTCGATTTCTCAATGGAACTCCACCCCCTGTGCTCAAGTGGCGCGGCGTCGCGCTTGCCGATTTTAACGGTTCTGCCTGGTCTAACAGCATGGAAGCTTGGTACGAGTTCCCCAACCAAGGCCGCATCACCGTTGCTTCTGACGATCAGCGCCGCCGCCCCGGCCAACGCCTCTACTACGAGATCCAATCCCTCGCAGCGATGGATCGAGTGCTGTTCACCATCGGAGTACCAGAATACGTTTACCTCCCGCAAGGTCGCCTTCGCCGCAATGTAGAATCCGCTTACCGGCAGATCTCCCTCGAAGAATCGCTTCCCGCCTATTCCATCTCGGGTTGGCTCGACAATGAATACCATTCGATCGCGTCCGACGCCACCGCAACGCTTAGCCCTCAATTGCGCCAGCGTTACCTCAGGCTTCCAACCGTAAACCCACGCATCCGCGAATTGGCTCAGCAGATCGCAATCGATGCCAAGTCCCCCGCCGAATCCGCAATCCGCATCGAAAATTACCTCCGCACTCAGTTCTCCTACAGCCTCCAGTCAAACATCTCTGGCCGAGAACCTCTGGTCGACTTCCTCTTTAGCGCCAAATCCGGCCATTGCGAGTACTTCGCCAGTGCCATGGCCGTCATGCTTCGAACGCTCAAGGTCCCTACGCGTGTCGTCACAGGCTTCTACGCCAGTCTGCCCGAGCCCATCGGCCCCTGGTATGTCATCCGCAGCTCCAACGCTCACAGTTGGGTCGAAGTCTGGATCGAAGGTCAGGGCTGGACCGTCTTTGACCCGACACCTGCCGGCCCCAACCAACAGCAACTCTCCAGCACCGTGCTTTGGCTCCTCCGCCTCCAGGATCGTCTGGTCGTCATGAGCGAAGAATGGATGGGCGGCTCTGGCGGCGTGCGCCGACCGAATATTCAAAGGCCAGATTTTTCCTGGCCTTGGCTGCTCGCTCTCACCCTTCCAGCCTTCTGGCTTTACTGGCGTCGTCGCCAACGCCAGCAACCACAAATCCATCACGCCACATTGCTTTACGAGCAATACCTCGCGATCCAAAACCGATCTCGCCAACCCAATCAGACCGCCCGCGAAATTGACTCTTCAACGATTACCAGCCTCTACGAACGCGCCCGCTTTTCAGAGGATAATGAGGCACTCTTAGACCTTCGCCAGCAGATCGATATACTCCTCAAGTCCCGCGCACCTAGTCCACCTCAGTCGGGCCGGCCCGAACCACAGTAGTTTCCCCAATTGCAATTTCGACCAATCGGATTTACAATGAGGACACTATCATGAAATCGCTGCTACTTGCATTTCTCTCTTTGGCCCCGCTTGCCGGCCAACACAAGACTTTGGAGCAACTCACGCAGGAGGTTCCATTGATCGTCGCAGGTCAGGTCGCCAGCGCCGATAGCTTCGAGGGCACCGATGGCGAGATCTATACGCGGGTGAGAATCGATGTGGCCTCGGTCCTCAAGGACGACGATGGCAACAGTCCTCAACAGCTCGACTTCACCGTGAAGGGTGGTCAACTCGGCGATCGAGTCGTCCACTTCACTGACGTGCCGCACTTTGAGACTGGTGAGACGATCCTGCTTCTTGGCTCAACGAACACCCCTGAGGAATCCATCGACCTGGCCCAATCGAGCGGCCGCGCCGCGTTGAATCGCATCCGCCAATACCGACAGGATGCTGGCGCTCCCAACAACGAATTCGAACTCCGCCGCCTTCAACGATTCCTCGACCGTACTTCCACCATGGAACTCGATGCGACGAATCCTTGTTCAGCCTTTTTGGGGCCCAAATGGGCCTCTCCCTCAGCGGCTTATTCTCTGGGCGCATCGCTACCACCGTCTTGGGCTCCCGCCATTCAGGCAGCCGCTCAGGCGTGGTCACAAGGAGGTTCGAGCTTCGCTTTTAACTTGTCCTCGACCAGCCCCCACAGCATCTCTCTCGCCGATCTTGGTGCGGGCACAACACTCGCATCCACACGAGTTGAATACTTCCGAAGCTCCATGCAATTGGTCCGCTTCACCATGACTTTCAACAACCGATACAACTGGAAAACCAGCCCCCAAAACGGCACCTTCGATATCCAGAATGTGGCCACCCACGAATTCGGCCACGCCCTCGGCCTTGGCCATCCTTCGGCATCCACCTGCGCCGAAGAAACGATGTGGGCCTCGGCTGGTTCGGGCGAGATCAAGAAGCGCAGTCTCGAAGCAGGGGATCGCGCAGGCCTCGTAACGTTGTATGGAGCGAGTAGCACCACACCGCCACCCCCACCTCCAACCACGATTCCAACGCCCACCACCAGCTACTTTTCGTTGGTTTCGACGAATCCAGTCTCAACCCGCCCCATCACGCTGGTCTTCCGTGCCTCCAGCTACGACCCAGCCACCGTTGAGGCGCTACTCACCGGCGGCGTTTGCGGTACGGCAGGCTGTATCGTCCGGCCCTATGCCATCTCAACAGCAGATCTTGTCTTCATTAACAACTACCAGCCCGGCACTTACTCGATCCGGCTGCGCAGCACCTCGGCAGGCCCGCTTGGGGCAGCCAGCAGCTTTACTGTCCGCTAAAGGGCTTTAGCCTTAAGCCTTCGAGCAACTCACTTAGCGCCGCCACAATGCGCTCTGGCGGCGCCCCCGTCGTATCAATGGCCTTCAATACTCCGGATGGCGAAAAGCTCGCTCCAGGAGAGGTCTGCACCAGATCCATCAGCTTTCTTGGCTCGATCTTCGCCTGCGGATGGAATTTCACCTGGAACATTCCCTGCCGCCGCTCGACACTCTCCACGCCAATATTTTGCGCGAGGTTCTTCGCTTGTCCGAAGTCCACCAGAAGTTTCACCTCTGGCGGAACAGGCCCATAGCGATCGGCAAACTCAGCCACGATCTCATCGGCCACCTCACGAGTCTTGGCATCGGCAATCTTTTTGTATGCTCTGAGACGCTGATTGTCGTCAGGGATATAACTCGCAGGGATCCGAATCTCAATGCCAAGGTTCAGCGTGGAGTGAATCTCAAGCGGCACCTCTTCGCCCTTCATCTCGCGAACAGCTTCTTCGAGCATTTTGATGTACATATCAAATCCAACCAGATTGATATGTCCGCTCTGCTCGCCACCGAGCAAACTTCCAGCTCCACGAAGCTCCAGATCGAGCGCCGCGATCTTGAACCCAGCTCCGAGATCCGAAAACTCCTTCAACGCCGCCAATCGCTTGCGAGCTACTTCCGTCAGTTCCGTATCCACCGGCACCAACAGATACGCATAAGCCCGGCGGTTCGACCGACCCACCCGGCCCCGCAACTGATACAACTCGCTCAGCCCATAATTCTGCGCATTCTCGATGATGATCGTGTTCGCCAGCGGAATGTCCAACCCATTCTCGACAATCGTCGTACACACAAAAACGTCGAACTCATGCCGCATGAATCCAAGCAAAACCTTTTCGAGCTCGTCCTCGACCATTTGGCCATGCCCCACATCCACACGAATCCCAGGCACGAGTTGCTGCAACGAGAAAGCCCGCTCATAGATGGACTCGACGCGGTTGTGAACAAAGTAAACCATGCCGCCGCGCGCGGTCTCCTGCTCGATGGCCGCCTTGATCACTTCCTGATCAAACTTGGCCACAACCGTATGCACCGCCAGGCGGTCTTTCGGGGGCGTCTCGATCACGCTGAGGTCACGAATTCCGACCAGAGACATGTGCAACGTTCTCGGGATCGGCGTGGCAGATAGCGTCAACACGTCGACGTTCTTCTTGATCTGCTTCAGCCTTTCTTTGTGCCTCACGCCAAAGCGTTGTTCCTCATCAACGATCAACAACCCCAGGTCAGGAAACTCGATGTCCTTCGACAAGATCCGGTGAGTCCCAATGAGTATGTCGACCTTGCCGTTTTCAAGATCGGCCATCACCTGCTTCGATTCCTTCGGATTTCGAAATCGGCTCAGATGCTCAATCCGCACCGGAAATGCAGCGAACCGCCGCTTGAAGCTTTCAAAGTGCTGAAACGCGAGCACTGTTGTCGGTGCGAGCACCGCCACCTGTTTGCCGTCACCAAGAGCCTTAAACGCGGCCCGCATCGCTACTTCGGTCTTGCCGAACCCGACATCGCCAACGACCAACCGATCCATCGGCAGTTCGCTTTCCATATCTCGCTTGATATCGCGAACTGCTGCCATCTGGTCTTTTGTCGCGTTGTATTCGAAGCTGTCTTCAAATTCCCGCTGCCAGTTAGAATCCGGGGAGAACGAATACCCTTCAGCCATTCGCCGCTGCGCATAAAGCTTCAGCAACTCATCGGCCATATCCTTCATCTTGGCCTTCACCCGGCTCTTCGTCTTTTGCCATGTAATGCCGCCAAGTTTGTCGAGCGGCGCCTTCGTTTCGCCTCCACTCCCGCTGCGATACATCGAGATCAGATCAAGGCGTGTCACCGGCACATAAAGCTTCGACTCGCCAGAATACTCAAGCAACAGAAATTCCCCGTTACCCTCGCCCTGATTCAGGATCTTGATACCGAGAAACTTCCCTACCCCGTGGGTCTGGTGAACGACAAAATCGCCCACCTTTAAATCTGCGATATCGGCGGCGAAGGCCCCCATCGACGCCACCGGCCCTCGCTGCTGCGACCGCGCCACCAAGTCAGAGGACTCGAACAAATCGTCCCCACCAAACAACGCCAGCTTGGGCTCCCGGAATACAGTTCCTCGCGAGAGCCGACCCTTCACCAACAATACGTTTGCGTTGGACCCCTGATAGACGCGGTCTGCCAGATAACTCGGCATCACCTCTTCGGGCGGCAACATCACCTGGTAGGGAACCTTGTACTCGCTAAACACATCCGCAAACCGCTCCACCTCGCCAAGCGAGTTTGCGAAAAACACAACTTTGCTTCCACCCGCTACCAGCGTCCGCGACTCTTCGACTGCCAAACGGATGTTGCCCCGAAACATAATCCCAGGTCGAGAACCAAACTCAAAGGCGTTCCCCCCTGCATCGAGACCTAACTCTCTCAGCTCAATCTCGCGCATCCCCGCCACACCGTGCGACGCCAGCTCTCCATAGTGGAAGTAATGCCCCTCTGGCTCCACCTCGTGGGCCCCATCTTCAAGCCGCTTCCAGAATCGCTCGGCTGAGGCTCGCACCTGATCTGGCTCATCCCAAAACAACAACCCTGGCCCAACAAGGTTCAACAATGAGAACTCGCGCGGACCGTCCGTATCCGTCTGCGTCTCCACCAAAGGCAGGATCCGGACCTCAGGAACACGCGCCACCGATCGCTGTGTCCCAACATCGAATCGCCGGATCGATTCAATCGTGTCCCCAAAGAACTCAAGCCTTACCGGGTTGTCCGCCTCAGCAGGAAAGACATCTACGATTCCGCCGCGAATCGAGTATTCCCCCACCATCTCCACCGGCTCCCGCATCTCGTAACCGATCTGCTTCAGATGCTGAGTCAGATCTTCAATCCCAACCTCTTCGTTTTCTTTGAGGCTCAGCACCAGTTGCTTATAGAAGCTCGGTGCCGCCACTCGCAACATCGCACTAGCCACAGGGGCAATCGTGATGGGCGCACGCCCGCTTGACAGCTTCCACAATCCGATCGCACGCTGTTCGAGAATCTCGGAGTGAGGTGTCAACTTCTGATGTGGCAGCACATCGAGCGCTGGCACCAGTTGCGCTCTTGCGCCTTCAGGCTCGAGTAGCGTCAAGAAGCAGTTCGCCGCCTCCAGCAGCCCTTCCGCTTCCCGGTTGCCATCCGTCACGACGAGCATTGGCTTATGGGTATTGAACCAAAGCAAGCCCAACACCAGCCCTTTGGCGGCCAGCGTCAGCCCGCTAAGCGAGAGTATTTGCTCCTCTTGCCGTGCCAATCGCTCGAGTAGCGCTTCAAACTCGCGCTTCTCTGCGACACTCTCAAGCAGGCTTCGAATCACTGATGGCGATCCAGAATTTGCTGCACGAGATTTGTCGTCGAGTATCCGGGCTCAAGAGGCAATGCCATCACTTGTCCGCCAGCCGCCTCGACTTCCTCACGCCCAGCAATGAAGTGGCTCCAATCAGCACCCTTCACCAGAAAGTCAGGCAGCACCTCGGCGATCAATTCTCGGGGCGTGTCTTCGTCGAAGAACGTCACAGCATCTACGGCTTCAAGGCTCATGGCCACTGCCGCCCGTGTCGCCTCGTCGCAAATCGGCCGGGACATCCCTTTCAGCCGCTGCACGCTCGCATCCGTATTGAGCGCAAGAATCAGCACATCCCCAAGGGATCGCGCCGCCTCAAGCAACCGCACATGCCCGGGATGCAAGATGTCATAGCAGCCATTGGTAAAGACCACCTTCTTTCCCTCCTCACGCCACAAGGCGCGCTGAGCAACAAGATCTGGCCGGGAATAGGTTTTTAACATAGGTTAAAGCTACACTTTTAGTTTATGAGAGCCGCCCTTTGTCTGGCCATCCTCACGTCTGTGCTTCGATCGCAGTCTCTCGAAGATCAGATCTCGAAAATTGCCAAAGACCTCCAGTCCCGCCTTGTTGAGTGCCGCCGCGACATTCACATGCACCCTGAGCTGTCGAACAATGAAGTTCGCACGGGCAAGCTCGTTACTGAGAAGCTCCGCGCTCTTGGTCTTGAAGAAGTGAAGCCAAACATCGCTGGCAACGGTGTCACTGCGTTGATCAAAGGTGGCAAGCCTGGCCCGGTCGTCGCCTGGCGCGCCGATATGGACGCACTTCCGATTGACGAATCGAACTTCCCTGCTCCCTACAAATCCACAGTCAAAGGCGTAAAACACGCCTGTGGTCACGATGCGCACACCACCATCGCACTTGGCATCGCCGAAACTCTGAATCAAGTCAAAGACCAGTTGCCCGGCACTGTCAAATTCGTCTTCCAACCGGCGGAAGAAGGCGTCCCCAATGTCCCCGAGTATGGAGCCCGCCTCATGATTAAGGAGGGCGTCCTTGAGAATCCGAAGCCTCAGGCCATATTCGCCTTCCATGTTGCCAGCAGCGTGCCGGTCGGTAAGATCGCCTACACCGATAACGCCGCCAGCTCTGCTTCCTCCACGGTCAACATCACAATCAAGGGCAAGCGTGCCCACGGCGCTTATCCTTATCAAGGCATCGACGCCGTGGCGATTGCCAGCCAATGCGTTCTGGCTCTGCAGACAATTCACTCTCGCCGCATCGACACGAAAGAACCCAGCGTGTTGACGCTCGGCACGATCCACGGCGGCGACCGCCGCAACGTGATTGCAGAATCTATTCAAATTACCGGCACCCTGCGTACCTTCTCCGAAACCATCACCGACCAGTACGAGAAGCAGATCCGTCAAACACTCAAAGGCTGCACGTCTGGCATGGGCGGCAGCTTCGATTTCAACCTCAAGCGTGGCAACATCCCCATGCTCAACAGCCCAGAGCTGAACAAAGCCGCCATCCCGGTGATTGAAAAGGTGTTGGGCCCTAACACCACCCTTGCTCAGGGGCCAGGCTTGTTCGGAGAAGACTTCTCCGCCTACCAGCGCGTCGTCCCCGGGAGCATGTTCTTCCTCGGCACCGCTAACGTCGCGAAAGGCATCACCGCTAGTGTGCACACTGCAGAATTTGATATCGACGAAGACGCTCTCTCGATTGGCGTCAACACTGGCTCCAAAATCCTCCTCGACTACCTCATCAGGAACTCAAAGTGAAAACTCTCATCCTCTTCGCCGCCGCGCTTCAAGCTCAGGACATCAACCAACTCGTCGATGCTTTGACGCCCAAGCTTGTCGAGACCCGCCGGGACTTTCACATCCACCCCGAGCTCTCGAATAAAGAAGCCCGCACTGGTCAGGTAATCGCTGCCCGGCTGAAGGAACTCGGCTTCGATGAAGTGCGCACGGGAGTCGCCGGCCACGGCGTCATCGGCGTCATCAAAGGCGGAAAGCCCGGGCCCGTGGTTGCCTGGCGCACCGACATGGACGCTCTGCCGATTGACGAATCCGAATCGAAGCTTCCCTATAAATCGGTCAACAAAGGCGTCAAGCATGCCTGCGGCCATGATGCTCATATGACCGTCGCCCTCGGCGTCGCCGAGCTCTTCAGCAAGATCCGCAAAGACCTCCCCGGTACGGTCAAGTTCATTTTCCAACCTGCGGAAGAGGGCGTCTCCGATGCTGAGTACTTCGGGGCGGCCTTGATGATCCGGGAGGGCGCGCTGCAGAACCCCAAGCCTCAGGCGATTTTTGCTTTCCACGTCTCACCCATGGTCGACGCTGGCAAGATCGGTTTCGCCCGCGGCCCCCTGCTCGCCAGCGCCGACTCCGTCGACATCACCATCAAAGGCAAAAAGGCCCACGGCGCAATGCCTCACGAAGGAACAGACGCACTCGTCACAGCAGCACAGTGCGTGAACATGCTCCAAACCATTCATTCGCGCCGTATCTCGACCATGGAACCCAGCGTCCTCACCCTCGGCACCGTGCACGGCGGTGACCGATCTAACGTCATTCCTGACTCCATCAAACTCGAAGGCACACTTCGCACCTTTAACGAGCAAACGCGCGAGGCCTACCGCACCTACGTCAAACAAACGCTCGCAGGCTGCACGGCCATCAACGCGAGCGACTTCAAAGTGGAGTGGATTCAGCCCAGCTACCCCGTCACCGTCAACCCCGCCGAAATGGTCAACGCCGCTCTTCCTTCAATCGAACGCGCCGTCGGCAAGGCAAATGTGATCGAAACTGCCCCTCAGATGGGCGGCGAAGACTTCTCTCTCTACCAAAAAGAAATCCCCGGGGCTATGTTCTGGCTTGGGGTTCGGAATGAGTCTAAGGGCATTACCGGCGGTCTCCACACCACGGATTTCGACATCGATGAAGCCGCGCTTCCGGTGGGCGTGAAGACCGCCGCTGCAATTTTGATGGACTACCTTACTTCTTCGCGGCCTGCTTCGCGATAACCAGATCCTTGATCGCAGTGTAGGTCGCTTCAGGCACAATTTTCTTCGACACCAACTCGTCCTTGGCTTTGTAGGGGCGGCCCTTGATGATGGCTTCGGCATACTTTGGGCCGATGCCCTTCAGGGCTTCCAATTCCCCTTTCGAGGCGGAGTTGAGGTCGAGCAGTGCAGCGGCCTTCTTCTCCATCATGTCTACCTTCGGCGCTGCCTTCTTGTCCTGGGCAAACACCATCGCCGCGCCGAGCGCAGCCACTAGCATCATTCGATTGAAAATACGCATGCTGAAATGGTATGCGAAAAGGAGGGAAGCGGAAAGGCCAGACTGGAGCGGGAGACGAGAATCGAACTCGCGACCAACAGCTTGGAAGGCTGAGACTCTACCACTGAGTTACTCCCGCCCTTCCAAAACTAATTGTAACGCATTGACATCCACGGCCCAAATCGACGATCATGATTCTCACCATGACGAAACCACTCTCTGTGTTTCGCATGCTCGCCCTCGTCGCCGCGCTATGCATCCTCTCGCTCTATTCCCAAGTCCCTCAACCCAACGGGGCTAACGTCGAACCGGGCACACTGCCCGCCAAATGGATCGCCGGCGGTCCCAAGTGCATGGAAGAAACCGAATGGCAGATCCATGAGTACAACGCCGACCTCTACATCGTTCGAGAATCCGGCTGCACGCATTATGAGAAGCCCTTCCTCTATGTCATCTTCGGTGACGAGAAAGTTACGCTCATTGACACGGGTGCGGGTCAAAACGACATCGGTCGCGTTTATGACCTCCTCGTTGCCAAGTGGTTGAAGCGCAGGAATCGAAGCTCCATCAAGAAGATGGTGATCCACACCCACGGCCACTCGGACCACATCGCCGGCGACTCGCAATTCCAGAACCGCCCCGACATCGAGTTTGTCCCTTTCGACATCCCGACCATCCAGAAGGCCTTCGACATCAAGCAATGGCCCGACTCCATCGGCCACCTCGACCTCGGCAATCGCAACCTGGAGATCGTTCCCATCCCTGGTCACCACGCCACCGACGTTGCCTTCTACGACAAACGCACCGGGCTTCTGCTCATCGGTGACACCCTTTATCCAGGCCGCCTCTATGTCACCTATTGGGATCAATTCGAAAAGTCCATCGAGCGCATCGTCAAGTTCACCGACGGCAAGGTCATTACATACATTCTGGGCTGCCACATTGAGCAGACCGACACTCCGTACCTCGAATATCCAATAGGCAGCTTTTATCAGCCCAAGGAGCACGTCCTCGAACTCTCTCGCGGCCATCTCCTCGAACTCCATAGCGCCCTGATTGGTCTCAAGGGTAAGCCCACGCGCCTTGCCATGCGCGATTTCACAATCTGGCCCCTGGGCCCAGCCGTGCTCGACGAGATGCGAAATACCCGCAAAACCGTCGAAGACCGGCTCAGAACAAAAATGTGGAATCAGACCCCATAAATTTTTTCGATTAGAAATAATGGTTCGAATCGGTTTCAATCAAGAGATCGCTACACGTGTAGCTCCCTCCGCGCCTTGTCTCGCGCATTGCAGTCCCAACCAGCCCAGACCAGCTAGTCACCATCCAGGACGGATGGACCAAAAGTAACTCCAAATCAGAAGGGGATCAGGGTCCATGTCTCTCTCTCTCGGCTCACGTCAGTGGGTCATTTCTACTCTATTGCTTATTTCCACGGCCAACCTATTCGGTCAAGCCACAACCAGTCTCTCGGGTCGGGTCGTCGATCCTACGGGTGCTAGCGTACCTGAACCAGTCATCACGATCACGCTCGACAGCCAGGGCTTCAACAGAAAAACCGTCGGTGACGCCACCGGCTTCTATCAATTCCTCCAACTGCCGCCAGGCAATTACATAGTCAAAGTCGAGAAAACAGGCTTTGCCACACTGCTTCAGAAAAACGTTCTACTGCAGGTCAACCTGCCAGCCACCGTCGAACTCAAAATGGAAGTCGGCAATGTTTCTCAAACGATTGCCGTCGAAGCCGAGGCGCCGCCGATCAACACCCAAGACGCCTCCATCGGCAATGCGTTCAATCAAACCCAGGTCCGCCAGCTCCCTTTGCTCACCCGAAACGTGGTCGAACTCCTCAGCCTGCAGGCTGGCGTGACCGCCACCGGTGAAGTGCTCGGCGCCAGAAGAGATCAAAACAACGTCACGCTCGACGGTGCCGACGTGAACGACAATCAATCCGCCGGTGCTTTCACGGCAGTGCTGCCTGTGCCGCTCGACTCGGTGCAGGAGTTTCGAGTCACGGTCGGCGGCCAGGGTGCCAACATGGGCCGTTCCTCGGGAGGCCAGGTTTCTCTTGTCACCAAGTCTGGCTCCAATCAGTTTCACGGTTCACTATATGAGTTCCACCGCAACACGGTAACCTCGGCAAACAACTGGTTTTCCAACCGTGCCGGCATCAAGCGTGAGGCACTCATTCGCAACCAGTTCGGCGGCTCCATTGGTGGCCGCATTATCAAGGATCGTGCCTTCTTCTTCTTCAACTATGAAGACCGCATTGACGCCTCCGGTGCTGCGCAAACACGCACGGTTCCAAGCGAGAGCCTGAAGAATGGCATCCTAACGTTGCAGACTTCCGACGGCGTCACTCGCCAACTTTCGCAAGCCGAGATGGCCACAGTGATCGACCCACAACGTCGCGGCTTCTCGCCGTTCGTCAAGGACCTTCTCGCCAAGTATCCTGTTGGAAACGATCCCGCGCTTGGTTCCGACGGCGGCCTGAATTTCTCGGGCCTTCGCTTCAATGCCCCTTTCAAGCTCAACAATCGCGCTTATGTCGCGCGTATGGACTTCCGCATCGACAAAGAGGGCAAACACAACGCCTACATCCGCGGTACTCTTGCCGATAACAAGGAAGACAACTCCGCCGCCCTCGCCCAGTTTCCAGGCCAGCCGGCAGCGTCGCTGCTTCTCAACAACTCGCGAGGCTTCACGGCCAATTACACTGGCGTGCTTAAGTCGAATCTCACGCACTCCGCGAGCCTTTCGCTGACACGCCAGGGCCTGGAGCAATCCGGGGCCACTGGCCCCCGCCTCAGCTTGTCAGGCATCAGCGATCAGATCAACTACACCCGCGGCAACGGCCGCATCCTCCCGGTCTGGCAACTGATCGATGACCTCACCTGGATGAAGGGTAAACACACGATTCAAACCGGAATCAACTTCCGGTTTATTCGGAACGACCGCTTCAACTTCGCGCCTTCCTTCCCGACGTTCGGCATGTCGCGCGGCACCATGCTCGGCCTGGGCAGCGACATCACCACCGCAGTCCTCGACCACGTCAAGAGGAGAGATGGCCTTCCTGCTACCACAGGGCTCCGCAACAGCGTCCCGCTTGTTAACGCCGTCGGTGCCTACCTTGGCATGATTACCAACCTCGACGTCACGTTCCAGTTCGATCGTGACGGCAAGGCACTGCCAGTGGGCGCAGCTCAGGCGCGCTCGTTCAAGACCAATGAATACGAGTTCTACGTGCAGGATGCCTGGCGCGTCACGCGAGACCTCAACCTCACCTTCGGTCTGCGTTACGGCAGCTACTCCGTGCCGTATGAAGCCAATGGCCTTCAGGTAAACACCACAACGCCGCTCGATAGCTACTTCGCTCAACGCGTCGGACTCGGCGCACAAGGCGTAGCCGGCAACGCCATGCCCGATGCACTCCTCAAGTACGCTTTGGCCGGCCCCGCAAACAATGCGAAAGACTGGTATGCGCGTGACAAGAACAACTTTGCGCCCCGCTTCAGCTTTGCTTATTCCAAGACTGGCGCAACGAACTGGCTCACCAAGTCCATCTTTGGCAATGGCGGCGTCATCCGTGGCGGCGCGGCGATGGTCTACGATCGCTTCGGTTCCGACCTGATCGTCAACTTCGACCAGCTCGGCAGCGTTGGCCTTGCTTCGCGCGCTGGCTTTCCGCTGAGCTACAACATGACAACAGCCCCGCGACTCACCACCGCCGGTGCCTTCCCTGCGTTGCCGGCTGCTCCTACTGGCGGCTTTCCCTTCACTCCCCCGGACGTTTTCGCGGTCGCGGGCACAGGCCTCGGCATGTTCTCCGATCTCAAGACTCCTTACTCTATGCTGCTCAATCTCAACTACGCGCGTGAGATCAAGGGTGGTCAGACTTTCGAGTTCGGCTACGTTGGCCGCCTTTCCCGCAAGACCCTCATTCAGGGAGACATCTTTACGCCTCTGACAGGGTATAAAGATACGAAATCGGGCCAGACCTGGCTGCAGATGGCAACCAGAACCCGCGACCTGTTTGAAGGCGGCTTGACTCCCGCCGCCGTTCAGCGCAACCCGAACTCGATCACGCCCATTCCGTTCATTGAGAATGTCTTCCCGGGGCTGAAGGATTACTACTTCCCGGGTAGCGCCACTGCGAATTACTTCAACCACATCTATGCCGAGAACGATGGCAGCGACATGGACGGTCTTCATCTTCTGGACCGTGTCACTGGCTTCGGTGGTGGCAAGTGCCTCTCGGCACCTGGCTGCCACACGTTTTTCTCAAGACAAGGTTCGGCGCTTCCCACCTGGATGAATGCCGGGATTGCGAACTACCACGGCATGACGCTGGCTGTGCGTCGCCAGTTGAAGAAGGGCTTCGGCTACGACTTCAACTACACGTTGTCGCACTCGATCGACAACGGCTCGGCGGCAGAATCCGGCGCGGGCCAGTTCGGCGGGACACTGCAGAATGTCTACAACGTCGGTGCCTTCCGAGGCTCCTCGGACTTCGACATACGCCACAACATCAACGCCAACGCCGTTTACGAACTTCCCTTTGGCAGAGGGCAGAAGTTTCTCAACACGAATTCCAGCGCGCTGAACCAGTTGGTCGGTGGTTGGTCGATCACCACGATCATGCGCTTCCGCACGGGCTTGCCCAGCACGATTGGGGGCTCAGGGGTCTGGAACTCCAATTATTGGCTTTCCAGTCTCGCCATCCCGAAGGCTGACTTCACCAACAAAATTGGAATCAACGAAAAGGGTCAGCCCGCGCTGTTCCCTGCCACCTCGGCCGTTAACAGCTTCATGGATCAGTACCCGGGTCAGACTGGTGCGCGCGCCATCGTCCGCCTCGACCAGCTCCAGAACTGGGACATCGCCGCCTCGAAGCGCTTCTTTATGCCCTTTGAAGGACACACCCTTCAATTCCGCGCTGAAGCCTTCAACGCCTTCAACCAGCACTTCTTCTCTGATCAGTCGCTCGCGATCAGTTCGCCTGCCACCTTCGGTCAGTTCCGCGCGGCCTCTGCGCCTCGCGTCTTTCAGTTTGCTCTCCGCTATGAGTTCTAACGAGAGAGTTTAACCACACCCCTGAACCTCATTGAGGTCGCGGCTCCGGACAACCAGCCCGGAGCCGCGCATTTTTGTTTACTCAGCCTAAATTCAAAGGATCAACACAGCTTTAGCTGACATGCTGCCGGATATAGTCCTTCACCACCTCAGCATCCGCATTCACCACCACGCTCCGCTTCGGTAACTCCTCGATCCCCTCATACTGCGCTGGCCGCTCCGGCCTGCGGCCCAAAGCTTCCTGGATGGTTGCTGCAAACTTTACAGGCAGCGCAGTCTCCAAGCACACCAGCGGCACGCCTTCCTCGCGATACTCCACGCCCACCTTCAACCCATCGGCCGTGTGCGGATCGACCATCACTCCATACTTTTCCCAGGCCATGCGGATTGTCTCCAGACGGTTGGCATGGGTGCTGACCCCGCTCACAAACCCATAGCTCGCCATGCGCTCCCACTCCGGGGTTCCGCGCAAATCAAATGATCCCTGGTCGTCGAGCTGCCGCCACAGACTTTTCACACGCCCCGCATCACAACCCATCAGATCATAGACGAACCGCTCAAAGTTCGAGGCCTTCGAGATGTCCATCGAAGGGCTCGAAGTCTGCCGCGTTTCCGCGGTTACGCGCGGCCGATAAACACCGGTTCGAAAGAACTCATCGAGCACGTCGTTTTCATTCGTCGCCAGAATCAGCCGCTGGATCGGCAGCCCCATCATCCTTGCGATATGGCCGGCACAGATGTTTCCAAAGTTGCCACTCGGCACCGAGAAGCTCACCGGCCGCCCCACCTCTTTGGCCACAGCAAAGTACCCTTTGAAGTAGTAGACGACCTGCGCCACAACCCTGGCCCAATTGATCGAATTCACGGTCCCAATCCGGTAGTGCCGCTTGAACTCAAGATCGTTCGATACGGCTTTCACGACATCCTGG
This sequence comes from Acidobacteriota bacterium, assembly GCA_016870995.1. Classification (GTDB taxonomy): domain Bacteria; phylum Acidobacteriota; class Terriglobia; order Bryobacterales; family Bryobacteraceae; genus Bryobacter. Next base: position 19,606 of record VFZU01000084.1, read on the forward strand.
CAGTCGTCGAACACACCTTTTACCGCGAGATTGTGAATGTTGTCGTCGAGCAGCGAGAACATTTGCGCCGTCTGAAACGCGCTCATCTTCTCGTGCGGAGAAAGCATGAAGACACGGATTCCGCGCTTGCCCCGCATCGCATATTCAGCTGAAGATCCTGTGTCCCCACTGGTGGCACCGAGGATGTTCAACGTCTCTCCATTCTGCTCGAGGGCCCACTCGAACAGATTGCCCAACAACTGCATCGCCATGTCCTTGAACGCGAGCGTCGGCCCGTTGGACAATTCCTGCAGCCACACGCCAGCCTCAAGCTCCCGTAACGGCGTAATGTCTTCGGCCTGCTGCGCCACGCGCCCATTCGAATACACGTGCGGCGTGTAGGTTTTGTCGACTAGCCGCCGCAACTCCCCTTCCGGAAGATCAACGGCAAATAACCGCAACACCGCGAACGCCAGTTCCCGATAGTTCATCCCCCGCATCGCCTGCAAATCCGCAATCCCCAAGCGCGGATAGCTTAAGGGCATAGCGAGGCCCCCATCACCCATCAACCCGCCGAGCAAAATCTCCTGAAATCCGCTACCGAGGTCTTCCCCTCGTGTACTCACATATCGCATTCAGTTTCAGACTAACAGTTACCCTATATACAGTGGGTCTTCTTCTCTCGGTCCAATCGCTTTCCAAGCAATTCGGCGCCACCATTCTCTTTCAAAACGTTTCCCTCACCATCGAGGACAACCAGCGTCTCGGTCTCATCGGCCCGAACGGTGCCGGCAAATCCACTCTTCTCAAGATTCTCTCCGGCCTGGACGACTCAGACGCTGGCATCGTTGCCCCGAAAAAAGGCCTCAAAATTGCGAACGTTGCACAGGACCCTGTCTTCCCTCCGAAGAGCCGCATCAAGGATTTCCTCGACTCCGCCAACCCCTGGTTCGGTCTGGCTGGCTTTACCGATCCTGAAGTACAGACTCAAACTCTGTCGGGCGGCTGGAAGAAACGCCTTGCCATTGCGCAGGCCGCCGCTACCAACCCGGATCTCCTGTTCCTGGATGAACCCACCAACCACCTGGATCTGGAAGGGATCCTCTGGCTCGAGCGCTCCTTGCAGCAAGCGCCTTTCTCTTGCGTTCTCATCTCGCACGATCGGCAATTCCTCGAAAACACAGCCACTCACGTCGCTGAGCTCAATTCCATCTACCCTGATGGCATCTTTCGCGTGGAAGGCAACTACTCGAAATTCCTCGAGCGCCGCGAGCAATACTTCGAAGCCGAACGTCGCCGCAAAGAAGGTCTCGAAGCGGTGGTGCGCAAAGAGCTTGCCTGGCTGGGCCGAAAAGCCAAGGCAAGAACTCGCAAGGCTCAGGCCCGCATCGATTCCGCCCACGCCTTGATCGGAGAGCTCAAGGAGATGGACGAGCGCGAGCGCGTCTCGAGCGCAACCATCGACTTCACTTCCTCCTTCCGCCAAACCAAGCGCCTGATGGAGGCGACAAAGATTTCTAAATCCCTCGGCGGCAAGCTGCTGTTCAAAGACCTCGACATCGTACTCGTTGCTGGAATCAAGCTTGGCATCGCCGGCGCCAATGGTTGTGGCAAGTCGACTCTCCTGAAGGTCCTCATGGGCCAGCTCAAGCCGGACGAAGGCGATGTCAAACAAGCAGACAACCTCAAGCTCGTTTACTTCGATCAACAGCGGGAGCAACTTGATCCCACGGCTACGCTAAAGCAGGCTCTGGCACCTCACGGGGATTCAGTGCTCTTTCAGGGCAGTGTCATCCATGTCAATGCCTGGGCCAAGAAATTCCTTTTTGAGGTTGCCCAGTTGCAGCAACCTGTTCATCGGCTCTCAGGTGGCGAACGAGCACGCGTCCTTCTCGCCAACCTCATGTTGCAGCCCGCGGACGTTCTGTTCCTCGACGAACCAACGAATGACCTCGACATCCCAACACTCGGCGTCCTTGAGGAATCGCTCGAAGAGTTTCCTGGCGCTCTCGTGCTGGTTACCCATGACCGTTACCTGATGGACCGCATTTCCACGCATGTTCTCGGCCTTGACGGTAAAGGCGGTGCAACCCTATTTGCCGACTACGAGCAATACGAACAAGACCTTCTCAATAAGCGCGCCCCGCAGGCCAAGCCTAAAGACACCACCAAGACTCAGGCCAACACCAACGCCCCGAAGAAGAAGCTCAGCTATAACGAGCAGCGCGAATATGATGCCATGGAAGGAAAGCTGGCCGACGCCGAAGAGCGGCTGGCGGCCAAGCAGGCGGAAGCCCAACATCCCGACATCGTCACCGACCACGTTCGCGTGCAGCAGGTCTTCGCCGAACTCTCCGCGATCGAAGCCGAAGTTGACGCTCTCTACACCCGCTGGGCGGAGCTTGAGGCGAAACAGGTCACGGCTTAGCTCAACTTCGGCTTCATCCCAAATTCGCGCCCGACTTGTTCCAGCCACGCCGCGTCAGTTTGCGATCCGTACTCGATCCACTTGGCATTGGTCATGCTGGCACGCCACTGCAAGAACGGCGCGGCGTCAGGCCCTGCTGGGTTCCGTAGCGTCCAATCATCACCCTCGACAATTTCGTGTATTTTGCTAGCTACATGCTCCGGCCCATTGTGGCTTCCGAGCGCTTCTACAAAAATGGCCGACATGCGTCTCTCGTGCGGGTACTTTGATGCTGGCTGCGTATGAGTGATGTTCTGCGCCATTCTCGTGTTGATGATTCCCGGCTCCACGATTGCTACCCTCATACCGAATGCGGTCACCTCTTGTGCCAGGCTCTCACTTACTGCCTCAAGCGCCCACTTGGAGGCGCTGTAAGGACCCATCGCACCGCTGGCGATCCTTCCCGCTACTGAAGTGATGTTCACGATCAACCCAGCCTGTCTCTCGCGCATACCCGGCAACACAGCCTGGATGCAGCGGATCGCCCCAAAGTAATTCGTCTCCATGCAGACTCGGAAATCATCGAGCGATGACTCCTCAATCGAACCGAGGCGCTCGACGCCCGCGTTGTTTACAAGTACGCCTACGACAACGCCACTCGCTTCAATCGCTGCAAAGGCTGCTTTGACAGATTTATCTGAATCTACATCCAGCTTGTGAATGCTCAAGCGCAAGCCTTCTTCGGCAGCGATCTTCGCCAACTCTAGCGACTTCTCTGGACTCCTCATGGTTGCGAGCACCGAGTGCCCCGCACGCGCGAGTTCAAGCGCAGTCGCTTTGCCAATTCACATGCTGGTTCCGGTGATCAAGCTTGTCGCCATATCCGCCAAGGCTATCACTTCCCGAGTGCCCAACTTTGATCGCAAAAAATGATCCGCTTTGTAACCCAGCGATTCGTTGGTTCGCTCGCCAGAAGGTTCCCCAAAAACACCAGTCAGTAGCACCCCGATCCTACCAACTTCGCAGTCTCCAATTTTCAGCAGAAATCCAATTCGGCGGATCCCCATTCCGCCTTTCGATTTTGCCGTCCGAGATCGATCGCCCGAGTGAAAATTCTAAGCTCGCCCCAAATGAAAAAGGGCAGTCCAGTACCATGTGTTCCGCTCCGGACGTGGTGGACAGCGCGTTGGGAGTGAATTATTGCCATTGAATCACGCAGCAATTTTGAATTCAACAGAAAAATCGCGACGAGCTTGAGTTGGCGTTTTGTAGCCGAGACGCTC
>VFZU01000085.1 GCA_016870995.1 Acidobacteriota bacterium
GAAGCTCGTCGCGATTTTTCTGTTGAATTCAAAATTGCTGCGTGATTCAATGGCAATAATTCACTCCCAACGCGCTGTCCACCACGTCCGGAGCGGAACACGGGTTTGCTCCTGCAAAAGGGTGGCCAGGTGGACGACGCGATCCGGCTCTACCGCGAAGCTCTCGCGGAGCGCCCTGGATTCGCCGAAGCCTTGCTGAACCTGGGGCATGCTCTCAAGACTCAGGGTCAGCAGGACGAGGCCCGAGTGTACTGGCGTAAGGCTCTCGAAGCCAGGCCGGAACTGGCCAAAGGCTACTTCGAAGCATAGACGTAAATCGATTTGCAGTAAGGGCAGAGGCCGCACCGGAGGGGGCGGCCTCTGTTCGTTTATGATACTTTCACTGGGTCATGCAAAGCAAAGCCACCACGGTTGAGCAGTATCTCGCGGAACTTCCTGAAGATCGCCGCGCTGCGATTGAAGCCGTTCGTAAAGTCATTCTCAAGAATCTCGACAAAGACTACGAAGAGGGCATGAGCTACGGCATGATCGGTTACTTTGTTCCCCATCGCGTTTATCCGGTGGGCTACCATTGCGATCCGAAGCAACCACTACCCTATGCTGGACTCGCCTCGCAAAAGAACCACATGTCGCTCTACTTGATGTGTACCTACGGAAGTGAAGAGCACATGGCCTGGTTTCAAGCTGCCTGGGCCAAAACTGGCAAAAAACTGGATATGGGCAAATCCTGCATTCGATTCAAGAAAGCCGAAGATCTGGCTCTCGACGTGATCGCAGAATCCATTCGCAAAACCCCTGCCAAGAAGTACATTGGGGAAACCGAAAAAATGCTCGCTACTCGTGCGTTTTCTCCAAAGCCCGCTGCAAAGAAGACTCAAGCTGCTCCTTCGTCAAAGAAGTCGAAATAAACAGCTCCTGTCGTGCCCCGTCGCTGAGGGCGATGGCCTTAAACCCATTCATCGTAGGTACCGTGATCCGCACTCTCACCTTTCCCTTGGCGTCTCGCACCTGTGCAATTCGTCCTGGCACAATACTGCGAATCTCAGGATTGTCCTCAAGTAACCACCCCAGTAGTCGCCGCACGCCGTCGACGATAGAGTGTTCAATCTTCAGCCGGTCGTTAGTGGATCGCAGTCGCATCCTATCTTTTAGACTAAGCGCAAGCCCCCTTATGACCAAAATCAATCTCGCGGAAAAATTCAGCCAGTTCGAAGATCATTGGTCCCCTCGGATCGCGGGCGAGCTCAACGGTCAGCACGTCAAACTTGTCAAATTTTCAGGCGAGTTCGTCTGGCATCATTACGAACACGAAGACGAATTGTTCCTCGTGGTCGATGGCGCATTTCGCATGGACTACCGTGACGCCGACGGTCAAGAGCAATCGATTCCCCTCGCCGTCGGGGAGTTTCTGATCGTGCCGAGAGGCGTGGAACACCGCCCCGTGGCTGAAGCTGAAGTCAGCTTGCTCTTGTTCGAGCCCGCTGGCACTCTGAACACAGGCACGGCGACGGCAAGTGAATTCACGGTCGCCTCGCCCTATCGCATCTAGCCCAGCCCAGGCCGCCGGCGTCCCACCATCGTCGCCTGCTCAAAGGCATAAGCCATCTGCAGCACGCTGAAGTCTTGATTGTGCCTGCCCACGATCTGCAGCCCAACCGGTAACCCTTCCGGCGTAAAGCCACCCGGCACCGAAATGGCTGGATTGCCAGTGATCGAGATGTACCAGCAGGTCTTCATCCAATCGATGTAGCTGTCGAGCTTCGCGCCATTAATCTCGCGCAAGTAAGGCACAGTGACATCGAACGCCGGCACCTGATTCGTGGGTAGCACGAAGTACTCATACTTGCCAAGAAACTGTTGAAAGCGCTGCCAAAGCCGCCCATGCAATTTTTCTGCCCTAGCGACCTGCTCGCCGGTCAGCTTCAGGCCCTGTTCCACTTCAGCTAACAGCGTGTCCTTGTACAGCGCACGATACTTCGCAAGCCTCTCGCCGTGCGTGGCTGCTGAGTTCCACGCCCGCAAGGTCTTAAACGCTTCATCGGCTCCTTCAAAATCCGGATCTATCCGCTCGATCACGCAACCGAGTGCCTCAAACGTCCTCACCTGCGACTCCATCACCGCTAGCACGCGCGGGTCGATATGAACCCCAGGCAGATCCTTGAAGAAAGCAACTCGAGTGCCCTTGAAGTTGCGTCCGAGGGGAGCACGAAACACCTCTCCATTTTCGGGCAGCGCATTGGGTACAGCAGGATGCGGCCCGGCGATCGCACTCAACAACAAGGCCACATCGCTTACGGTGCGGCCCATTGGGCCCGTCGTGCTCAGCGTCGACCACAAGAACGATGCACTTGGCGCGGGCACCCGGCCGATCGACGGACGAAAACCAACAATATTGCAAAACGAAGCCGGATTGCGCAGCGACCCACCCGTGTCGCTGCCATCGGCAATCGGTAGCATCCCCGAGGCTAGTGAAACCGCCGCGCCGCCGCTCGAGCCTCCACAAGTTTTACTCGTGTCGTAAGGATTCACCGTTGCCCCGAATACCGTATTAAAGGTCTGTGATCCCGCGCCAAACTCCGGCGTATTCGTCTTCCCGACCAGGATTGCCCCTGCAGCCCGCGTGCGCTCCACCAACAGATTGTCGTCAGCCGGAATATTATCTTTGAAAATCGGTGACCCATACGTTGTCCGGATGCCTTTGGTGTTCAACAGGTCTTTGTGCGCAATCGGCAGCCCGTGCAAAGGTCCCAGCGGAAGGCGTTTCGCTTGCAGCTCATCTGCCGCCGCCGCAGCCTTGCGCGCTGCATCCAGCGTCAAGGTCACAATCGCATTTAGTTTCGGATTCACCTGCTCGATGCGCCGTACATGAACCTCAAGCAACTCTCGTACGGAAATCTTGCGTGCGCGGATCAGGCCAGCCATTTCGGTTGCCGTCTGATACCAGGCCTCACTCGCTGGAACTGCTGCGGCACTGGCTGCCGTCGCAAGTCCAAGCATGGCGTCACGACGTGTTGGATGGTCCATTGGCATGCGTCTCAGCCTAGCAGAAAAAGGGCGTTCGCCGGCTGGCGGACGCCCTTTCTGAAATTTTGAAATGTGCTTACTGATTGGTGACGTCGTGCGTGTTCGAAAGTTCGCGCACCGGCAACCAAAGCTTGTACCATTCCAGCTGTTCCGGAGAATCCGTGTACTTCTTCAGCGCTTCCACGCTTTCGAATTCCATCACCAATACGTGCGTAAAAGCATTGCCCTGAACCTTGATCGGGTTCAGCCACACGTTCTTGATGCCCTTGTACTTGCCGGCCACGGTTTCAATGGCGGCGATCGCCTTGGCGACATCTTCCTTCTTGGCATCAGCCTTGAACTTCACGTTGATGACGTGAATGACGGTCTTCGGCTTAGCGGCGGCAAAGGCCTGGCCAGTGGTAAGTGCGGCAACGATAGTGGCCGCGACAAGCGCTTTACGCAATTGGTTCAGCATAGTAGTTTGTTCCTTGGGATAAATTCTGATTCAAGCCACTCCAGCTTTGTGACAGCACCATGGAGTTGGCTGGGTTGGTGGTGGAGTAACGCACGGTGACAGGTCCAAGGTTTTGACTCCCCAGCCGCGACACCGCGCCTTCGATCACACTCACGTCCTGAGCGGCGTGGTAAGTCACCCCGCGCACCTCATACGTGAAATAGACGAGACTCTCAACCTTGTCGGTGAGAGTCCCTTCAATACTTCGACTGTTCTTCAGAAGCGCATCCAGGCGGGCACGCTCCCTGTCCTCCGGCGTGGCACGCCGGAACAGTTTGAACATAAAAACTATTTCTTTTCTGCGAACGCCTTGGCGTAATCTTTCAGGAAGGTCTCAAGGCCCTTATCCGTCAACGGATGATTGAACATCATGTCGAGCGTCTTGAACGGCATCGTGCCAATGTCAGCGCCGATCTCGGCGGCTTGCGCCACGTGCAGCGGGCTGCGAAGGCTCGCCGCCAGCACCTGCGTCGTGTAGCCGTAGTTGCCATAGATCGTGCAGATCGATTCGATCAATTCCATGCCAAGCTGTGCGATGTCTTCAAGACGACCGACGAACGGGCTGATGATGTAGGCGCCCGCCTTGGCGGCAAGCAGCGCTTGCGCCGGCGAGAAGCACAGCGTCACGTTGGTGCGGATGCCTTCCTTCGAAAACTCGGCGGCTGCCTGGATGCCGTCACGGGTCAGCGGCAGCTTCACGACGATGTTCTTGTGAATCTTCGCGAGCGCCGTGCCCTCTACGATCATGGCTTTCGCTTCGGTGGCGACCACTTCGGCGGAGATATCGCCGTCGATGATGTCGCAAATCCGGGCGACCTGTTCTTCAATCTTGATGCCTTCCTTGGCAATCAGCGAGGGGTTGGTTGTGACGCCGTCGACAATGCCCCAGGAGGCGGCCTTCTTCAGTTCGTCCAGATTCGCGGTATCGAGAAAGATCTTCATGTGAGTGGAGTTTTAGCCCTTGATTACGGTGTTGGTGAGCGTGCCGAGGCCTCCGATTTCGATCGAGACTTGGTCGCCGGGTTGCATGGATCCCACTCCTGCCGGGGTGCCAGTCGCAATCAAATCGCCCGGTTCCAGCGTCAGAAATGAGCTTACAAACGCAATTATAGCACCCAGGTCGAAAATCATCTGCGATGCCGTCCCTTCCTGCTTGAGTTCGCCATTCAGCCTTGTTCGTAGGGTTGTCTTACTCAGGTCGAACTCCTCCTTTGACACGATCCAAGGCCCTACGGAGCAGAAAGTGTCAAAACCCTTGCCTCGGGTCCACTGCCCGTCTTTCTTTTGCAAATCGCGCGCGGTGACGTCATTTACGCAGGTGAATCCAAAGATGTAATCCATCGCTTTATCGGCCGGGATATTGCGGCCCTGCTTGCCGATCACAACTCCGATTTCGCCTTCGAAATCGACGCGGCTCGATTGCGGCGGATACACAATGTTGTCACCCGAGGTGATCAGCGAGGACGGGGGCTTCAGAAAGATCAACGGCTCGGTCGGCACATCGTTGCCCAGTTCCTTAGCATGGTCGACGTAATTCCGCCCCACGCAGACGATCTTTGAGGGAAGCACGGGGGGCAGCAGCTTTACCGCCGCGAGGTCATGATCTTCGGCAAAGGCCTTGCCGAAGAGACGAGCGGTTTCAATCACCTTGTCCCCTTCCAGAATTCCGAAAAGACCATGCGTTGTCGTCGGTTCCGCATCCTTGCTCAACGCGAATCGGATGTATTTCGTCATGGGATTTGAATCTCCACTGGTTCAGATTTCGGGCTTTCGTTGCCCTTGCGGTCGACTGCCGACACTGCATATCGATAATTTTGTCCTGCTTTCACGCCCGCATCGCGATAGCTTGCCGCTGATGGCGATTCGGCGATTCTTGCAAATACGCCGTCCCCGCTCGCTCGATAAACCCGGTAGAGCGCGAGGTCTGGTTCCTGATTGCGTTCCCAACTCAGTTGCGCCGCCGTTGGGCCAGCCAATGCCGAAAGTCCCTGTGGCGCAGTGGGTGCAAATGTATCTACAGGGGTAATCGTCACCGGCTCGCTGGTTTCACTCACCGCATCTCCCGCGAGCGATACCACAGTGTATTGATACTTCGCATCGAATGCCGCCCCGATGTCGATGAACTTGGGTTCCTTGACAGTAGCCATCTCTACGGGTTCCTTGTCACCCTCGGCGAAGCGATAGATCTTCCACAATTTCGCCTGTGCTGCCCAGTCGATCAAAACCCCGGTTGCAGTTGCGACGGCTCGCAGTTGCGTTGGGCGAGCCAACGCCGGCATGACATTCAGCGTCACGAAGTTTGACCATGGGGACATTCGCCCTTTGGCGTTGCCAAGTCGCACACCAATTACAACTTCCTGATTGGCCCACTCGGATACGGGTACCTTCGTATCTACTTTGCCTGGCTCGACTGCCCCAGTCGCCACGGGCTTGGCAGCGTCGCTCCAACGCTCAGCGTCAAATGGAGCTTTCGGGTTTACGCCGATCTTGAGATCGACAGCTCCGATACTCTTCAGCGCGAGGTCCTCGAGGGTCTTATCGGGGATTGTGAAACTCACCAGAAGTTCGCCACCTACCTGACGCACGGCAAGATCCGTCACCGGCTTTGGCACTTTCAATGCCGGAGGCAACGGGTCGCCCACGTAGGCACACCCTGTAAGTAACAACGTGGCAATGCTCAATAAAGGAATTCGCATTAGAGAATGTAACGGCTCAGATCCTGATTCTTCACGATGCTCGACAATTGCTTGCGAACATATTCGGCGTCGATCGTAAGCTTCTTCTTCTTCAGATCGGGCCCTTCGAAAGAAATCTCCTCGAGCACCTTCTCAAGAATCGTGTGCAGACGCCGCGCCCCGATGTTTTCTGTCGACTGGTTTACTTCGGCTGCCAGTTTTGCGATTTCATCAATCGCGTCATCGGCAAACTTCAGCTTGATCCCTTCTGTTTCGAGCAACGCGATGTACTGCTTGGTCAACGCGTTCTTCGGCTCTTTCAGAATCCGCACAAAATCCGCATGGGTCAGGCTCTGCAATTCCACACGGATCGGGAAGCGGCCTTGTAATTCCGGGATCAGATCCGACGGCTTGGCGACATGAAAAGCACCCGCAGCCACAAACAAAATATGGTCGGTTCGCACGAAGCCATAACGCGTATTTACCGTCGTGCCTTCCACGATTGGCAGAATGTCGCGCTGAACACCTTCGCGCGAAACGTCCGGGCCTGAGCCACCTTCGCGCCCGGCAATCTTATCCAGCTCGTCGAGAAAGATGATGCCATTGCGCTCCACACGATCCAGCGCTTCCTTGGTGATCTGATCCATGTCGATCAGCCGCTCTTCTTCTTCCTCGGTCAGATAGTCAAGCGCCTCCGGCAACTTCATCTTGCGCTTCTTGGTGCGAGGGCCAAACAACCCTGGGAGAATTTCCTGCAGGTTTGTTCCCATCTCCTCCATCCCTGGTGCGGCGGCTACCTGTACGGTCGGAGCTCTCTCTTTGACATCGATCTCGACTGTCTTATCGTCCAGCTTGCCTGCCCGCAGCTTGTCCCTCAGTTTGTCCCGGGTCTTATCGCTTGTCTCGGCACCTTCCGGCTGTGGTGGCATCAGCAGATCCAGCAGCCGCTCCTCGGCATTTTGCTCAGCCCTTTCGGCCACTTCATCGAGCCGCTCTTCTCGCACGAGATCGATCGAGATCTCAACGAGATCGCGAATCATGCTTTCGACATCGCGGCCCACATAACCAACCTCGGTGAACTTGCTCGCTTCCACTTTCAGAAATGGTGAGTTCGCCAGCTTTGCCAGCCGCCGGGCGATCTCCGTTTTTCCCACGCCGGTTGACCCGATCATGAGGATGTTCTTCGGCATCACCTCTTCTGCCATCTCCGGGTCGAGCCTCTGCCGCCGAATGCGGTTACGCAGTGCAATCGCTACGGCTTTTTTCGCTTCAGCCTGGCCCACAACGTACTTGTCGAGCTCGGCGACAATTTCGCGCGGCGTCAATTCATCGAGCAGCGGGGCATCGTCACTCTTGTGGTTCGGCAGATAGATCACCATTAGTTCAGTTCTTCCACGACTAGATTGTGGTTCGTGTAGATGCAGATGTCAGCGGCAATTTTCATCGATCGCTCCACGATTTCTTTCGCGCTCAGCTTTGTGTTCTCCAGCAATGCCCGAGCCGCCGCAGTCGCAAATGGCCCCCCGGATCCAATACTGGCGATCGAGTCATCCGGTTCGATTACGTCTCCATTGCCCGAAAGCAGGAATGTGTTTTCAAGGTCGGCCACCACCAGCATCGCCTCGAGATGCCTCAGCATCTTGTCAGTACGCCAATCCTTGGCTAGTTCCACTGCGGAGCGGGGAAGTTGGCCATTGTGCTGCTCCAGCTTGGCCTCAAATCGCGCAAACAGGCTGAAGGCATCGGCCGTCGAACCCGCGAATCCCGCCAGAATCTTGCCGTTGTAGAGCCGACGCAGCTTGCGCGCGCCGCTTTTCAGTACCTCTGAGCCTTGCGTCACCTGTCCGTCACCCGCCATGACAACTTTCCCCGCCCGGCGGACGCTCAAGATTGTGGTCGATCTGATCCGTTGTTTCATTCCCAACTCCAGTGTAAGATCAATGGCATCTCTATGATCGAACTCAAAGTCAACGGGCAGACCCGAAAGTTTGACGGCGACGGCGATATGCCGCTGCTGTGGTACCTGCGGGAAGAGCTTTCCCTCACCGGTTCCAAATTCGGTTGCGGCATGGGGCTGTGCGGGGCATGCACGGTCCACCAGAATGGTGAAGCCATCCGCAGTTGCGTCACGCCAGTCAAGGCCGTGGCCGGGAAACACATCACCACCATCGAAGGGTTGAGCCCGAACGGCACGCATCCTTGCCAGGTGGCTTGGGAGAAGCATGGCGTGGCCCAGTGCGGCTATTGCCAGGCTGGCCAGATCATGCAGGCCGCTGCTCTTCTCAAGAAGACGCCCAAGCCCAACGACGAACAGATCGACGCCGCGATGAATGGCAACATTTGCCGCTGCGGTACCTACACAAGAATCAGAGCGGCCGTAAAGTCCGCTGCGGGGGTGAAGGCATAATGTCCAACTATACATACGGCGAAAGCCGTCCGGCCCTCGAGAGAGTTTCCGAAACCACGCGCCTCGCTCAGGAAGCCTACGCCAATTACGACCAGTCGGTTCAGATGCTCGATCGTCGCGGCTTCGTCGGCACCGTACTTTCAGCCAGCGCCCTTGTACTCGGCGTTGCCGTGAATCCCAGCGAGGCCACCGCCGCCCCTACAACCTGGCAGCCCAGCGTCTACCTTGGCTTTGAAGCCGATGGCACCGTCGTAATCATGGCTCACCGCAGCGAAATGGGTACCAGCAGCCGCACCACGCTGCCGATGATGCTCGCCGACGAACTCGAAGCCGATTGGAAGAAAGTTCGTGTCGAACAGGCACTCGGCGACGAGAAGTATGGTTCGCAAAACACCGACGGTTCTTGCTCGGTGCGCGACTTCGGTATGGCCATGCACAAGGCTGGCGCCACGGCTCGCACTATGTTTGAACGCGCCGCCGCGCAGAAATGGGGCGTGCAGCCCGGCGATGTCGCCGCCGATCAGGGCAAGGTGGTCAATGGCAAAACCAAGAAATCCCTGACCTACGCAGAGTTGCTCCCTATCGCCGCCAAGATGGAAGTGCCCAAAGAGCACGAACTCCGCATGAAGACCCCCGACCAGTACAAGCTGATCGGCAAGAAGGTCCCGATGCTCGATGAACACAACATCGTCATGGGTAAGGCCACCTTCGGTATGGACGCCAAGGTCCCCGGCATGCTGGTCGCCATGGTTGAGCGTCCGCCGGTCTACGGCTCCAAGGTGAAGAGTTTCGACAATACCGCCGCTCTCGCCGTCAAAGGCGTGCAGAAAACGGTTGAGTTGCCGATGTTCAAGCAACCGCATCTCTTCCAACAACTCGGCGGTGTGGCCGTCCTCGGTGACAGCACTTGGGCTGTCATGCAGGGCCGCAAGAAGCTAAAGATCGATTGGGAGAAGAGTCCAAACGATAGCTATAATTCTGCCGACGAAAAGAAATTCCTTCTCGATTCGGTGCTCAAGCCTGGCAAGGTCGTCCGCAACCGCGGCGACGTTGACGCAGCCTTCGCCACGTCGGCTAAAACGCACGAGGCGAACTACTACGCACCCCTGCTCTCGCACGCTCCCATGGAGCCACCTGTTGCGGTTGCGGAGTTCAAGAACGGTAAAGTGGAAACGTGGTGCCCGACTCAGAATCCGCAAGCGGTTCAGGAAGCCGTAGCGGCCGCCATGGGCATCCCCAAGACCGATGTCATTTGCCACGTCACGCTTCTCGGCGGTGGATTCGGCCGTAAGTCCAAGCCGGATTACGTCGTCGAGGCGGCCCTGCTTTCCAAGGCCACTGGCAAGCCCGTCAAGGTGATCTGGACTCGCGAAGACGACATCAAGTTCGACTACTATCACACCGTCTCCGGCATGCACATGAAGGCCGGCATGGATGCAAATGGCAAGCTGAATTCCTGGCTCTTCCGTTCTGCGTTCCCGCCGATTGCTTCCACGTTTGCACCCGGCATGCAGTACGGTGCCGAGTTTGAAGTGGGCATGGGCCTAAACGAGTTGCCGTATGACATCCCGAATATCCGCGGCGAAAACTGTCCGGCTCCCAATCACCTTCGACTTGGCTGGATGCGTGCTGTTGCTCACGTCTATCACGCCTTCGGCATCCACAGCTTCCTCGACGAATTGGCTGTGCTCAATAACACCAACTACGCTGACTACATGCTCAAGTCCCTGGGGCCGAATCGCAACATCGACCTATCCAAGGACGGTGTCAAACCTTGGAACAACGGTCAGCCGATTTCGAAATTCCCGATCAGCACGGGCCGTCTGCGGCGCGTGCTTGAACAGGTTGTCGAGCAGAGTGGTTACGGTAAGCAAAAGTCCGGTAATGGCCGCGGCTTCGGTATCGCCGCACATCGAAGCTTCTTAAGCTACATCGCTAGCGTCGTTGAGGTCGAAGTCGACAAGAACGGCAAAGTCACCATCCCCAATGTTTGGACGGTCGCCGATTGCGGCACAGTGGTCAATCCCGATCGCGTCGTGTCTCAGTTTGAAGGCGCCGCCGTCTTTGGCACCAGCGTTGCAATGCTCGGTGAAATCTCGGCTGCCAATGGTCGCATCCAGCAGTCGAACTTCAACGACTACCAGGTAGCTCGCCTTACTGAGTCCCCGCGCAATATCCAAGTCTCCATCGTTCCCAGCAAGGAACCGGCGGCGGGTGTCGGCGAACCGGGCGTGCCTGTCATCGTGCCGGCGATTACGAATGCGATCTTCGCCGCAACCGGCAAGCGTGTTCGTGACCTGCCAGTGCGCCGCACCAAGCTGGTCTAGTTCAACCCATCAACGAAAAGGGCGGCTTGCGCTACCAACGCAAGCCGCCCTTTTCTATTGTGCTGCGCGCATGTTCGCAAGCTTGCCCGGGTCATGGCAGGTTTTGCAGGCAATGTTGGTTTTCTCCCGGATCGCAGGGTCGGCGCTCCATTTTTGAAGCAGCGAGGCGTAGGCAGTACCTTTCAGCGATTCCAGAGCCATCGGCAGATACTTCTCGAACGCTGCTTGCTCGCCTGTGCGCTGCGCCGCCACCAGCATCCCAGTCATGACTTCGCCGCGATGGTGAACCGGCATTTTGGGCAACGCGTTCTCCTGCAGCTTGTACAGTGTTGAATAGGTTTCGAAGCTCCTCTTCCAAAGTTGATTCCTCATCTCTGTCGGCAAGCGATCCCCAACCAGAATCCCTGCTCCACCGGTAACCGCGTTCACGCCGACATCCTTGGGTCCATTGGCGAGCGCTTTGGTCTGCAACTCCCAGGCTGATCAAACAACCGCTTCGCTTCGACCGTTTTACCCGCTTTCCATGCGTTTGCCGCGTGCAGGGTCAAGCCCAGAGATTCCCAGGCATCGATCACCGGTAGTTCGGCAGGCCGTGTCTTTCGGAGCTCTTTCAGCTTCGCCATCCCACGATCATGCGTTTCCATGTCTCCAGCGAGCAATCCCGCGAAAATGTCCTCGCGCACCAGCTTGTGCACCGTCAACTTGGAATCGTCAAATGCCATCAGCGGCGCAATCAACAGCAATGGTAGAAATCGCATGCAATGGAGGCTATCACGAGTTGCCGAAATGTCCACCTGTTACCTTGAAGCTAGATGGCACTCATCTCTCCCGCCCGCCGTGTTGCCTTTGAAGTATTGCGACGCGTCCATGGCGGCGGTCATTCCGACACTCTCCTCCACGAACTTGCCAAGCCCCTCGCTCCTCGCGATGCCGCCTTGGCCCATGAGATCGTCTACGGCGTTTTGCGCCATCAAAATCAACTCGACTGGCTGGCGCAACACTTCTCCGGACGCCAGATTCTCACCGTCGATGAGCCCACGGCCATCCTTCTTCGCATGGGCCTCTACCAGATGCGCTATCTCGCCCGCATCCCTGCTCACGCCGCAGTCATGGAAGCTGTCGAACTCGCCAAGCGTTCTTCCAAACGCGCCGCTGCAGGGCTGGTCAACGCCGTCCTTCGCAAGGTTCACAAGCGCCAGCTAAACTTCCCCGATCCCGCCATCGAGCTCTGCCTTCCCGACTGGCTCTACCAACGTTGGCTCTCCCAATTTGGCGAACAGCAGACCCGTACCATCGCACTCACATTTCTCAAGCCGCCGGAGAAGGGAATGGATCCCGGTGCCCGCTCCGTCGTACCCCATCTCAATCTCGTACCAGGCCATCGCTATCTTGACCTCTGTGCCGCCCCCGGGAACAAAACCTGGCAGGCCTTAAAGACCGGCGACCTCAAGGCCATCGCCTGCGATCGCAGCTTCAAGCGACTGCTGCCCCTGCAGCAGATTGGCATCCCCCTCGTCCACCTCGATGCCGCGCAACCTTTGCCATTCAAGCCCTCCTTCGATCGCATCCTCGCTGACGCTCCTTGCTCTGGTACCGGCACCCTGGGTCGCAATCCCGAGATCAAGTGGAAGCTAACGCCAGAGGATTTCGCTCGCCAGCAGGCCCGCCAGACCCAGATTCTCAAAAACGCCCTTGACGTCCTCGCACCCGGCGGGACGCTCGTCTACTCGACGTGTTCTCTCGAAAAAGAGGAAAATGAAGATGTCGTCCGCGCCGTCTGTGGAGAACTGCCTGTAGAGATGCATCGCCGTACTCCTGGCATTGACCCCGGCGACGGCTTCTTTATCGCCATCATCCGCAAACCTTCATGAGTCACGCCTTACAAATCCTGCCCAGCTTGCTCGCCGCAGACTTTGCTCGCCTTGGCGAACAGATCGCAGAAGTCGAATCTGCTGGCACTCAAATGCTCCACTACGATGTCATGGACGGCCGCTTCGTCCCGAACATCTCGATGGGCGTCCCCGTGCTCGAGTCCATCCGCAAAGTCACCCGCTGCTGGCTCGATGTCCACCTGATGATCGTCGAACCGGAACGCTACGTCGAAGCCTTTCGCGCCGCCGGCGCTGATTCGATTTCTGTCCACCAGGAGGCCAGCCCCCACCTGCACCGCACTCTCGGCCTCATCCGGTCCACCGGCGCCAAGGCCGGCGTTGTCCTCAACCCCGGCACCCCCGTCCATTCCATTGAAGACGTGCTCGATTTGGCAGACTTCGTGCTACTAATGAGCGTCAACCCGGGATTCGGGGGGCAGAAATTCCTCCTTTCGAGCCTGGGCAAAATACGTCAGCTCGCACAGCTCCGCAGCCAGCGTAACTTGAACTATGCCATTGAGTTGGATGGAGGCGTCGACATGACGAATGCCCGCGAAATTGCCGAAGCAGGTTGCGACTGGCTGGTGGCCGGCTCCTCCGTCTTCCGCGGTGAATCTCCGGCTACATCTGTGCGCGAACTGCACGCCTGCGCTCTCTCCGGTCGCCAACTCTCTGCCTGATGTCTTAAACTACTAGAGGTACTCTGATGCGTTCTGTCTACGTTATTCGCCTGAGCGGCCTGGTGTTGCTCTCTCTGCTTTTGGCCCTCACAGCGGGTTGCCGCCGGAAAAAATACGAAAACCCGATCACCAAAGACACTCAGCAACCCGACAAAGTCCTCTACGACAAGGCGATTCGGGACGTCGAGCGTGGTCGCTATGAAGTCGCCCGCCTTACCCTGCAGACCCTGATCAACACCTACGACACCAGCGAATACCTCGCCAAAGCCAAGCTCGCCATCGCCGATAGCTGGTTCCGCGAAGGCGGTGCTAACGGTCTCGCCCAGGCCGAAGCCGAATACAAAGATTTCATTCTCTTTTACCCCACCATGGAAGAAGCCGCCGAATCGCAAGAGAAGGTCTGCATGATTCACTATCGCCAGATGGAGAAGGCCGACCGCGACAACATGCACGCTCTCAAAGCGGAAGAAGAATGCCGCCAGGTGCTGGTCCAATTCCCCAATTCGAA
The DNA here is from genome assembly GCA_016870995.1 of Acidobacteriota bacterium. Lineage (GTDB taxonomy): Bacteria > Acidobacteriota > Terriglobia > Bryobacterales > Bryobacteraceae > Bryobacter. The sequence continues at coordinate 13,989 of VFZU01000085.1, forward strand.
GTTTGCCCCGCGCGTGAATCAGTTGGTTCGTAATATTCAGGAAGCGCTCGCCGAAGGCGAAATGCGCGTTAGCGACTTCTATTACAAAAAGCAGTCCTGGGCGTCCAGCTCCAACCGTATGCAGGCTCTCACCGATCAGTATCCGTTGTTCTCCCGAGCGGACGAAGCCTTGTTCAAGATGGGCGACGCCTACAACCGCATGGGCCCGCGTTTCAAGGATCGCTCCGGTAAGGCCTACGCCAAGCTGGTTCGCGAATACCCCCTCAGCGCCTACGCCGACGACGCGAAGAAGCGCCTGCAGGAAATGGAAATGGCTGTCCCAGAAGCGGATCCGAAAGCCGTGGCCCGTATGAAGTATGAAGCCGAAAATCGCACCAAGGCCTCCATGCTGGCACCTGTCGGTAACATGCTCAAGCGCGGTCCGGACGTCCGTATGGCCGCCAAGTCTGGTGATCCAGCGATGACCACAATCCGACCCAGCATCCCGGTCAACGTTCCGATCCCGGTCTCTACCGAGACCGGTACCACCGACGTAACGGTTTCCACTGTGGGTGACAGCGCAACCCTCGATAAGAACCCCGACGCGCGCCTCAGTAAGCAGCCCGGTGCGACCGGCGATGCCGCTGCTCCCGCCGCGCAAACGCCCACCGTAACCACCCCAGCCGCTCCTGCCGCTGGCACTGCCGACCAGAACGCACCCATCGTTTCCAAAGGTACCCTCGAGCCCGTAAAGAAGCCCAAGAAGGTCAAGGAACCGAAAAAGAAAAAGAATTGATCGCCCGCATTCTTCTGGCCGACGACAGCCCCCACGCGCAGCGCATGGGAGCGCGAATTCTGAGCGAAGAAGGCTTCGATGTGGAGATCGCCGCTGACGGTGCGGATGTCTATCCCGTCCTTGATGATTTCGCGCCTGACGTCGTAATCGCTGATGTTTTTCTTCCCACTCGGTCCGGCTATGAGATCTGCCACTGGATCAAGTCGAACCCGCGCCATCAGGCCATTCGCGTCGTTCTCACCGCCGGATTGCTCGAACCCTTCAACGAGTCCCAGGCTCGTGCCGTCGGATGTGATGCAATCATAAAAAAGCCCTTCGAGCCAACCGAGGTGATCCAAACCATTCGGCCCCTGGTCGAAGCGGCACAATATTCTCGTGGGCTCTTTGCCACCGATGCCGAACTTAATTCCACAACGCTCGCCCGTCTCGCACCCGGCCCTCAACCAGCCCGGGCTGAGCTGGACCCCGATCGGATCCGCGCCGCTGTCACGCTGGCGCTTCAAGCAAGCATGCCCACTATCATCAAGGAGGTTACCGAGCGCGTCCTCATCGCGCTCGGCCACTAAGCACCATGGCTAGCGACAATTCATTCGACGTTGTTTCCAAGATTGAAATGCCCGAGGTGGTCAATGCCATCTCGCAGGCTCTCAAGGAAGTTCTCGCCCGCTACGATCTGAAGGACTCAAGATCCACCATCGAGCTGAACGAGAAGGATCTCAAAATCATCCTCGCCTCCGCCGACGACTACAAGATCAAGGCCGTCAACGACATTCTGCAATCGAAGATGCTGAAGCGCGGTGTGCCCATCCGAAATCTTGATTACGGTCCGGTCCTGCCCGCTGCTGGCTCCACGGTCCGCCAGGAAGTGAAGCTCAAGCAGGGCCTCGAAACGGAGAAGGCCAAGCTCGTCGTCAAGGCGATCAAAGACTCCAAGCTCAAGGTCACGCCCTCCATCATGGGCGACTATGTTCGGGTTGCCAGCAAAGATCGCGACACGCTTCAACAAGTGATCGCCTTGCTGCGCGGCGAAGACTTTGGCGTCGAACTCCAGTTCACCAACTACCGCTAACCGGATGGCCCGCAAAATCGAATCGCTCAAAATCCCTGGCCCCGCCGGCCTCCTCGAAGCACTGCTCGAAGAGCCGGAGGATCGCGACCCAATCGCAGCCGCGTTAGTCTGCCACCCGCATCCGCAGCACGGCGGTACCATGCACACTCGCGTGGTCCATCGCACTGCTCGTGGTTTGCGCAAGGCCGGCGCCGTCGTCCTGCGCTTCAACTATCGCGGCGTCAACTTGAGCGAAGGCGAGTACGATCATGGGATCGGTGAAATCGAAGACGCCCGCGCCTGCCTCAAGTTCCTGCGCGAACGCTATCCCGATTTGCCTTTTCTCATTGCGGGCTTCAGCTTTGGCTCGCGGATTGCACTCAAGCTGGCATGCGACTACCCGCAAGCCACCAAGGTCATCCCCATCGGCTATCCCACCAAGTACCGCGACCGTTTCTACATCCACGACATTCAGATCCCCAAGGTCTTCATTCACTCCACCAACGATGAACATGGCCCGCGCCCTGATTTCGAGACCTTTTTTGCGGCGCTTCCTGATCCGAAGCAGGTTCACTGGGTCGAATCGAAAGACCATTTCTTTGTCGACAACCTTGAGGCCTTCGAAAACGCCGTCGTTGAAACCGGCGTGACATAATAAAGGCATCCATGGCGGCCACAAAACTCATCGAGAGCGCCCGCCGGCGATTGCACATTCAGACTCTTTTCTCACAGGCCCTGGTTGCCCTGTCGATCGGTGCCGCTGGCCTTGTCCTCCTCCTCATTCTTGGTACCCAAGTCCTCGACTGGTATTGGCCAGTGCTGCTTGCCGTGGTCTCTTTTGGCCTCCTGGTGCATCGTGTTTGGAACAAGCTCCCCAATGCCTATCAGTCTGCGCAGATTCTCGATCAGCGCCTCGCCACTTTTGATCTTTTCTCGACTGCGCACCACTTCCGCAGTCAGCCCCGCACGCGCCTCACAGAGACCCTGATCGAGACTGCCGATTCGGCTGCGTCCACTTTCAACGCATCCGATGCGATTCCCTTCAAGATGCCTTCGGGTTGGGTTCGCGCCGCCGCCCTTGCCGTGGTGGCTCTCAGTCTGCTTGTCTTCCGTTACGCTTTCCAATCCAGCCTCGACCTCAGCTCTCCCATCGCGCCCGGCATGTATCAATTGCTTGCCTCCGGCGAAAAGCCGACGCAGATGGCCAAGGCAAGGAACCAGCAGCCCAATGGCCAACCGCTCGATGGCTTCGGCCTCAATGATGCTCGCCAGCAGAACGACCAACAAAAGACGATCGAGAAGGGCCAGGAATTGAACTCGGAATCTGCCAACTCCACGGAGTCCGCTTCCGCAGGTCAGAAGCCGGGTCAGTTTCAAGAGTCCATGGCCCCGTCTGAAGAAGGCGAAAAGATGGAAGGTGCCGAAAAGGGCGACTCTTCCGCCGCTGGTGATAAAGGAGACAAGGGCGATAAAGATGGGGACAAGAAGTCCTCAGCCTCGGCAGCGGACAAGAAATCCGGTTCCCAGCAAAATCAGGGCGGTCAACAGGGAGACAAGAGCTCCCTGCTCGACAAGTTCAAAGACGCCATGGCCAACATGATGAACAAGATGAAGAGCCAGGATAAGTCTGAAGGTCAACAGCAACAGGCCCAGAACAAACAGGACGGCCAGCAAGGCAACGGCCAGCAACAGCAGCAGGCTAACAAGGGTCAACAAGCCCAGGGCCAGCAGCAGGCCAACGGGCAGCAGCAGAGTGATCAGAACAGCCAGCAGCAGGGTGAGGGCGGAGAGAAAAGCCCCAACCAGCAGGCCAAGGGCGGCGATAAATCTAATCAGTCCCCAAGCGGCGATCAGAAGTCCGGCATGGGCAAACAGGATGGTTCGAAGGACGTGCAGCTAGCCGAACAGCAGCGCGCTATGGGGAAGATCAGCGAAGTCTTCGGCAAGCGCGCTCAGAACCTTCAGGGCGAAGTCATGATCGAGGTTTCGAGTTCGAAATCTCAAGCGCTAAAGACCAACTACTCCGGAAAGTCTGCTGCTCACTCGGATACTTCGGGCGTGATCCAGCGCGACGAAGTCCCACTGATCCATCAAAACTACGTGCAGCGTTATTTTGAAGAGCTGCGCAAGAGCCCTCCACCGCCTCCCAAGACTACCCCTTAGAAGTAGGTCTTCCAGGCAACCCCGGCCAGGATGAACAAACCCAGGATCGCAACCAGGATCCCTGTCCAAAGCCAGATCCCCTTTTCATTGGCCTCGGTTCCCACCTCACCCACTACGATCATCGGCGACAGCGTCCCTTTGGGCAGTTCAAAGCGAACTTGGTGGCCTTGTCCTGCTTCCTCGTAGTATTCCTTCAGACGCGCCCGCAGTCTTGAGGCCTCAACCCGGACGATCGCATCTTCGCTCGGATCATAATCCTGGCCACGCCGGTAGATCTGTACCCCGATCTCTTCTTCCTTTACTGCGGCGGACTGCAACCGTTTTTCCACGACATAGCGCAGAAATTCGCAATGGTTCTGGCTCTTACGGAACTTGGGGCTGGACAGAAGTCTTTCCAGTTCCGCTCGAACTTGCGATGGTTCTACTTGAAAATCCAATCCACTGTTCGCAGTCACAGTCACTTCAGTTTATGCTAATTGCCTTTTGAACAGGATGGAAACGAAGTGTTTGCCGGCGGGCAAAGAAACTTCCTCCCTGGCCTCAAGCAGGAAGCCGAATTCCGCCGCAGTCTCGATGAATCGCTCGACTGACAGGTACCTGAATTCTCTGCCCACCGGTTCGAGGAGCTTACGGTAAAGTGACTCGGCAACGGCCGGCGCATTCTCACGGGTGGCCAGCAACATCACCAGCAGGTGTCCATCGACGCAGTTCGATAAGTCTTCGATCAGCCCTGACAGATTGTCGATGTACTCAAAAAGCAATGCGCCAAATGCCAGATCGAATCGGCCCAGATAGGGCAGGCCCTGATTGAGGTCATGCCGGAGGAACTCCTGGCCCCAACGCTCTCGCGCTACCGCAAGGTACTTCTCGTTCAGGTCGATCCCAACGACCCGCGCCTGAGGAAGTGCTTCGAGGCCATTTCCGCCCGCGCATCCCAGATACAGGAACCGCTTTGGCTCCAGTTGCATTGCTGCGGTCCGAATCGCTGTCCGGATCGCAGCGGCCTGTCCTACCGTTTCCAGCTCGACATGCCGCTCATAAGTTTCCAGCTCCGTCTCAAGCCACGCTGACATTACTTGGCTTGCTTCTGCTGAATGATGGTCATGGCACTGGCGATCATGCCGCCCACATCGGCAACATTCGACGGCACGATCATCGTGTTGCCCGTCTTGGCCAGATTGCCAAATTGCTCGATGTACTTTTCGGCGATACGTAATTGCACGGCCTCCATCCCGCCCGGCATTTGTATCGTCTCGTCCACTTCTCTTATGCCCTCGGCGGTTGCTTTTGCGATCGACAGAATCGCTTCCGCCTGGCCTTCCGCTTCATTGATCTGCCGTTGCTTGGCGGCTTCCGATTTCTTGATCGTTTGCTGCTTCTCGCCTTCGGCGGTGTTGATCGCCGCGTCGCGCGTACCCTCTGAAGTCAGAATTGTCGCCCGCTTTTCACGCTCAGCACGCATCTGCTTTTCCATCGCTCCCAGGATGTCAGCCGGCGGAGTGATGTTTTTGATCTCGTAGCGGAACACTTTGATGCCCCACGGTTCGGTCGCCTTGTCGAGCTCACTCACCACGTTTGTGTTGATGTTTGTGCGCTCCTCAAACGTACGGTCCAGTTCAATCTTGCCCAACTCGCTGCGCAATGTTGTTTGCGCGAGTTGCGAGATCGCAAAGCCGTAATTCGAGATCCCGTATGACGCCCTCTCAGGGTCGATCACCTTCATGTAGAGAACCCCGTCCACGCCCACCTGCACGTTGTCTCGTGTGATGCACACTTGCTCGGGAATGTCGATCGCAGTTTCTTTCAAGACATGCTTGTAGCGGATCACATCAACAAATGGAATTAGCATGTGAAATCCCGCTTGCAACACGCCAGAAAATTGTCCGAGCCGCTCTACAATGTATGCGTTTTGCTGAGGAACAACGACGGCCGTTTTTGCCAAAACGATGAAGCAAAGCAGCGTCAATGCGCCGACAGCAATTAAAGGTTCCATCGAGCCCCATTCTACATGGGTCTTACTTCAAGCGTCAGCCCATTCACCCGTTCCACCTGACAGCGCGCACTGGCGTCGATCCCCTGATCCCCAACATTCATCGCATTCCATGCTGCCCCACGCAACTCCACTTTTCCAATCTTGCCTGCCCCGATCGTCTCCAGCGCCACAGCCACTTCTCCCGCAATCTCATCCACCTTCTTGGGAGGCTTCTGCTTATGCATGTATGCGATCAACTTTTGCCGGAACAACCCGAGCCAGAGTGTTGAAACGCTGAGAAAGATGAGCAGCTCAATCCACAAAGGCACGCTGGGAAACACAAGCTGAAAGAAGCCCATGAACACGGCACCGATCCCGAAAAAGAGTAGAAAAAAACCTGGTACGAGGGTTTCGGTGGCGAGCATTGCAAAGCCCGCCACCATCCACATCCACCAGGTGATCACTTAAGCCTTCTTGGCGGGCTTGGTTTCAGCCTTGCCCATGTTGTCGATTTCGCTGAACAATACCTTGCGTTCTTCGTACATGCAACGATTGGCAAGCACCACAGCCGCCGAATCGTGCAGTCCGACTTCGAGATCTGCCTTCGGCTTGCCATTCGTCTTGATGTCGTTGAAGAAGCTCTCGAGCTCGATGTCGACCGGATTGCGATCTTCTTCCGGCACCAGCACGCCCTTGCGGTACATCCACTGGCGCGCAAATTTCAACTCGCGGTTGATGAAGCTGTCGTTGCTGGTCACCTGATCCTTCTCAAACAGAATCGGCAATGCGCGGCCACCCTTTCCGGTGGACGACAGGGAGGGCGATGCTACAGCGGCTGGGGCCTTCGTGCCCGCCGCACCTTCCACTTTGGGCAGTGGCGGCTCCGTGTACCACATCCCTAGTGCTGGCTCGGAATCCGTACCCACTGTGATGTGAATCGTACCTTGCGTACCCATGATGCATTCGCCAAATTCCGTCCGCTCCGCGTTGAACAACGGACAGTGGCGGTTCGTCGTGATCGACGTGTAATGCAGCTTCTGGCCCTTTGGATACTTGAAGATCAATTGGATGTTGTCGAAAATATCGCGGCCGTCCTTGATGTAATCTGTGCCGCCAACACCCACAACATATTCGGGCTGCGCGCCGAACATCCAGTCCGCTACGTCGATTTGATGCGATGCCAGCTCGGCCGTCAGGCCGCCCGAATATTCCTTGTACTTGCGCCAGTTCACATCCTTATCGCTGCGATCCTTCGGCAGGGGCTTGTTCCACGGGTCTTTGGCGAACGTGTTGCGATGCCACTGGCCGCGGATATGCGTCACTGTGCCCAACATCCCCTTCTCGATTATCTGCTTGGCCGTCTGATAGAACTTCGAGTAGCGCCGCTGCAAGCCCACCTGCAGCACCTGCTTCGGCTTCGAGTTCGACAGCGCCCGCAGCGCGTGAATCTCTTCCGGCTTGAACACCAGGCTCTTTTCGCAGAACACATGCTTGCCCGCGTCCAGCGCATCCTTGGTCACCGGGAAGTGCATATACAGAGGCGTAGCGATCAACACCGCATCCACGCTCTTGTCTGCCAGCAACTCGCGGTAATCCTTAAACTGCTTCGGCTTGGTGCCGATAATCTCGGCGCCCTTGCGCATATTCGGCTCATACACATCGCAGACGGCAACGCAGGTTCCGTTGTCGATGCTCTTCAGATGCTGCAACAAGTATTGGCCGCGGCTTCCAGATCCCACAAAGCCGAACTGCACCGTGTTGTTGGCTGCTTTCACCTTGGAGATAAAGGGTGCGCCCGTAATGGAAAGTGTGGCGGCCGCTGCCGCAATTTTCGACGCCTCGCGACGCGTCAGGTCCTGCTTCTGACTCATAGATAGCCCTAGTCTATCAACACTGTTTCAACGAAATGCAAGTCGGGCGGCCCAGTACCCAATCAGGCCCCAAACTACCGGTAGCAACCCATGCCCAAACAGCATGTGCCAGAGCTCGTTGATCGGGCAATGCAGTTGAATCGCAAGAAAGCCAGCGAACCCACTCAGAATTCCCGCCGCCGTCGCTACTCTTTGCCGCATCATCGGTGCCGTTCGAGGAAACACCACCAACATCACCAGTGCCGTCCCAATCGAAAACACCGATCCGATCGACATACAGATTGCCGCCGCCTCGGGGACAAACACATCCAACGTGGAGCCTAGAGCAAGTCCTCCGAAGGCCAGCAACACTCCTAGGGCAGGTCTGCAAAGCGATGCTCTACCGGTTGGGCTCATCCATTGCGCCGCCGCCCACGTGCACCCGCTAAATCCCATCGCAAATACGGCGCCAAGCAGCCCATAAGTGGCCCATCCAAAGCCCGCGGGCTCTTCATAGCCCATCATCCATCCCCCACTCAGCGCAATCAGCGCTGCCATTCCCCCAGCCAACAGCGCGATTTGCCAGGCCGGCCGCAGCGGCGTGACCGGTGGGAAGCTAGGCGAACTCAATTTTCACCTCCCAGGAGCTTACGTAGCTTTTCATCAGCGCGATGCACTTTTTGCTTTACCGAGCCCACGCTCGTTCCTGTGGCTGCAGCGACTTCTTCAAGGCTGTGTCCTTCAACTTTCATCATGATCAGCACTTCCCGCTGACTTTCCGGGAGCTCACTCAGCAATTGCTCAAGACCGTAAGAAAGTTCTGGTGTCGGCATCACTCGTGTCCCAATTAGCTTCGTAAGTCGAGCATGAGGGCGGCCTGCTGTTAGGGTAAAGAAGTTCCTGCAAGAACACATCTCTACCCCGCAAGGAAGGCGCCCATGGCTCAAGTATCCAGCATT
>VFZU01000086.1 GCA_016870995.1 Acidobacteriota bacterium
AGCAGAGCTCGCTTCCGTCTCTCCCACTACAGCGATTCTGCTAAAACAAAGGCTGGCTGTCCAGTGCTTTTTCCGCCTGGCAGCCGACAGTGTCTAGACTCGTGTCTCACGGAAGGGGACAAGCCCACTACCCTTCGAGTACTATATTGCAAAGCTGCGCATTGTCCTCTGTCTTTAGAGCGCCGAAGTCGCAGAGAATGCAACGGGATCGCTCGAATGACTCCTGGTCGTTGCCGAAAGGAGAGGTTTGAAGAGTAGTATTGCAAGAAGGAAAAGGCTGGCAGGCATGTCCCAGCTGGCTAGCTACGCCGAGGCAGCGTCCTCTCATCTTCAAATGATGGTGTTTCAAGGCTCAGATCTTTGGCTCGGAGTCGCTAACGAAAGCACGCGGCGTTTTCCGGAGGCGAAAGCTGCGTACTTGCGTGAAGCCAATGCCTCCGGCGACCTAGCTGCCTTCTACGCGCTTGGCATTGCGGAGGCACGTGACGGCCGCGACGCCGAAGCGGCGAAGTGGTTGGAACGTGCGCGCGGCCTGGATAGCGCGACGAGCAACGTGAGCTTCCATCTGGGCCGCGCCTACCTGAAGCTCGGCCAAGCCGAGCGGGCTTTGCCGTTGCTCGAAAAGGCCATTGCCCGCGATCCGCAGTCTACGCCACCGCGGTACGCGCGCTTGCAAGCGCTGCAGGCATTGGGTCGGCAGGAAGAGGCGCGCACCGAATCCGGCCGCAATCGCGACCTGCTCCGGCAACCGTGATGTCGCGCTCCGATTTTCAGGGCAAGCGGAACGTGATGATGCTAGACTGCGACGCGATGGCGATGTATTGCTGACCGTTGACCGCATACGTCATCGGCGACGCGATGATATTGGCGCCCGTGTTGTAGTGCCACAGATACCGTCCGCTGCGGCTATCGAGCGCAATGAGATTACCATCATTCGACGAGGCGAAGACAACGCCTCCGGCAGTGGCCACCACGCCGGTGGCGGAGGAGCCGATTTGGAACGGGAAGTCCCAGCGGCGCGCGCCGGTCAAGGCATCCAAGGCGCGGACGGATCCGGGCGTACCGACCGCCGGATCCACATCGACACCGCCACCGGTGTAGCCTTCGCCCGGTACGGGCAGCTTGGTAATGCTGGTGTAGGTGGCGCAAGCTTCGCGTACCGACACAATGAAGAAGTTTGTGGAGGGGTCGTAGGAGGGGGAGCCCCAGTTTGCCGTACCGGCCGCGTCGGGACACACGTAATTCCCTTGCGGCGTGGGATTGGTGTTTGGCAGCACGATTGGCCGACCTTTCGCGTCGAGCCCCTTGGCCCAAGTCTGTTTTGCGAAGGCCTGGCCGGCGAGAAACTCGCCCGTCATTCGATCCAGCACGTAGTAGAAGCCATTGCGTTGCGCCGTGACCAGAAGCTTGCGCGGCTTACCGTTGATCGGTGCATCGATCAGTACGGGCGTCTGGTTGGCATCCCAATCGTGGACGTCGTGCGGCGTGAATTGGAACCACCAGCGCATCTTGCCCGTTGCTGCATCTAGCGCCAGCACGGAACACGAGTACAGGTTGTCACCCTCGCGAACGGGACCATCGTAGTCAGGGCCTGGATTGCCGGTCATCCAGAAGATGGTGTTGGTTTCCACATCATAGGTACCGGTGGTCCAGGTGGGCGCGCCGCCATAGTCGGCGGACGATTCCGGAGCCCAAGTCTTGCGGTTCGGGTCTCCGGGTTGCGGCGTGGAGTGTGTGCGCCAGAGTCGCTTGCCAGTGGCCGCGTCGTAGGCGTCAACGAAGCCCGTCAGCGCACATTCGCCGCTGGTGACACCGACAATGATCTTGCCGTCGATGGCGAGAGGTGCATGTGTGATGGAAAAGCCCTTCTTGTAGTCGTCGACTTCGATGTCGAACAAGACGTTGCCGCTCTTGGCGTCCAGCGCCACCAGATGCGTGTCGAGCGTGGCCATATAGAGCCGGTCGCCGAGCATGGCGAATCCGCGATTCGTCATCACGGTACAGTGGCTCGCGATCTGCGGCAGACGCCGGGCGTAGCGCCACAGCGGACGGCCAGTGCGGGCGTCGAGGGCAGCGGCGTTGTTGAGTGGTCCGGTGACGAACATCATCCCGTCCACCACAAGCGGCGTGGTCTCCACAGTGTTGCCGCCCATCTGAAATGTCCAGGCGCTTTGCAGCTTGGCCGCGTTCGCCGGTGTGATCTGCTGCAACGCCGAGTAGTGAGTACCGCGCAGGTTGCCCCAATAGGTGAGCCAGTTCTGCGGCTCAGTGGATGCATTGCGCAGGCGGTCGAAGGTGACGTTGAAATCAGCGGCTGGCGTCGAGCGCGGTTCGACGGAAGGCGCTCGATTCGACATCAGGAAAGCGATTACATCGCGTTGCTGGCCACTGGAAAGTGTCACGTGGGGGCTAGATTGCTTAGTGAAGCGGGTCTTTTGCTTGTCGATGAGATGCCAGCGGCCATCGAGCGACCGGGCTTGCAGCGTGAAGGTGTCCTCGCCCTTGCGAATGGCGGAGACTCCGCCAAATTGGACCATCGGGATGGCCGCGGCGAGCGCCTTTGCCAGCGCGGGCGGAGTGAAGCGGCTGGCGGCGTTCGAGAGGTCCGCCGCCACGTTGCCGCCGCGTCCCTGGACCATGTGGCACTGCGCGCATTGGGCAACGAAGACGCGATCGCCCGCATTGGCGTCGCCATCGACAGTGGTGGAACCTGCTAGCCGGCGCAGGTACGCCACCACCGTGCGACCTTCTTCCGGCGGCAAAGGAATGGCCGGCATCTGCGTGCCCGCGATGCCCTTGGTGATGTTGCGCAATAGCTGTTCGTCGGTGGCGCCGTGCTTGAACTGGCCTGTGGTCAGGTCCGGTGCGCGCCCGCCTTTGGCATTGTCGCCGTGGCAGGCGGAACAGTTGCGGCGAAAGATCTCAACGCCGTCGAGCGTTGCTGTGGGATGTTGCGCTAGCAGCGGAACAGCAAAAGCAATAAAGAGGAGAACGTGCATTGGACTGTACAAAGTATGACAGCTAGCGCCGTGCCTTCGTCAGCAGCTTGTCAGCAAGTCGTCGCCTGGCTCGTGCTGGCCTATTTGTGAGGAACAGTTCTTCATACTGAATCAGAAAAACCTGGTTTTCGCGAGTTTGGCGGCGATGCTCGGTGATCTCTCAGCTGTTGATCCAGTTCAAGCCAAATCTGCTTCAGATACGCCGAAAATGAGTGCTTGATTCCCTCGGCCCCCCGCTTCAGCAACATCGTTTGATGGTCAATGTGCCCGATCAAATACGGCAACACTCCGCCAAAATGCGGACACACCAGTTTCAGCCTCGGATGCTCCTCCAGAACACTCCCCACGATCAGCCGGTTCAAGGCAATCGTCGCATCCAACACCAGCCCAAGTCCGGTCGCGCCTTCAGAAGTGCTCGTCAGGTTAAACGTTACCGGATCGGCCGGATGCAAGAACAGCGGCACCCCGCGCTTCTCCGCCTCGGCGAACAAAGGCCGGAACCGCGGCTCATCGCGGAAGCGCCGCCAGACCGAAGAGCCGCTCCGGGTGCGCGGGCATCGCGATCCCCGCCGCGTCCGTTTGCCCACCACCACAAAGCAAAGCGTTCGCCATCACCAACTCACTTCGGTTCATTACTTTTCGTCATAGACTCAAGTCCGCTGGTGCCGCTCCCCCGCGGGTCCGGTACATCTTGGCCAACTTCGCGGCGGCGTCCATCACCGGACCCGCCGACTTCTCCACGAACTCCGCCATTGTCCGGTTCCCGACCGGTGCCGCCACGCTCAGCGCCGCGTATGCCCGGTTATCCCGATCCAGCAGCGGCGTGGCCAATACGCGCAGCCCCACCACTGCATCCTGATCGGAAACCGCATAGCCCACTTCCCGCACCTTTGCCAGCCGCGCCTCAATCTCGCTCAGCGTCGTTGGCGTGGAAGGCGTCAGCTTGGGCCTTGGCCGTGCATTGAGAATTGCTGTCCGCTCCGCCTTCGGCAAATGCGCCACCAGTGCGTGCCCTAGCGCCGAACAATACACCGCGATCCGCGACCCGATCCGCACATCCACGCCCAGCCGCGCCAGCCCTGCCTGCACCCGGTCCACATACACTGCCTCCGCCCCATACAGCACCCCCACGCTCGCCGCCTCGTTCACATGTCCCACCAGCGATCGCAGCACGGGCCGCGCGGCGTCATGCGGGTCCATCCGCGAGATCGCCTGGAACCCCAAGTCCAGCACCTTCAGTCCAAGCTGATACCTCTTCGTCCCCGCCTCTTCCAGATAACCCAATGCCACAAGGGTCTTCAGAATCCGGTAAGTCGTTCCCGGATCCAGTTCCGCCCGCGATGCGATCTCACTCAGGGTCAGCACGGGACTCAGCGCGTTGAACGCCTCCAGCACCTTGAAACCTTTCGCTAGCGACAGAATCTGGCTCTTTTCGGATAAGACGGTCATGCAACAACACCATAACTCATTTTTTCGGATAGCGAAAATCTTTTCGTTGCGCTTGACGGGATTTGCGTTCCCGTGATAAAACTCGCTTGTTTTGGAGAAAGCGCTTTCGCTATCCGAAGACTTACAGTTGCTTTAGAGTTCCGCCCTGCGGCGGAACGGAAAGGGAACCAAAGATGATTCTCATCTCTCGCGTCCTTCTGCTCGCCCTGCTTGCTGCTTGCTGCTACGGTCAAGTCACCACCGCCACGATCTACGGCCGCATTCTCGATCCTACTGGCGCTGGCATCCCCGCCGCTCAGATCACGCTGCTGAACGAAGGCACCAACGTCCGCACCACCGCCACTTCGGATTCGGTCGGCGAATTCACCATCCCCTTTCTCAACGTCGGCACGTACACACTAACGGCGGAAGCCAAGGGCTTCAAGGGCCAGCGCCAGACCGGCCTTGCCGCGAGCGCCGGCCAGCGCCTCGGAGTCGACATCCGCCTCGATGTCGGCAGCGCAGCCGAGGTCATTGAAGTATCGGGCATCGCGCCTCTTCTCAACAGTGTTTCCGCCGAGCAGCGCGAGGCCAAGACGGAAACCCAGGTCCGCGAACTCCCGTTGTCCCGCCGCGATTGGACCAACATCATCGGTCTCGGCACAGGAATCGCCAACCAGGGCACGGGCATCTCGATGAATGGCCTTCCCGGTGCCGGTTTCCGCCTCACCGTTGATGGCACCGACGCCGAGGGCGATCCCGAAGTCCCCTCCCTTGGCATGGCGCAGAACTTCAATCCCATCCGAACCGTAAGCCTTGAAGCGATCGCTGAACTCGACGTCACCAAAGGTATCCCCTCGGCGGAGGTCGCTAACACCATGTCTGGCGGCATCAACATCATCACAAAGAACGGCTCAAACGAGTATCACGGCAGCCTATTCCTCAATAACCAAATCGAAGACTTCGCCGCCCGGCCTCAGTTCGCCGCCATCAAGGGCGCACTCGTTTACAACCAATTCGGCGCATCGGCCGGCGGCCGCATCATCCGCGACAAACTCTTCTTCTTCGGCGTATATGAAGGCTACCGCCAGCGCCGTGCCCTCACCATCAGCGGCAATGTTCCCACCGCGGAGTTCAGAGCACGGGTCCTCGCGGTCGTCCCCGCCTACCGACCTTTCTTCGAACTATTTCCTCTGCCCACGACGGCTCCCGCCCCCGGCGCAATCAATGCCTTTTTCGTGCGCAACGCGCCGAACGCCGGCGAAGACAACCACGCAGTCAGCCGCGTCGACTATTACTTCAGACCCAATCTATCGATGAACGCCCGCTATACCCGCGGCCGCCCTGGTGTCGAGAATCCGCGCATCGTTTCCGGCAACCCCCAGCAGTTCAACGGCATCTCCGAATCCGGTACGCTCAACTTCCTCTACACCCGGCCCACCTGGTCCAATGAAACCCGCTTCGGCGTGAACCATAACGAGGTCAGCCGCATCGACGGCATCTACACGGCCCGCATCCCTTGCATCACCGGCAACCTCGGCTTCGGCACCTGCGGCGAAACTCTCCGCCGCGCCGGAGAAACCGTATCCTTCGAGAACGCCATCGCCAAAACCATCGGCCGTCACAATCTGAAGATGGGCGGTATCTATCTCCGCCGCAACGTCCGCCGCGACAACGAGGAAGCACCGGAGATTCAGTACGCGAACGAAGCCGATCTCCTGGCGAACATTCCAAGCCGCGTTCAGGTTACCTGGGGCGTTAGACCTTTTCAGATGACCCAATGGCAAATCGGCGGCTTCGTGCAGGATGATTTCCGCGTCAACCGCCGGCTCACTCTGAACCTGGGCATCCGCTACGACTACTTCTCCGTTCCGCAGGAGCGCGACAACCGCCTGTTCAATCTCTCCAACTTCGGCACGGGCCCGCTGCGCCCTTCCAGCAGCATTTACGATGCCGACTTCAATAACTTCTCTCCCCGCCTCGGTTTTGCTTACACGGCGGACAAAGACGCCAAAACCGTCATTCGCGGCGGCTTCGGCATGTTTGTCAATCCGCGCAACATACTTGGCGGCCCGGTGGATCTCGTGCAGAACGCCATCGACGAGCCCTTCCGCCGTGTCTTCTCCCGCGCGGATGCTCTCCAATTTCCCCAACTGCGCTATCCCGTGGTCAACTCCAACGTGCTGCCGCTGGTCAAGGGTGCAGCCCTTGCGCCCAGCACGCTCATCAGCGAAGAATTCCGCAATCCTTATTCGCTCCAATTCCAGCTTGGCGTTCAGCGTCAGCTTACGAACAGCCTTGTCCTTGAGACCGGCTATGTCGGTACCCGCGGCATCAAGCTCAATATGGTCCGCGACTTCAATCAGGTGGACCGGGTAACCGGTCTCCGCCCGATTCCCGCCCTCGGCCAGTTCCGTTACTACGACGGCAGCGAGCGCAGCCGCTTCGAATCCTGGCAAACGTCCCTCCGCAAGCGTCTTTCCAACGGCTTCCTCATCAACGCTCACTACACATGGTCTAAAGTCCTTTCCTTCAGCGACGGCGACCTGGTCCTCAATAGCCAGCGTCCGCAGGACAATAACGACCTCCGCAGGGAAAAGGGCCCCGCACCGACCGACGTCAACCACCGCTTCGCGTCGGACGTTCTCTACGAGCTCCCATTGAACCGCCTCAGCATGGCCAAGACAACCTTCGGGCGTCTCGCCCTCGCTGGTTGGCAGCTTTCCGGCATCTTCACCGCTCAAAGCGGCGGCGCGTTTAGCATCGGCAACCCCTCTTCGATCCCCGGCCAGAGACTTGACTACATCGGCGGCAATCCATACGCCTCCAATCCCAGGGAGTCTCTCATCTACCTGAATCGCAGCTCTTTCCAGGAAGTGCCCCTCATCGCCGCCAGCGGTGCCCCGGTTCGCCCCGGCACCCTCGGCCGCAACGCCATGCGCCTCCCCGGTTTCTATAACATTGACATCGGCTTAGCGAAGAACCTCAATTTCACCGAGCGGCTCCGCCTGCAACTCCGCGGCGACTTTCTCAATGCCACGAACCATACCAATTTCAGCGCCGTCGATTCCAACATCCGCAGCGCGAACTTCGGCAAGTTCACTGGCACGCGGGGCGCCCGCGTGATCCAATTGAACGCGCGCTTCACTTTCTAACTCATGCGTCTTGTCCTTCTCTGTTTGGCTCCAATCCTAGGCTTATCCCAAGCTCAGGATTGGACTCATTACGGCGCTGACGCGACGGGATCCAAATACAGCCCATTGCGCCAAATCCATCGGCGCAATGTCACCAAACTGACCATCGCCTGGACTTATTCCACGGGCGAAGCCAGCGATGGCAAAACACTCCCCATCCGCACCGCCTTCGAGGCCACACCCCTCGCCATCGGCGGGGTTCTCTTCTTCACAACGCCCTTCAACCGCGTAATCGCCCTCGATGCTGCAACCGGAAAAGAACTCTGGACTTACGACCCCAAGCTCGACCGCACGCGCACCTACAGCCTTTACATCAGCCGCGGCCTCACTTACTGGACCAACGGCCCGCTCAAACGCATCCTCTTCGGCACTCTCGACGGTCGCCTCCTCTGTCTAAATGCCCCCGACGGCGCTCTCGTCTGGGAAATCAGTCTCCGCGCCAATTTCGCCGACAAATTTCCCACTCGCGGCTACGGTGTCACCAGCCCGCCCGCCACTTACAAGAACCTTGTCATCGCCGGAAGCCTCGCCAGCGACGGTGAGCCCCAAGGGCCCAGCGGGGACGTCCGCGCCTTCGACATCGCCACCGGCAAACCCGTCTGGCGTTTCCACGTTGTCCCTGGCCCCGGCGAGTTCGGCCACGACACCTGGCCACCCGGTAGCACGGTGGACCGTGGCGGAGCAAACGCCTGGGCCCCGCTTACCGTTGATGAACCCAACGATCTCGTCTTCCTTCCTCTCACTTCCCCCGCCACCGACCGCTTTGGAGGCGACCGGCATGGCGACAACCTATTTGGAAACTCTCTCGTCGCCCTCTGCGCATCCACAGGCGAACGCGTTTGGCACCAGCAGCTCGTCCGCCATGACATCTGGGATTACGACCTCCCCGCGCAACCCAACCTATTCAGCCTCAAAGGCCAACCCTATGTCGGCCAAGTTACCAAGATGGGCCTACTCTTTCTCTTCAACCGGCTCACCGGTGCCCCTCTCTTTCCCATAGAACAGCGTCCCGTCCCCGCCAGCGCGGTCCCTGGAGAGAAAACTGCTCCCACGCAGCCCTTCCCCTCGCTTCCACCGCCCTTTGCGCGCAACTCATTTACTCCGGAAGAAATCCGAACGGACTCGCCCTATTGCCAAGCCCTCCTCAAGGACCTCACCACCGGCGGTCCCTACACCCCTGTCGGCATGAAGACGACCGTCGTCTTCCCGGGCACGAACGGCGGAGCGAACTGGGGCGGTGCGAGCATCGATCCGCGCACCAATACGCTCTACGTAAACAGCATGGACGTCGGTATCTTCGCCCGCATGGTCATGCGCAACGCCCGCGAGATGCCGCGCAGCCGTGGCGGCGGCACCATCGATGGACGCTTCTGGGACAAAGATCTCAAACCCTGCCAGAAGCCTCCCTGGGGACACCTCACCGCTATCAATCTCCACACCGGCAGCTTTCGCTGGCAGAGCATCCTTGGAAGTCCAAAGACCGGCTCCCCGAACATCGGGGGCAGCATTGTCACGGCCGGCGGCTTGGTCTTGATCGGCGCAACCAACGATTCCCGCTTCCGCGCCTTCCACTCCGGTACCGGCAAGCTGCTCTGGGAAACGCCGCTGCCCGCCAGCGCCTTCGCTACTCCCATGACTTACACAGCAGGGCCCGGCAACAAACAGTTCATCGTAGTCGCGGCCGGTGGTGGCAATGACTATCAGGACTCCGTCTCCGATAAACTCATAGCGTTCCGCCTCCCATGAAGCTGTACTTCCTCATCGCCGCAGCTGTTGTTCTGCTCGCCCAAGCCGCGCCGCAGCCTCAAACACAGTCCCAACCTGTCGGCTTCAGCCACCGCATTCACGCCGGCTTGCTCAAACTCCCCTGCAAGACCTGCCACACTCAGCCCGAGGCCGGAGGCGACATGACACTCCCCGAAGACGCCCTTTGCCTCTCCTGCCACAAAGAGGAAACACCCGTCCTCGCCAAGCTCTTTGCTGCCGTGCGGGCGAAACAGCCCCTCGCCTGGCAGCGCGTTGATGAAGTCCCCAGCTACGTCTTCTGGAGCCACACACCCCACCTGGCAGCGGGTGCGACATGTGAGAAATGCCACGGGCCCGTCGCGGCCCGCGAAGTCTTAACCCTGGAAGTCAGCCACCGCATGGCGGATTGCATTGCCTGCCATCGCGCGAACAATGCTGACACTGACTGCTCTTTTTGCCATGAACCTCGCAACTAACAAATCAAACCAGGAGAACTCCCTTTGAATCGCCGTACCTTCACCGCTCTCGCTGTCACTTCCTCGCTCGGCGCCGCTCCCAGCGACCGCATCCGCATCGCCGTAATGGGCATCCGCGGCCAAGGTGGCCGTGTCGCACAAAGCATGGCCAGCTTCCCCGACGCCGAAATCGTCACTCTCTGCGACGCCGACGAGCGCACGTATGCTCCCGTCGCCGACCGGATTGCACAACGCCAGGGCGGCAAACGCCCCGCCTACCAGCAGGACATCCGCCGAGTCCTCGACGACAAGTCCATTGACGCCGTAATCAATGGCACCCCCGACCACTGGCACGCCCCAGGCACCATCCTCGCCTGCAACGCGGGCAAAGATGTTTACTCCGAAAAACCCGCGTCACACAACCTCCGCGAGGGCCGCCTCATGGTCGAAGCGGCCCGCAAGAACAACCGCATCGTCCAGATTGGAACGCAATCCCGCAGCCGTCCCAACACCCGCGAAGCCATTGCGCTCGCCCGTTCCGGCAGAATCGGCACCCTCCGCATGGCCAAGGCATGGGATGTCCAGTTGCGCGACGATATCGGTCGCAAATCTAATTCCCCCATTCCCCAAGGTGTCGACTTCGACCTCTGGACCGGCCCGGCTCTCGACC
Organism: Acidobacteriota bacterium; assembly: GCA_016870995.1. Lineage (GTDB taxonomy): Bacteria > Acidobacteriota > Terriglobia > Bryobacterales > Bryobacteraceae > Bryobacter. Next base: position 10,493 of record VFZU01000086.1, read on the forward strand.
TTCCCTTCAACGAAAACCGCTTCCATTACAAGTGGCATTGGAACTGGAACTACGGCACGGGCGACATGGGCAACGATGGTATCCACCAACTGGACCAAGCCCGCTGGGCCCTGGGCGTCAACACTCCGTTGCGCGTCAGCGGCATGGGTAAGAAAGTCCACTTCGATGACGAACAGCAAACTCCCGACACCATGAACATCACCTACGAGTTTGAAAACAACCTCGCGATCATCTTCGAAATGCGCATCTGGAACTCCTACGGCAACAATGGCATCCAGAACGGCATGGCCATCTACGGCACCGAGGGGATGATGGAGATCGGCCAGCGCGGTAAGTGGGGCTATTGGACTTATGACCGAAAGGGCGCCCTTATTCCTGAACTCACCAAGATCGACGGTAGCCCCGACATCGAACACCATCGCAACTTCCTCGATTGCGTCAAGAGCCGCCAGCTTCCCAACGCCGATGTGGAGATCGGCCACACCTCCACAACGCTTTGCCACCTCGGAAACATCGTCGCCCGGACGGGACGCAACCTCTCCTTCGATGCCGCCAAGGAGTCCATTGTGGGCGACAGCGACGCCAACAAACTACTGACCCGCCCATACCGCAAGCATTGGAGCGTCCCCAAGGGTGTCTAACCTTTACGGAACTGCAAATATGAACATGCTCTCCCGCCGCGCTCTCATCGCCGCCGCCCTCGAGCCTCGACGCATCCAGTTGAAGCTCGAAACTGCGGCCGCTCAGATACTCATCACCTCGGGCGATAACTTCCCCTCCGCCTTTCACTTCGGTGAACAGTGGCCTAAGCCCTTTCTCTATCCCCTCCTCAGTCCTTCAGGTACGGTTATGACACGCGCCTTTCCCGTGGAACCCAAACGTCCCGGCGAATCCGACGATCACGCATGGCACCGCGGCCTCTTCCTCGGCCACGGCATCATCAATGGCTTCGACTTCTGGCGTGAAATCACACCAGAGAAGACGGGCCGCCTTGTACCCGCGGCTCCGCCGAAACTCAAGCGCGGCGGCTTCGCCATCAAACTGAATCTGATGCCGCCCGGCGCCACTCAGCCCATCGGAACGCTATTGCAGCAGTGGGAATTCTCTTGGCGCACGAAAGGCTTCACCATCGATACCCGCTTCACTTACAGCGCCAATCAGAAACAGCCCCTTAAGCTCGGCGACACCGACGACGGCGGCTTTGGCCTCCGCCTTCGCGATGAATACCGTGAAGACCGCGGCGCCATTATGAGAAGTGACTCCGGGGCAACCGGCACCAAGGCGCTCTGGGGCAAGCCCGCTCGCTGGATAGACTACAGCGCCTCCGTTGCGGGTAAGCCGGCAGGCGTAACCATGTTCGACCATCCCAAGAATCCCCGTTATCCCACCGCTTGGCACGCCCGCCCCTACGGGCTCAATGCCGCCAACCCCATCGCCAACCGTAGCTTCAATGGTAAGTCTGCCCCCAGTGGCGACTTAGTCATTCCAGCCGGTAGTACAGTAACTTTCGCCTACCGAGTCCTCCTCCACGACGGCATGGGCGATTCCCTGAATCTCAACGAGGAGTCCCCCAGGTGAATTCTGGCGAAAGCCCAAGGGAAGTCAGCATCCTCGGCACCGGTCTATTGGGCGGAGCCATCGTCGAACGCCTCCAGGCTCACAATTGGAGCATCCGAGCCTACGACCCCGACTCAGCCGCTCGCGAGCGGCTGAATCACTTCCCGATCCGTTGGACGCACAACGAAGCCGAAGCCCTGGACGGAGCCCGCTTCGCGGTTTTCTGCTTTCCCAATAGCGATGTCGCTGTCCGTCTTGGCCCTTGCCTCTTCGAGTCGATGGCCGCAGACGGCATCGTCATCGACTGCACCACCGGCGAACCCGCCGAAATGTCCGCACTCGCGGCTCTGGCGAAATCGTTGGGCCGTTGTTACCTCGACGCAACCGTCGGCGGCTCCTCTCAGCAGACCCGCGATGGTCAAGTCCTCCTGATGGTGGGCGGCGAATCGATCGATCTGGTCCGCGCCCGCTTTCTCCTCGACTCATTGTCCGAACGCGTTGTCCACGTTGGGCCAAGCGGCTCCGGTGCGCGCATGAAGCTGGTGCTCAATCTGGCCCTCGGTCTCCACCGCGCCGTCCTCGCCGAATCGCTCCAACTCGCGGAAGCACTCGGCCTGGACTCCACCCTCGCCCTCTCCATCCTCCGTGAAGGTCCGGCCTATTCGCGGATTATGGACACCAAAGGCGAACGCATGCTCAACCGGGATTACAATCCGGTCGCCCGTCTTTCTCAGCACCGCAAGGACGTCTCCCTGATGTTGGGCCTGGCCCGGCAACTCGGCCTCCAGCTTCCTCTCACCGAAACTCACGATTCCCTTCTAGCCAAAGCCGAGGCCGCCGGTTTCGGCGATGCCGATAACAGCGCCATTATTGAGGCCTACCGTAAACATGCTTGATCTCCTCGTCCTCCTCGCTTACCTCTTCCTTCTCGCGTGGGTCGGCTCCCGCTTCGCCCGCCGCCAGACCTCGACCGAAAATTACTTTGTAGCCAAGCGCTCAGTGCCTCCCTGGGCCATGGGTTTCTCGCTGCTCGCCACTCTCGTCTCCAGCGTCACCTTTGTTGCTTACCCCGGCTCCTCTTACGCTGGCAACTGGTCTCTCTTAGTCCCTGGCTTCTTAGTGGTGGTGGTTCTGCTGTTAGTCGGCCACTGGATCATCCCCTTTTACCGCCGCGAGATCGGAGTGAGCGCCTACGAGTACTTCCAGCGCCGCTTCGGCCGCAAAGTCCGTCTCTACGCCTCCTTGGCGTTCTCCATTGCGCATTTTTCCAAAATGGGCTTCGTCTTCTACCTCATGGCCCTCACGGTCAACAGCGTCACGTCCTGGAACATAGACGCAGTGATCCTCGGCGTCTCCTGCGTCATGATCTTCTACGCTCTCCGCGGCGGCATCGAGGCCGTCATCTGGACCGACGTCATCCAAGGGTTTGTTATGGCAGCCGGCGTTTTCGTCTGCCTCGGCTATCTTCTATGGCTCCCACCCGGAGGCCCCTCCGCGGTCTTTGCCATCGCAGCGGCGAACAACAAATTCTCGCTTGGCGAACTCTCCTGGAGCTTCCGCACGGCGACCATCCCGGTCTTGATCATCTATGGCTTCTTCTGGTACTTCCAGCGCTACACGGCGGACCAAACCGTCGTCCAACGTTACTTATTGGCCTCCTCCGACAAGGCCGCTCTCAAGGGAGTCGCTACCGGCGCGCTCTTCGCCGTCCCCATCTGGGCGCTATTCATGCTGGTCGGCACGGCCACCTGGGCTTACTTCCAACTCACTGGCGAACGCCTCCCGCCCACCATCACCAAGCCGGACCAAGCTTTCCCCTACTTTCTGGCAAGCCACTTACCGCCCGGCCTTACGGGACTCTTCCTGGCTGCCATCAGCGGAGCTGCCATGACGATGGTCGCCAGCGATCTGAACTCCCTTTCCGCCGTTGTCATCCAGGATTTCTACAAACCTTTCCGCCCCAACTCCACCGACCATCAGCGTCTCCGGCTAGCCAAACTTGCTGTGGCCATCGGCGGTATTGGAGCTGCCATAACGGCGATCCTGATCGCCAGGGCTCAAGGCAACGCGTTGAGTATGTGGTTCGCCGTCTCCGCCATCGCATCGGGAGGCCTAGCGGGACTCTTCCTCCTGGCGGTAATCTGTCCCAAAGCCAACTCCAGAGCCGCCCTGACGGGCATCGCCTTCAGCTTGCTGGTAACGGCCTGGGCGACCCTCACCCAAGGTCCCAAGCGTTTCGTCAACCTAGGCGACTGGAACTTCCCCTGGGACAACCTGATGATCGGCGTAGTCGGTCACGTCAGCCTTTTCGCCGTTGCCTTCCTGGCTGCCCAACTCCCGTTCGGCCGCCACACTACCGCCGAGCCCCAAGCCGCCTTATCACCTGAATTGAACTGACGGCGCTGTGGTTCGAGAGTGGTGAGGGGCTCACCGGGATGGAAGTAGCGAAGACCTTGACCTGCAGCTCTTCGAGCAACAGGGCAGAAGCCTGCGCCTCAGACCAGCCGGCACCAGTATTCTCCCCAGGAGACTGAGACGGGGACTTGCAATCGGCTGGCGGGCCCTGGACGGGAATCGAAAGCAGCATTCGTCTACGGGGCAGGACCGGCATGTCGCTTCCAAACGGCTGCAAACGGAAGCACAACACACTCATAGTGAACTGATATAGTCCACAACGGATGCGACGATTCACAATACTCCTGCTTTCCGCGGCTGCCGCCCACGCGCTGCATGCGGCCGACGGCGAAGGCTTCGCCATCATCAGCCGTTGCGGCTCCTGCCATGGCGGATCCAAACCCGCCGGCGGCCTCGACCTCACCACTCGCCAAGCGGCCCTCTCGGGCGGCCGGTCCGGACCTTCGGCGCTCACTCCAAAAGACGCCGCCACAAGCCGCATCTACCAACTTGCCGCTGCCGGCAAGATGCCCCCCGGCGCGCCACTCTCGAAAATGGAATTGGGATCGCTGAAAGCCTGGATCGATGCCGGGGCCGAGTGGCAGGAACAAGGCGCCAAGCGCGCCGACGCAAACTGGTGGTCTCTCCTTCCCCTCAAGCCGCCACTGGCCGCGCCGAACCTCGACGCCATTCTCCAAGCCCGCCTCTCTTCAAAAGGACTATCCTTCGCACCCGCCGCCTCGCGCCCAGTTCTGCTGCGCCGCGCTACCTACGACCTCCACGGACTCCCACCCACACCCGAAGAGATCAACGCCTTCGTCAATGACGCGTCTCCCGATGCGTGGGCCCGCGCTGTCGACAGACATCTCGCCTCGCCGCGTTACGGCGAACGCTGGGCTCGCCACTGGCTCGATGTTGCCCGCTTTTGTGAAAGCCAGGGCTACGAGCGCGACAAGGTTCGCGACAACATCTGGCCGTATCGCGACTATGTGATCCGCGCCTTCAACAAAGACAAGCCCTATTCGCAATTCGTACGCGAACAGATCGCTGGCGATGTGTTGCAGCCCGTAACTCATGAAGCCATCGCGGCAACCGCGTTCCTCGTCGCAGGACCCTGGGACGAAGTGGGCAACGAGCAGCAAAGCGCCATCATGAAAGCGCGCGTTCGCGAAGACGAGTACGAAGATCTTATCGGCACCGTCAGCCAGACGTTTCTCGGCCTCACCACCAACTGCGCCCGCTGCCACGATCACAAATTCGATCCGATTCTGCAGCGGGACTACTTCGGCATGAAGGCGATCTTCGCCGGCATCTCGCCCGCCGACCGTCCGTATGAGGCGCCGCAGGATCGCGAAAGCCGCCTCGCCGCCGTACGTCCTCACGTCGAGAAGCTCGCCTGGTTCGACAAACAGATCCAAGCCTTCGATGGACCCGCCGCCTCAACCGACCCCGACGTCCGCTTCACCTTCAATTACGATGCTCGCGACTTAGGCGCCTTCGGTCTGCATGGCCAACTCCAGGGTGGCGCTCGCGTCGAAAACGGAAAGCTCATCCTGAGCAAAGGCAGCCAATCGATGAAGCTCCCGCCAACTCCGAACGACTGGCGCGAGCGGACCTTCGAAGCGTGGGTAAAGCTCGCCGACCTCAATGCCTTGGGCCAACAGATTGTTGCCATCGCCAATCCCTTCGATCGCATCAACGACGGCTTGCGCTATGGATCCCGCAGAACCAGGCAATGGGGCACGAGTTCCGAATACGACTACCGTACAGAAAAGCCTTCTGGCCGGGACGAAAACCAAGCCGGAGCCTTCGTCCACATCGCTGCCGTTTGGTCTGCCGATCACGCGATCCGTATCTACCGCAACGGTGCGCTCAGCTACACAGTCACACCGGCTTTCAACAGCGGCAAAGGCCAACTGCAGAGCTACCCGGCCGAGATTTCGCAGATCACCATCGGCGGCGGACTCATCGGTGAGATCGACGAAATTCGCTTGTATCGTCGCGCGCTTGACGCCACAGAGATCGAGCGTTCGTTCCGAGAGGGTCCAATGCCGGCCGGCACATTAGCCGCGCCCGGACGCGCCAGCCTGATCGCTGAACAGACCGCGTATCGCATGGCGAACCTCCCGAAGACCTTTGCGCCGCCCACGATCTTCACCTTCCGCACGGCACCGCCGCCACCGATCAACGTGTTGGAACGCGGCGACCCCGCCAAGCCCGGTGAGCCCGTCACCCCGCACTTTTTCAGCCTCAGCGTGCCGCCAGAAGCCAGTGACGCCCAACGCCGCACCGCGCTTGCTGACTGGATCCTCAAGCAGCCCATTGCCGCGCGCGTCATCGTGAATCGTGTCTGGCACTACCATTTTGGGCGCGGCATCGCCGCAACCCCCAACGACCTTGGCTTCAATGGTGAAGCTCCATCGCATCCTGAGTTAATCGATTGGCTCGCTGCGAAGTTCATCGGCGAAGACGGCTGGAGCCTCAAGAAGCTCCATCGCCGGATTCTTCTCTCCGACGCCTATCGCCAATCGGGCCGCTTCGATCCGCAGGCCAGCGAAAAAGATCCGGAAAATCGTCTCTATTGGCGCTTCCCGGCCAAGCGTCTCGAAGGCGAAGCGGTGCGCGACACGATGCTGCAGATCACCGGCATGTTGAATCCCGAGATGTACGGCCCCAGCTTCAAAGCCTTCGATGTCACGGTCTCCAACTCGCACTTCTACAACCTGAAAGACTCCGATGAAGCGGCTTTTCGCCGCCGCTCCCTCTATCGCATGAATGTGCTCTCCGCGCGACTGCCCCTGCTCGAATCGCTCGACTGTCCCGATCCCTCCATGCGCGCGCCATCCCGCGGCGTTACTACTACGCCGCTGCAAGCCTTGGGTCTGATGAACAACTTGTTCGTGCTCCGCTATGCTGGCCACTTAGCCAAACGCGCGACGGACGACAATCCGGGCGATCCCGTCCGCCGCATCTGGCAACTGGCCCTTGGCCGCGATCCATCACCAGCGGAATGGCAGGATGCCCAATCGCTTCGCAAAGCTCAAGACCTTACGTCAGTGGCTTGGGCCGTCTTCAATTCCAATGAGTTCGTCTATGTCGAATAGAGAATCCATGTCCACACGCCGCCAGTTCCTTCTTGATCCTGCCAATCTCGGCTCCATTGTACTTGCCTGGCTTGCGGCGGGCGGAAGCGGACAAGATATCGCCAGGGCCGCAGCAGCCAACACGTCACCCTATGCGCCGAAGCCCACGCACTTCGCGCCGAAGGTGAAGCGCATCATCCAGATCTTCTGCGCAGGCGGCGTCAGCCACGTCGACACCTTCGACTACAAGCCCGAACTCATCCGCAGCGACGGCAAAGCGATGACCGGCAAGGGTGAGGTGGATACGTTTTTCGGCAAGCCCGGCAATCTCATGAAAAGTCCCTGGGCCTTCCGTCAATACGGACAGTCCGGCAAATGGGTCAGCGACCTCCTGCCCAACCTCGCCCAGCGGGTCGACGATATTACCTTTATCCACTCGATGGTCGCGCAGAGCTCCAACCACACTCCCGCTACCTTCCAGATGAACACCGGCTTTCAGCGCAATGGGTTCCCCTGCATGGGCGCCTGGCTCAGCTTCGGCCTGGGATCCGAAAACGACAACCTGCCCGCTTTCATCGTTCTGCCCGATCCGCGCCAACTGCCGGCTGGCGGAGCCATCAACTGGACCTCGGGCTTTCTCCCGGCCGTCCACCAGGGCGTCGCGTTTCGCACCAAAGGCGAGGCTATCGTCGATCTTGAGACGCCATCGGTCATCGAACCGTCGCGCCGCGCCAGCGAAATGGAGTTCGTCAAGCGGCGCAACGAGGAGCACCTCGCCAAGCATCCCGGGGATTCTCTCCTCGACGCCCGCATCCGCGCCTACGAACTCGCGGCCCGGATGCAGTTGAGTGTCCCCGAGGTTACCTCGATCGACAAGGAGCCGCAACACATCCGAAGCCTGTATGGACTCGATGCGCCCGTCACCGAGGACTTCGGCCGCAACTGCTTGCTCGCGCGGCGACTGCTCGAAAAGGGCGTCCGCTTCGTGCAGCTCTTTCACGGCGGTGCCTTTGGCTCGCCGCGTATCAATTGGGATGGACACGAAAACATCGCCGAAAACCACAAAAAGCAGGCGGCCAGCCTCGATAAGCCGCTGGCGGGCCTGCTCACCGATCTGAAGCAACGCGGCATGTTGCGGGATACGCTGGTCGTCTTCAATACCGAATTCGGACGCACGCCCATCACCCAGGGCGTCGACGAGAAGGGCCGTGATCACCATCCCAACGTTTTCACCTGCTGGCTTGCTGGCGGCGGACTCACGCCCGGCCTTGCCTACGGTGCGAGTGACGAGATCGGCTGGGGGGTTGCGGCGAATCCTGTGACAATCTACGACTTTCATGCCACGATCCTGCATCTGCTCGGCATGGATCACAAGCGCCTGAACTATTATCACAACGGGGTCCGGCGGCGCCTGACCGATGTCCACGGGCAGGTTATTGACGGAATACTGCGAGGATGACATCAGGCCCCGGGTACGCCTGAAAACAGCGGTCAAGCGTGATCCACTTCTTTCGGACACACTTGCAAACGCGGCCGGGTAAGCTCAGCCGCACCTTGGGTGAGTGTCTCGACTTCGCCGTGAATCTTCTCAATGGGATCCAAGACCCTCGGGCTCCTCCACAACAGCGAAGCGGAGGCCGAGGCGTTCGCCTGAGCCGTTCACCGAACCGCTCGCGCATGCTGTGGAGCCGAATGATGTTTGGAGTATCGCTAGTCGCTATACTCTGCGAGTTGCACAGGGATGCCCTTGCGCGGCGGCTGCTCGGGCATCGTGCGGCGGGGTGAAGCACGGCCCGGAGAGGTAGAAATCTTGAGAGAAAAGAGGCTGAGAGGGAGGGGTGTCGAGAGAACTGCAGGAAAAAGGCATGTTGTCGGTTTTCGTTTTCATGCGATGGCCCGAAGAAGCCATCCGCGGGCACTGGCCCGCCCTCGGAAGGAGCATTCTGATCAACTCGGTCATGGGGTGAGGTGTCGAGTATGTACTATGGGCGTCCGGAAAACCCAGAATGGAAAACCGTGTTTAGATATCATCGGCCGGCATAGTCGCCGGGATGCTGCTTTTTTCAGCCCGTGCGTCGGCAACCTTCACGCCCAGAACCTGAGAGTCGAATCCGAGCGGAACATTTTCGAGCAGGATTCGGGGCCTTGGAGCGGCGGGCACGCCCCGACCATTGTGTAGACGACCGATGGCAAGATCATCGCCGGATGGCGGCGGGACAATGACCGTGTGCCGAACAACGAGGCGTGGATGTCCACCTACGAAAGCGGGCGCTGGACGCAACCGCGCATTCTGGCCGCCGGCTCGGAGCTCGGTGACGATTACACCTTGGAGAACGTTGTGCTGTTCCAGCCCCGCGGCGGGCCGTTGACGCTTTTCTACTACGTCGGCCACCGGCCGGTGTTCGACCGCAAGAACATGCACGACAACCACCGGAACATGTGGGGTGTCCTTAAAACTTCCACCGACAATGGAGTCACCTGGTCGGCGCCGCGCGTCTTGGGGAACGACGACCGCATTGCCGGAGGCAAGCTGTGTGGCCCAGTCAAGAATCCTCCCATCCAACTCCCGGATGGAACGATTCTGATTCCATCGGGCAACGAACCCGGGCTGATGACAGAGGGCGGAGGAAGTCTCAGTCATCCCGTCTTCGACAAGCTGACCTGGCACTTCGAGAAGTCCACCGACATGGGCCGGACCTGGTCGCTAGCTCAGGTGCTCCCTGCCAACAAGACGTTCAAGCCCATCCAACCCGGCTTCCTGGTGCTGGGCGGCGGAAAACTGATGGCGCTCGGGCGCAACGAGGGTAAAGGCAACAACACCCCGATGGCCACCTCGAACGACTGGGGCGCAACGTGGTCCGAAATCACAGGCTTGGCCGCCTTACCGCAGTCCCATTAGCGTATCGCCCCGCGCACGCTCCGCGACGGCACGCACATCTGCCTCCTGAACTCGCCGACCAATTCGAAGAGCTCTCGCGACCAACTCGACCTGATGATTTCGACCAACGGGGTGGATTGGAAACTCGGTCTAACCTTGAACCCCGCCAAAGACGGCAAAGTGGCCAACTATCCGCAAGTCATCGAAGCCGCCGACGGACGGCTTCATATCGTATTCACCTATTCCAATCAGATGGACGCCCAGACCTGGCGCGAACGGGTCATTCGGCATAAGGTTGTCAGGTTGGACAACCGCGCGAAGGGGAAATGAAGATCTCAGCCGCTTTCCTGCCATGGTGCCACCGCCTCATCCAGGCGTCGAACTTCACACTGCTCCATCGACGTTGCGACCAGTCGGCCGGTTCGGAAATGAGGTTGAGAAGTCGATGAGCCGTCCCAGCCGTTCGTTCGCCCAGTTCTTCGCAGGTCTGCGCTGAGCTTCCGGCTTTGGTGCCCGGCCCGGCGTTCCTTTCATCCCACGAAGATATGCTTATTCACTAAGTAACCGCCCGCGAAGCTGTGCCAGCAGCGGCAGCGCGCCATGTGCGAGATCTTGAGGAAAGAACTCCTATGATCAGAATGAGAAGGGACTTCAGAACCCAGATACCGGAGTTTGTCGGAGGATGACGGCTGCTCCCTCCTTGCTCCGAGCCTGGCAGGTCGTGGCGCTGCTTCAGCCGCTCGCCTGCCTGAACTGCTTCGATTGGCTCATGATCCCCACCGTGCGACTCGATCAAGGCCGACATCGTCATAAACGGCGCGCAGTGCGGGGGCGGATCACCTGGCTCACGGCGGCGCTGCAAAACGGACCGAGCCGATCCAAGCGCTCGTTCGTTCCGGTTTCGGCATTTCGCTGCTTCCAGATTTGTCTATCCGCTGCGAAGTGAAGTTCGGAGAGCTCAGGCTGATCAGAATAAAGGAACCGCGCCTCAAGAGCCGTATTGCAATGAGACGACGGCGAACGAACCACATACCAGCCCCCGCCGCTACTCTGATCAGACTTGCGAAGGACAGGGGTCCGAACCGGGCACATGGGTAACAGAATAAACCGGGCACATAGGTAACACTTTTGGCTGGAGGGGGAAGCACCCGATGGCCTGGAAAGAGACTTGTGTGATCGAGCAAAGAGAAGAGTTCATCG
>VFZU01000087.1 GCA_016870995.1 Acidobacteriota bacterium
ATCGTGTTTGTTTTCTCTCGACATCGAACATCTCCTTTCGAACATTTTCTCTATGAAATGTCCCAGGGAGCTGTCCATCAAAATCGCGGAGCGGGAGATCGCAATCCAGCGCAAATCGTTCGGGGCCTCATGCCAACGGCGGGTCAGAGCTTCCCATGATTTTTGATAACTGGCGCCAGAGAACGGGCTGAGCGCGGACAAGGCAGAATTTGAGGTGCGAGCCGGAAGGATGCGCAACTGCGGTTTGGGGCAAATGAGCGCCAGCTTTTCAGGGTGTTGCCATTCGCGCATGACAGGCGGCTGGATCGCTGGATCGGGATGAACCGAGATGCCTGTTTGGCGCGAGGCGCGAAATGTTTTGGCCAGAACCGACAAAGTCGAGCGACGCACACTTGCGATGCGGGCTTTAGGCGGAATCGGCTCGTTGAAGGCAAATAGGCTGTCCGCCGCGGTCCAGTTCCCCACAACGCTCTTCAAGAAGGATTCGGGGTGTGAGAACAAGTTCTCGTAAGGTTCGCATTTCCCTTGCGTACGGTTGAGGATTGCAACTGAGGATTGGCTTTGGGCCGAAAGCAGTATCTCGGGAATTGGTTGCGGAAACTCCCCAGCGGAAGCCAGGCTCGGTTTGCGCGGCGCAATCGCAAGCGGGCGAGCGAAGAGCCTCTGAATTGAACCTGCAAAGCAGGCGATGCGTGGCGCGCGTAAGGATTCGGTGGCCTGCACGGGCAGGCTGACAGGAGTGTTCTGTGCCGCAGCATCAGCCAACTTCTCCGGCAATGCGGGAGACTTTGGCAGCAAGGGCTTAACCAGGAGCGGGCGTTTCAGTCCGCCGGCAAGCGGTAAGGCCGGTTCATTTTCCTGGACGGCAAAACCGATCTGGAATTCAGTTTGCCCCTGAATCGGCGAAAGCCCCATGGGCTGTTTCAGATCTGCAATCAACTCAGAAGGCAACCACTCCGCGGCGGCTTCGATTTCGGGTTGCAATGCAGGGACTTGGCAATCTGACAGGTCAGGTTCCGTTGCCGGATAAGCCGCCATCGAAAGACTTGTCCCCGGGACCAATTGTTCATCATGCGCGACTGGGAGATCTGGGTACGGCGCGGTGATTGGTTCATAGCGCAGTGCAAGATCAAATGGCAACTGAGCGCCGGCCGCACGAGTGAAATCAACAGCGTCGAGGGGCAGATTCTGCTTTGGCTGGAGCCTCGATGAAGGGAGTTCTACTGGAGTGAGTGGCGTGACGGGGACGAGGACGGGTTCAATCGCCTCGGGAAACTCAGCACTGACAGGGATCACGATCGAGTTTTCTAGCGGGACCTCTACCGGTGACGAGCTACGTTCAGGCGCCAGCCTTACAATGCAAAACTCGGAAGGAGGGTTGAGCAGTTGCACCTGAGAAAGTGCTGCCATCGCGTGCTCGACGCTGGCACTCCCAAAAGGTGAAGGGACCTGCGCACCAATTTCGGGGGCGGCCAAACCAGATTTGGCTGCGGATAGGCGCAGATAACTACCTGGAACTTGAGTGTCCGGCTTGAATTGAAGGTCCAGGGCAGCCAGCCATGGTGCGGGCGCAATGGTGCGGAGGCCCACATTCTCGTAAAGGAAGCTGGCAAACGCGGGAGAATTCTCCTTATTGCGCTGCTTACGGGAGGGCTTGCGCCGTTGCCGGTCTTCAAGCAGGCGAGCAACCGCAAGTTGTTCCTGCTCATCATGATAGGCCTGGCGATGCGCGACGGAACAGAACTCCTCTGAGGTGAGTTTTTTCACCATGGGGAGCTTCTTGCCGCAGTGGAGACAATTCATCTGGGACACTACCGTCTAAGGTTGTATCGGCAGGTCTACAGAGATTCCTTATACCCCTCCGGTAGATTTTGCAAAGGAAAAGCCGGGCTTGCGAGCCCGGCTTTTCAACAACTGAGGATTTGGTTTGGGGAAACCCTTAGATGGGTTCCGGGAAACGGAGCTTGAACTTGAGTAAAGAACGGCTCAGAAGTTCAATCGCGTCTTTTTCAGCTAAGGTACGGGAGATGGCGACTTCGGCCAGCAGCATTTGGCGGCTGCGCTCCAGCATCTTCTTTTCGCGGAAGCTGAGCGGCTTGTCACCCTGGATCAGCAACAAGGTCTTAAAAACCTCTGCGATTTCAAGCAGCGAGCCCTTGCTCATCTTTTCGGTGTTTTCTTTGAAACGATGCTTCCAATCGGGGTTCCAACGGGGTGTACCGGAGGCGAGGAAGTTCAAAACTTTGGCAACTTCAGTATTACGAGTGACCTTGCGAAGTCCAACTTCCTCGGCGTGCGAGAAAGGAACCATTACAGTCATCGAACTGTAGGCCAAACGGAGAAGATAAAACCGCTCGTTCTGAGCACCGAATGAACGAACACTGATGTTTTCGATCGTTCCGACGCCGTGGTTGGGATAAACCACTTTTTCGCCGACTTGAAAAGTCATTCGAGGATCCTCCGTACATTTAAGATCTGTTGTCACATCGTTGAGACGTGATAGCTAATTGAAGGGTAGACCGCCATTAGACGGTTGTCAACGGAGGGAGTTGCAAAAATTTCTATTTTTCTCAAACTTTGAGCCGACATGCAAAAAAATTACGCGTCTTCCAGAATGAATGACAATTGGTTTTAGAGTGCCTAACTTGACGCTATACACCACCGCAAAGTGTATAGTTATCCGGCCGTAAATGATTTCAGGAACTTGAGATTTCTGGCCATGTCTGCGGGGATGTCGCGAGTGGGGGACGAGGTCTCTAAATCAAGGAAACCCTGATGTCCGATCCCTCGAATGGCATCGATTACTTTCGCAAAGTCGATTCCGCCCTGCCCCATGAAGCTCGGATTGTCCTTAAGGTGAAACTGACAGATCCGTTCTTTGCCGAGCATGGGGATTTCGCGATAGATGTCATGGCCTCGGGAGAATGAATTCCCTGTGTCATAAAACACCTGTATGGCGGCCGACCGGGCACGGTCGAGGATTCGAATGTTATCCCGGGCGGAATTGGTGTTTTCAAGCCCGAGCACGACATTCGCCTTTTCAGCGGTAGGCGCAAAATTGCGCAGGACATCGGCTGTGTAATCCATTTCGGCATGGGTCTCCAATTGCCGGGCACCAAAGAACGGCAGCAGGATGACGCGAAGGCCCAAGCTACGGTTGATTTCGATCGCTTGAGCCAGCCAGGTCTCCGCTAGCTTGTCGTTCTTCAGGCCATTAACGTGAAGGATATCGAGGCAAGTTGAGACGAGCTCGATTCCTTTTTCGCGAGCTCGCTTGAAATGGGCCGCGTGAAGGGCGGGATCAGCGAACGGCAACTTGCCATTGACAGGCTTGCGGCCTAGCGAGACCTCGATCCCGGCGAAGCCGATCTGTGCCGCCAGGTCGATGGCCTCGAGTTTCCCGGAGAGGCTCAGGTTCCAATCCGTCACACCAATGCGCATACCAGAAGGCGCGGCTTGCGAAATCGCAGCCGCGCCAGAAAGAGCCAGAAAAGAGCGGCGCTGCATGCCTAAAAGTCTAAGCGAAGTGCAGCCTGCATGACACGAGCACCATTGCCGGACGAACCGTTCACGAGCGCGGTGATCCGGCCGAATGAGTTCGGGATCGAGAAGTTGTTGTTTGGGTTGTCGAAGTTCGCCTTGTTCAATGCGTTGAACATCTCCATGCGGAAGCCGAGCTTGAAGCGTTCCGTGAGTGGAATCTTCTTGGACAAGGCGAGATCGAGATTGTAGAAGCCGGGGCCACGGAAGTTGTTGCGGCCAGACGAGCCGACGCTGCCAGCAGGGGCGAAAGCGAAGCGGCTGATTTCATCGGGCAGGAAATAGAAGACGCCATTGCCCTGGACGCGCACCTGTCCCATCGACCGATCTGTGCCATTGAAGTCAGCCAATTGACTGGCTGTGGAGCCAGCAGTACGGCGACCGCTCAGAATCGGCAAGGGCCGGCCAGACTGGAGGATGCCAATCACACCGAGATCCCAGTCGCCAATGAACTTGTTGACGATCGCTGGCGCATCGGTGAGGAAGCGCTTGTTGCGGCCAAAAGGCAGCGCATAGCTGGCCAGGAAGTTCATGACATGGGGACGGTCCGCAGTGATGCGACCGTAGTTGGAGCTGAGGTCGAAGTTATCGAGAGGAGACCCTGCGGCGGTGAAGCCGTTGCCTCGTCAGAGGAGTTATCGAGGGCCTTCGAATAGGTGTAGTTCACAGTCGCACGCAGCCCGCCCGCATTGCGCGAGAGGGACATCTGCAGGCCGTTGTAGTGGCTGCGGCCGTCGTTGGTGCCATAAATGAACTGGTTGCATTGAGGGAAGTTGCGGATGTAGAAGTTGCTGAGCCCAGCCGCCGCGTAGCGGCTGTAATTGGCAGCCGAGGTATCAACCGTGTTCGCGGCTGTACCTGCAAGCCCCTGGTCGATCGTGCCGCCGCCGATGGCCGATACCGCAGCGGCGGCACTGCCAAACAGGCGGACCATCGAGTTATTGGCGCTGGGGGCAATGCCATTTGAGCGGAATGCCTGAAGTTCGCGGCAAGCGTTCAGGAAGTCTCCATCGAGACGCGGCCGATTCAGATCGCGGTTCATGAACAGCTTGACGCCCATCGTGCGCACGTAGCCGACTTCGAGTACCGTATTGCGAGCGATCTCCTGCTGGATGCTGAAGTTGAAGTGGTGGACATAACCGGTGCGAAGATTCGGGTTCATCAGAACGACCGAGGTCTGCCTGGTGAGGCCGGGCGACAGATCCGGTGCGCCGGGCCGTTGTGGATAGTCGGAATTCCCCAAGCCGGCGACGCTTCGGTTTGCTCCGGGAGTTGCGTTCGGGAACGTATTCACAGTCTGAGCGAATCCCGGAGTATTGCCATCGACCGTATTGACGGCCGAGCCGATCATGCGGTCAAAGAAAACGCCATAGCTGCCGCGCACAGACGTCTTGCCGCTCTTGAACGGATCCCAGGCGAATCCGAACCGGGGAGCGAAATTGTTCTTATCGAATCCGAACCAGGCACCGGACTTCTGGATGCGGAAGTCGGCGATGTTTGCTGCTGGATTCACGTCTGCGGCGCGGCTGAGCGTGCCCTGAAAGCCATTCATCTCAGTGGGCGCTCCGCGGAATTCCCAGCGGACGCCGGTGTTTAGCGTCAGGTTCGGGAGGATCTTCCAGTCATCCTGGAAAAATGTGCCGAATTCCTTGTAGTCAAAGTTGCGGACGCGCGGCAAGCCGGCTTACTGAAACTGAGCCAGATCGCTGTAGAAGGTAGTGTTAATCTGTCCAACGCGCCCGAGCACCTCGTTATAAAGACTTTCAAATTGCTGGCGCACGGCGGAGGTGACTCCGCTTTGCCCAGTCTGGGCCCCAAGGCGGCTGGCGCGATGTTACCGTTGACACGGGCGAGGTTCACGTTCGGATAAATGCCTGCAAAGTTTTCGGCGAATTGCTTCACATGGCGAAAGTTCACGCCGGTTTTCAAGGTGTGCTTGCCGCGCAAAATTGTGAGGTTGTCGGTGAAGTCGTTCACTGGTGTGTTGCGGTGCTGCCCAAAGGCTGTATTGATTGGATCGGTAAACAGAACCGTGAACACCGCTGGCCCCGACGGCCGGTCTGGACGAAGAAACTGTGTGAGACCGAATTGCCGGCCTGCACGAAATTCGTTGATCAGATTGGGCGACAAGGTCCAATCGGAGCCGATCGAAAAGCCATATCGATCATTGAGGATGGCACTGTCTTTTTGGGAGGGAAATGTGCGCTCCGCATTATTCAGGTTGTCGACGGTTTCAGCCTTGAGTTTGGAGTAGCGGAAGAAGATGCGATGCAGCGGAGTCATTTGCCAATCGACTTTCCCGGTGCCCTGATAGGACTTAGCCGGAGCGGCGATATTCAATCGATGTCCGGCAGTGTTGAGGCCATCCCCGACCTCGGTGTTGTTGGCTGGCAACGTCAGATTGAATATATTGCGCATAGGGGAGTCGACCCCACGACCAGCAGGATCATTGCGAGCGATGTCGAAGGATTGGATGTTGCCAGCAGAGTCGCGCCAACGGAAAATGCCTTGCTTGGCTTCGCTGGTTGCCACGGTTCGGTTGCGGCTCACGTCCTGACGGGAATCAGTGCCCTGAAAGTTGCCGAAGAAAAAGACCTTATTCTTGATGGCGGGCCCTCCAAAACTGCCGCCATAGATACTCTGGTTGAACTTGGGCCGGGCCGTGCTCGCGGCGTTATTGAAGAACGTATTGGAATTGAGCTTGCTGTTGCGCAGAAATTCGAAGGCGTTGCCATGAAACTGATTGGTGCCAGAGCGGGTGACCATTTCAATCTGAGCGCCGGCGCTGCGACCGAACTCTGCCTTACCACCGTTGGTGATGATGCGCACTTCCTCGACGGAATCGGTATTGGAGGGCGTGAGCGCCAACCCAAAGCGCGGCACCACGTTGTCGTTGACGTCGATGCCATCGAGGCGAGTATTATTGGAGCCCTGACGCAGGCCGTTAACGCGCGAAAAGGATTGATCTCCAGCATCGACGCTGACGCCGGGAGTGAGTGCGGCGAGCGCCAGCGGACCGCGCCCCAATTGGGGCAGAGTATTGATTTCACGCATGCTGATGCTGCGGGCTTTCTGGGCATCTGCGGTGTTGACCTGAATGGCGTTGGCTTCAACCGAAATGGCCTCCGATACCTGTCCCAATTCCAGTTTCACTGTCTGGCGGAGGGTTGCCCCGAGAAAAGTTCGATGTTGCCCAACACTGCTTTGCGAAAGCCCGTCGCCTCGACCTGGATTTCATAGATCGAAGGACACAGGCTGGCGTAAACAAAAGCGCCGTCACCACTGGTGGTTGCTTCGGCACCCATGGCGATCTGGCGACGGCTATCTTTTAAGGTCACCTTCGCACCAGGCACACTGGCACCAGTGGAATCGATGATCTGGAGTTCGATGCGTCCATTGACCACCTGGCCAAGGGCTGCAACAGAGCAAGCAAGAAACAGTAGAAAGCGCATAGAAAGCGGATTCCCCTTTTGGTGGGAGTGTAGGGGAATCCGCCCGCAGTCCGTTAGTCAGTTGGGACCAACCGCCGAAATCCAGTGCTTAACCGCGTGTCTTGGGGTACCAACGGGAGCGCGCGACTGCCAAGGCAAGCAATGAGCTGGCGGCAAAAACACAACTCGATGGCTCTAGAACGGCGTTGGAACTGGGTGTGGTGCCACCGTACTCCACCGCGCATCCAAGGGTTCGATTCGTTGCGTCGTACTCAGTCCATCTAGCCGTCGTTGGGGCACCAAGAATTACGGCATTAATGACCATCGCAGCAAAATTGCTGGTACCTTGTGCCACTGGTGGCGTAGCGAAGTTCGAGTAGGCTAGCAATTGACCGGCTTCCGGGCCGCTCACCCATCGGTATTGTCCGTCGACCTGTGCATCCGAGGCAGCAAGCCAAAGGTTGCTCGTTTTGCCGAGGTCGAAAAGGAAAGGGAACGAGGTGCGGATGAACTCGTTTTCCGCCGCAGATGTGACAGTGAGCAAATAGCCATTCAGGCCAAGATAGGAAGAGCTTTCCGCATTCGCTTTGGCAGTATTAAAGCTAAAGAATCCATTGAATATTGAAACGGATCGGAAGTACTCATAGTAGTGGTCGTTACCCCCGTCAGCGGCCTTCCATTGGATCGGCGCAGCAGCGGCGAAAAGGCTGGATACAAGCACCAGCAAGATACATCGTTTGATCATCACATTCTCCTTATGAAGTGGGTCTTCAAAAGGGTTCGCGATGGCTGTCAGCAACGTACTTCAGCTATTTTGGAATCGAAAGTACTAGCAATCTGGTACGGCGTTCTGCCTTCTCGCCCAACAGGTTGCCATAGGTTGCCAGCGCTTCTTTGGCGGGGCGAACGGCCTCAGTTGGATTGGTCTTTACGGCACATTCCGAAGCGTAATAGAGCCGGTTGCCGAGCCAGTCTCTGGGCCAATTCTTGCCAATCAAGGCATCAGCACCTGAGTAAGTCTTAGCGGCGAGTTCACAATCGCCAATCTTCGAATAGACTTCAGCGGCGTCGGCGAAGAGCATCCAACGAGAAGGTCCGGCGTCGGATGATTTATCGAGTGTGGCCGCTACTTCATTGCGGGCTTCAGCGGCTTTGCCCATCTCGGCGAGAATTCCGCTGCGGAGCGTATGAAGACGCAATTCTTCAGAGCGATTCACGCGCCCCGCGACAAACCGATGGCTCGGTCGATAGCAGCTAAAGCCTCAGCCCGATTGCCAGCCTTGCGCTGTACCTAAGAGAGAATTCGCTTTAGCGCCACTTCGAAGTAGCGTGCTTCGAGGTCCTGACGGCTTGCGGAGAGACCACGTTCCACAACCTGAACCGCCTCAGTATTGCGGCCCAGCCGAGCGAGCTCCAGCGCCAACCCGACAGCGGTTGCCGCAGCGGACATTGAGCTGATGCCTTGGATCGTGGCAGCTTGCTGGTAAAGTTCCACAGCCGCTTGTGGGTTCGCTTCACATCTGGATTTAACGTTTGCGCGAGCAATGAAGTAGCCGTTGAGCTGCAAGGGCTTCAGTCGCGGCCGAGCCGAAGCCAACAGAGCATCTGCCTCATTGAATAGGTGAATCGCTTCGGGGCACTGTCCCAGCCGAAGAGAGATCTCAGCCAGAGTCTGCCTGCTGATGACCCGCGGATCCGGCTCACCACTTTTATCTGCTCTGGTGACGGAGCGTCGGGCCAAGTCTTTTGCCAGATCCTCGCGACCCGCTTCGCGGGCGACGTAAGCAAAGCTGGACTGAAGGCTAGCCTGCACGGCCAGCGGCAGATTTACGGTCTTTTCGATGCGTGGGGCAGAGCGCCGGATCATTTCAAGAACCGTCAAAGCGGGTTCACCGCTATAGGCTGTGCTCGAAGATTCGATCATGGTGCGCAGAAAATCTGCAATCGCGGCAGATCGCTCGACCTCCGCAATACGTTACGTATATTGCCGCAACGAGTATCCGCCAACGATCAAAAGTGCCACGACAAGCATGGCAACCAACGACACCCCGCCCCGGATCCGAGCGACAAATCTCCCGACCTTGTATTGCAACGTTGGCTTGCGGGCGATCACCGGACGGCTCTCGACAATGGCACGGAGGTCGGCGGCAAAATCGGCGGCACTCTGATATCGCAATCGGCTCTCTGACTCAAGAGCCTTAAAGACCACCGCATCCAGATCGCGCCGAATCGAAGTAGTCTTGATCGAGTTGCGGCCGTAAGCCCGTTCAGCGATGGAAGCAAGCGAGGCTCGCGCCTTAACGCCGCCCACTTCTGAGACAAGTTCCTGCAAAGTAAGCCCGATGCTGTAAAGATCCGAAAGTGTCGAGACTGCTTCGCCACGCAACTGCTCGGGGCTCGCGTAGGACGGCGTCAACTGGCGAGTGGTCGTCCAATCGGTTTGATTCTCGAGCAGCTTCGCGGTACCGAAGTCGACAATCTTTACAGCACCCCGACGGTCGACCATGATGTTGGACGGCTTCAAATCGAGATGCACGACAAGGTTCTGATGCGCCACATGAAGGGCGTCGAGGACACTCGCAATCAACCTCAGCCTTGCAGTTTCGCCAAGACTCAAACGCCGGCAGTAGCTGTCGATTGGTTCGCCATCGACATATTCCATCACCAGGTAGGGTTTTGCCTGACTATCAGCTCCTGCATCCAAGAATCGGGCGATCGCAGGATGATCGAGCCGCGCCAGGATTCCCTGCTCCCACTTGAAACGAGCCAGATCCGCCGCATCTTGAAGGTTCTCTCGAAGGACTTTGATGGCCACCTGCTGCAGCATGCCAGCCACGGTCCTGGAGCCCAGATAGACAACACTACAACCGCCAGAACCCAGTTTGCGGAGGATCTGGTAGGGACCGATTTCAGATGGCATCGATTCGGCTGCGGGCGCAGATGGGACTGGCTTGGCGCTTTGCTCATCACGCATCGCGGCGATCATTCCCAGTACTTCTTCGCGAAGGCTTGCGTCTGGCTCCAGTGCGGTCAAATGGCTCTGCTGATCCGCGACGGGTACGTCTTCGAGGATCTCCAATAGCTGTTGCACTCGCTGCCAGCGAGGATCGACACTCATAGCGGTTGCTTCCTAAAGAGAGTATGCGACGATTCGGCGCGGAACACGTCAGCACCGATGCTAAACTCCTTTTGCAAGGCATGGACTCAGTCATCACGCAATCTTTGAAGGACTGGGCCGGGGGCGACGCAACCGCTCTTGACCGGATTGCGCCTCACGTCTACCCCAAACTGCAGGAACTGGCAAAATCCTTATTTTTTGGGAGCGCAAAGGACACACCTGGCAGCCAACGATTCTGGTGAACGAACTGTTTATCAAGTTAATGGGGCAAAGAGAACCGCGGTTCGAGCATCGAGTTCACTTCTACAGTGTTTGCGCGCGATTGATGCGGCTGGCGCTCGTCGATCACGCTCGGGGTGTGAGTCGCGAAAAGCGGGGCGGCGATCTCGAGTTTGTTCCGCTGCATGAAGATGTAGGTTGGTTTAACGTGATGGGGGCTGAGGCGCTGGATTACGCAGATGCGATGGCCGAACTCGTGAAACTGGACAGCCAGCAAGCGGAGTTATTCGAAGCGGATTATCTGCTGGGGTGCAGTGTGGAAGAGACGGCAGAGATGTTCGAGATTTCAAAATCCACAGTCGACCGCAAGACGCGCGTGGCGAGAGCATGGCTGTATCTCAGGCTGACCGGATCAACCGGCCAGCCCACCGATATCGAGCCTTAGAAATCCAGGCGCAAGGCAAACTGCAGAATGCGAGCGCCAGACTGGTTGGATGCCCCCGTCGGAGTGCCCGAGATGATGCCAAAGGTCTGAGGCGTCTGCAGGTTCACCGCGGGAGCAGAGAAGTTCACCGTGTTGAGCATGTTGTAGCCTTCCGCGCGGAAGGTGATAAAGGTGCGCTCGGCGAGCCGGAACCGCTTCACGATTGAGATGTCCGTGTTAAAGAAGCCAGGACCGCGGAACGTGTTGCGCCCGGAATTGCCAATCGAGCCAGCCACGGGAACCGAGAACAACGCTGCCTGTTCCGGAGTGAAGAATCGAACCCCACCACCGAATCGCTCGCTCTTTCCAATGCTGCGATCGGTTCCTCTGTAGTCGGCGTTGCTGTTAATTGCGTTGTTGGGGCCTGTGGTGAGACCCGAGGTGATCACCAGGGGCTGCCCGGAGGTCAAAATGCCAAGCGAGCCCACTTCCCAGCCAGCAGCCACGCGATCCAACCAGTCCGGCATGTTTCCGCCCAGTTTCTTGCCCTTGCCGATTGGCAGCGTGTAGCTGGCCGACCAGTTCAGGGTGTGGGGCCGATGAATGTCGGAGAGTGAGCGGTTCAGGCTCAGATTGTAGTTATCGTACAGAGCAGCATTGCCGCTTCCGTCCGTCGAAACGTTATCAATCGTCTTGGACCATGTGTAATTCACTGCGCCCTTGAGAGCTCCGGCTTGACGCCGCAAGCTGAACTGGAAGGAGTCATAGTAGGTCCTGCCAGCATTCGTGGTCAGATTCACATTGGTGAACTGCGGGAAGTTCCGAAGGTAAAAGTCATTCACCCCGGCGTTGGCATACCGGGAGAAGTTGTTGGTGTCGATGGTGTTTGCGGCTGCGCCCAGACTTCCCTGCCTAACGGGCGTGGCACCGATGGCTGTGATCGCGGCGCCGGGGGTGCCAAACATCCGCACGAGAACGTTGCCTGCTCCGGGGGCTGTAGCATTCGCCTGGAATGCCTGTAACTCCTGGAAGTCCCGAAGGAAGCCACCGTAAACGCGAGTTTGATTTACGTTTTGGTCGAGAACCTGCTTGATGGCGCGATTGGAAACATAGCCCGCTTCAATCACTGTGTTTCTTAGAATTTCGTGCTGAATCGTGAAATTCGTTTGCGAAACATAGGGCTGCCGGAAATTCGGCTCGAACAGATTGATGGCTCCGAATGTTCGATTCGCGACAGGTGTGAGAGTTGGGGTTGCGGGCGGAGCAGGAAGAGCGAAGCGATCGCTGGCACGCACATCGCTACCCGCGGCTTGGTTCGGGAAGATGTTGATAGCCTGCGCGAAGCCAGGTGTAGTTGCGTCGGGGTCGATGCTGGCAGCTCCGATGACGCGGTCATAAAAGATACCCCAAGAAGCACGGAACGAGGTCTTGCCGCTCTTGAATGGGCTCCAGGCAATACCGACTCGGGGAGCAAAGTTGTTCTTGTCGGAGTTATACCAGGAGTTCGTCTTTCGAACGGTAAGGTCGGAAATCTGGCTTACCGTATTCACTAACCCTGCGATGTTCTGAACGATATTTCCCTGCAGTGCGTCGCGCTCAAAGGGAACTCCATAAAACTCGTAGCGCAGCCCGAGGTTCAGAGTGAGGTTCGGGCGAATGCGCCAGTCATCCTGAAAATATCCCGCATAGTCGTTGAAGATAAAGTTCCGGACACGCGGGGTTCCGGCGGCCTGGAAGGTGGCCAAGTCGCTATAGAAGGTTGTATTGACAGAGCTCACACGCCCCAGCAGATCGTTGTACATGTTGTCGAAACGCTGCCGGTCCGCGGAGGCGATTTGTGCTCCTGTGGGGCCAATCGAAGTGGGCGCAGCATTTCCATTGCCCTGCCCAACGGCGAGTGTGGGCCAAATGTTCGCATCGCTGGTTTGAAATTGAGTCGTCTTGGAATAGCGGAACCCCATCTTGTAGGTGTGATTGCCACGGCTCCAAGACAAGTTGTCCGAGATCTGGGGATTGACTGGCGAGTTGCGAGCCGAGCCAAAGCCAGTTGGAATCGGATTCGTGATCAAGTTGAAGCCAATTAAGGCCTCCCCGGGGAAGTTCGTTCCACGAACGCGGCCAAACGTAACCGAGGATTCGGAATACCCGACAATCAACTCGTTCAGGATATTGGGCGTTGCAGTCCAGGTGGCTCCGATCGAATAACCGGAGCGGATGCCGCCTTGCGTTCCATTCGGCTGGCCCGGGAAGGTGGCTTCGGCATTGTTGAGTGAATCCGCGAAGGTTTGCGTTCTGAACCACGAGTAGCGGAAGTACGTCCTTAATTTGGAAGTCGCATTCCAATCGGTCTTCATGGTGTGCTGGTCGCCATTGTTGTTGGCGGGCGCATTGAAGCGAAAGCCAGCGGTATTCAGCCGGTCACCAAGATCGAAATTATTGGGAGCAGGCAAGATCGCCAGGCTTTGAGCTACTTTTCTGTCAATTCCGATGCCGCGCGGATCGTTTTGCACGATATTGAAGCTGCGGGTCTCACCGGCACCAGGCTGGCCGGCCGGGACCACCCAGCGGAAGATGCCCGCTTTGGCTTCTGGAGTGAAAACCGTTCGATTGCGAACCACTTCCTGAGCGGTACGTGTCCCTTGGAAATTGTAAAAGAAGAACAGCTTGTTCTTGCCATTGAAGACTTTCGGGATGAGTACCGGCCCGCCGATCGATCCGCCAAACTGGTTTTGAATGAACCTGGGTCGCAGCAGTTCCATCCCGCTCGACTTGTTGAAAAAGTTGTTGGCATTGAGAACCGTATTGCGGTGGTACTCGAAGAGGTTTCCGCTGAAACGATTCGTGCCGGAACGGGTGATCAATTCGACCGTGCCACCCGCGTTGCGCCCGTACTCCGCTTTTGCGCCATTCGTGATGATGCGGAATTCTTCGACGGAATCCGTGTTATTGGCATTCATCGTCAAGCCGAGTCTGGGAAGCACCGCGTCGTTGACATCGATGCCATCGAGAGTCGTGTTATTCGAACCCTGCCGCATTCCATTAACGCGGGCGAAACTGGGATCGTTGGGGCTGGTGCCAAGTTGCACGCCGGGTTGATAAGTCGCCAGTGCGATCGGGCCGCGGCCCAACTGCGGGAGGGTGTCAATGTCACGCAAAGTCACAGCGCGTTGGATTGTCGCTTCGGCTGTCTGAACGCGAACGGCGTTGAACTCGACCGTAATGCTTTCCCCAACGGCTCCCACCTCAAGTTTGATGTCCTGCCGGATGTTCACGCCGACGTTAATTTCGATATTCGCCAGCGTAGACTTGCGAAAGCCGCCAGCTTCGGCTGTCAGCGTGTACATACCGGGAGGCAAGCTCGGAAAGAAGTAAAAGCCCTGTGCGCTCGATTCGGCTTCGGACTTAAATTGCGTCTTTACATTCACAATCGATAGCTTGGCGCCAGGAATCGTTGCACCGGAGTTATCCAGAACATTGCCTTCCACGCGAGCATTTTGGATCTGGGCGGGCAAAAGAGCGGCCGCCGCAAGCAGCACCAGGCAGAAAAAGGAGCTATCGCGCATGATCAAACCCTTATTGAGAGAGAGTGAGCTTAGCAGGGAGGATCACCGACGTGGACCACATTCCCCGATGAGGCATTGAAAAATAGTAACGCAGCAGACAGCAAGGCGCAACGGAGTTGCAAGGGATGGATGGGGTCGAATGTGGGGCGAAAGGAGATCGCCGAGGGTTTGAGCGGCTATCGCCGCAAGAGGTAAACAGCGATTTCGGCGGTGAGATTGGGCATTGCGGTGACTTCGCTATCCCCGGCGAGGAAGGCTTTCTTTTCGATCACCCAGCCTTCGCGCTTGGCCAACATCTCGAAATCTTTGATGGTGACGAAGTGAATATTTGGCGATTCGTACCACTCGAACGGGAACAGCTCATTTTGTGGTGCGCGACCGCTGACCAGATGCGCCCAGCGAACCGACCAGTGGCTGAAGTTCGGAAAGCCGATGATGATGTGTTTTCCGACCCGCAAAATCTCCCGCAGTAATTCGAGCGGCTGGCGGGCCTGCTGCAGGGTCTGCGAGAGAATGACGTAATCGAAAGCCTCGGTGTCGTAATCCTTCAAGCCGCTTTCGATGTCACCCTGATAGGCAGAGGCCCCACGCGAAATGGCGCGGCGAACCAGGTCCCGATCGATCTCAACGCCTCTTGCGTCGCATTGCTTGTTCTGCCCCAGCCAAGCAATCAGGGTTCCGTCGCCGCAGCCCAGATCGAGCACGTGGCTTCTGGGAGCCACCCAATTTGCAATGACCGAAAAATCCTTGCGGGCAAACAGATCTTGGTCTGTGGCGCTGGATCGGGGCTCATGGCGCTCCATGCGCATGGTCGTATCTAAGAAACCCGACACGAGCAAAGATTGTTCTTCCACTTCGACCAGGAAGGCGTCGTGTCCGTAGTTCGATTCCAATTGAACGTAGGCAACATCCTTGTTGCGAGCACGGAGTGCACTGACGATCTCGAGAGATTGATAGCTGGGATAAAGCCAGTCGGAAGTGAAGCTGATCACCAGAAACCGCGACTTGGCAGCATCAAGCGCCGCCGGCAATGTGGCGTGAGTCGAAGCCAGGTCGTAATAATCCATGGCTTTGGTGATGTAGAGATAGGAATTCGCGTCGAACCGGTCGACAAAGCGGCTGCCCCGGTAGCGCAGGTAGCTTTCCACTTCGAACTCAGCCGAGAAATCGAATGAGAAGCTATCCTTGCCCCGCAGACGGCGACCGAATTTGGTGCGCATCGAATCGTCGCTCATGTAGGTGATGTGGCCAACCATGCGCGCCACCGATAAGCCGCGGCCCGGCTTGGCCTGGTGGGCATAGTAATCCCCATCGTGAAAATCCGGGTCCGCCATGATCGCCTGGCGGCCGACTTCGTTGAACGCGATTTGTTGCGCCCCATGCCTCGCCGTTGTGGCAATTGCCAAGCAACTGGCAACCGCATCGGGGAATGCCACAGTCCATTCCAGAGCCTGCATGCCACCCATCGATCCGCCAGCGACGGCGAGTAACTTGCGGATGCCAAGGCTCTCCACCAGCATCTTTTGCAACCTCACCATGTCGCCGATGGTGATCATCGGGAAGTGCATGCCGTAGGGCTGACCGGTTTTCGGATCGATCGAGGAAGGCCCAGTGGTGCCTCTGCAACCACCCAGCACGTTCGAGCAAATCACGAAGTACTTGTTGGTGTCGATCGCCTTGCCTGGGCCCACCATGTTGTCCCACCAGCCGGATTGCGAATCCTCGCTCGAATAGCCAGCGGCGTGAGCATCGCCAGTAAACGCGTGGCAAATCAAAATCGCATTAGTCTTGTCTTCGTTCAGTGATCCGTAGGTTTGATAAGCGACTTCCACAGGCGAAAACACGGCACCGGCTTCGAGCGAAATAGACTCGAACCGGGCGGTTTTTGTCACCGCCTCAAGCGTCGTGCTGGTTGTCGCGGACATAGCGTTTCAAGTCAAGTTTAGCAATCGCGCGACATCGTGTTAGATTAGGAAAAATCCCCCCTTAAGGAGAACCCAAGGTTGAACAATGCCTTGCTCGCCCTGGAAGACGGCACAGTCTTCGAGGGCAAAGCTTTTGGTGCGCCCGTAGACAAAGCGGGCGAAGTGGTTTTCAATACCTCGCTCACCGGTTACCAAGAGATTTTCACCGATCCTTCCTATGCGGGTCAGATTGTGGTTCTGACCAACCCGCAAATTGGCAACTATGGCACCAATGAAGCCGACAATGAGGCTGGGAAGCCTTATATTGAAGGCCTCGTTGTTCGCGAATACTCTCCGCTGGCCAGCAATTGGCGTAGCGATGCCGATACGCATGAGTTTCTTTCGCGCCAGGGCATTCCGGCGGTCACCGGCATCGACACCCGCACCCTGGTTCGCAAACTGCGTATGGGCGGCGTATTGCGAGGGGTAATTTCCTCGACAACTCTCGACCCGAAGGTTCTCGTGGAACGGGCCAAGAAGGTCCCATCCATGGCTGGCATGGATCTGGCCAACAAAGTGTCCACTCCGGTGAGCTATCCGTGGCGCGACGGTGTCACTCCCGTGTCGGAATCAGAAGTGATCAGTGCCAGCGTCGCTGCCCGGCACAAGGTGGTTGCCTTCGACTTCGGCATCAAGCGCAACATTCTTCGCCGCCTGGCGCATGTTGGCTGCGATCTGACTGTAGTGCCCGCCGGAACCAGCGCAGAAGATGTGCTGGCGCTAAAGCCAGACGGCGTCTTCCTCTCCAACGGCCCCGGCGATCCGGAGCCTCTGCAACATCAGGCCGCCCAGATCCGCAAGCTGATGGGTCGTACTCCGATTTTCGGGATCTGCCTCGGACATCAGATTCTCGGGCTCGCCCTCGGGGGCAAGACGTTCAAGCTGAAATTTGGCCATCGCGGCGGCAATCATCCGGTGCTCAATCGGGTGACCAACAAGGTCGAAATCACCGCGCAAAACCATGGTTTCGCGGTCGATCCTGATTCGCTAAACCAAAACGAAATCGATCTGACCCATATCAACCTGAACGACAACACTCTCGAAGGCCTGCGCCACCGCAACATGCCGCTCTTCTGCGTGCAGTATCACCCCGAAGCCGCCCCAGGGCCTCATGATTCGCAATACCTGTTTGACGATTTCGTGAAGCTGATGGACGAATGGAAAGGGGGCGAGTAATCGATGCCACGTCGCAACGACCTTAAAAAAATTATGATCGTCGGCTCGGGACCGATCGTGATCGGCCAAGCTTGCGAATTCGATTACTCTGGCACCCAGGCCTGCAAAGCACTCCGCGCGGACGGCTATGAAGTCATCCTGATCAATTCGAATCCGGCCACGATCATGACCGACCCGGATCTCGCCGACTGTACCTACATCGAACCCCTCACGGTGGAATTCGCCACCGAGGTGATCAAGAAAGAACGCCCGGATGCGTTGCTCTCCACTGTTGGTGGGCAGACCGGGTTGAACCTCTCGATCGCGCTGGCGGAAGCAGGCGTGCTTGAGCAATACGGCGTGGAGTTGATCGGCGCCAAGGTTGAGAGCATCAAGAAGGCGGAAGATCGCCTGTTGTTTAAGGATGCGATGAAGAAGATCGGGCTCGATCTTCCGGAATCGATGTTGATCACCAATGTCGAGGATGGGCTCTCTTTCGCACAACACATCGGCTACCCGCTGATTCTGCGCCCCAGCTTTACGCTGGGTGGCACGGGCGGCGGTATCGCTTACAACACTGAAGAATTGATCGAAATCCTCGAGCGCGGCCTCGACCTCTCGCCGGTTCATGAAGTGCTCGCCGAAGAGAGCATGCTAGGTTGGAAAGAATACGAGATGGAGGTGATCCGCGACCTCGCCGACAACGCCATCATCGTCTGCTCGATCGAAAACTTCGACCCGATGGGCGTGCACACAGGCGACTCGATTACGGTTGCCCCGGCGCAAACCCTCACCGACCGCGAATACCAGATGATGCGCGACGCCTCGCTGGCTTGCTTGCGCGAGATCGGCGTCGACACGGGCGGATCGAACGTACAGTTCGCCATCAACCCTGCGAACGGTCGCATGATCATCATCGAGATGAATCCGCGGGTGAGCCGCAGTTCCGCGCTGGCATCAAAGGCGACCGGGTTCCCGATCGCAAAGATCGCCGCCAAGCTCGCCGTTGGCTATCGCCTCGACGAACTCAAGAATGACATTACGCGGGTTACACCAGCCTGCTTTGAACCCACCATCGACTACGTCGTGCTGAAGATCCCGCGCTGGCAGTTCGAGAAATTCCCGGGTTCTTCTCCCGTGCTCGGCACTCAGATGAAGAGCGTCGGTGAAGTGATGTCGATCGGCCGGACCTTCCGCCAAAGCCTGGGCAAAGCGATGCGCTCGCTGGAAACCGGCAAGAGCGAAAAGGCCGAAGTCTATGACGAATCCATGATCCGGCAGCGGCTTATCACGCCGAATCCAGACCGGCTGAACTACGTCCGATTTGCCTTCGAATGTGGCTGGACGCTTGAACAAGTGCAAGAGCTCACCGCCATCGATCCCTGGTTCCTGCGTCAGGTTCGGGATGTCGTGGAAGAAGAGCAAGGCCTGAAGGGCAAGCAGCTCAACGACCTCGACGCCGCCACCTTGCGGCAGGCCAAACGCGACGGGATCTCCGACGCGTTCCTCGCCAAGGCGACGGGCTCTACGACAGACGCGGTGCGGGCTTACCGTAAGGAGCAGGGAGTCAAGGCGGTCTTCAATCGCGTCGACACCTGCGCTGCGGAATTCGAGAGCTTCACGCCCTACTTGTACTCCAGCTATGAAAGCGAGTGCGAAGCCGCGCCGTCCACACGCAAGAAAGTAATGATCCTAGGCTCCGGGCCAAATCGAATTGGTCAAGGGATCGAGTTCGACTATTGCTGCTGCCATGCCGCTTACGCGCTCGGCGAATTTGACCATGAGAGCATCATGGTCAACTGCAACCCCGAAACCGTGTCAACCGATTACGACACTTCGGACCGTCTCTACTTCGAGCCTCTCACGCTTGAAGAAGTCTTGAACATCTACGACACCGAAAAGCCCGACGGCGCGATCGTACAGTTTGGCGGGCAGACACCGCTCAATCTCGCACTCAGCCTGAAGCGTCACGGTGTGCCGATCGTCGGTACCCAGCCGGAGAGCATCGACCTCGCCGAGGACCGCAAGCTCTTTGCCAAACTGCTCGACGAATTGCAGATTCCTTCGCCAGAAAATGGCACCGCCACCAGCGTTGAAGAAGCCTGCACTGTAGCGCGAAGGATCGGCTATCCGGTTCTGGTTCGTCCAAGCTTCGTGCTTGGCGGACGCGCCATGGTAATCGCCTACGACGAAGACATGGTTCGCCGCTACATGCAGGAAGCCGTGCACTTCTCGCAAGATCGCCCGGTGCTGGTCGACCGCTTCCTTGAAGAAGCCACTGAAGTCGACGTTGACTGCCTCAGCGACAGCGAAGACGTTCTGATTTCGGGCATCATGGAGCACATTGAAGAAGCCGGAATTCACTCTGGCGACTCCAGTTGTGTTCTGCCACCCTACTCGCTGTCTGCTACTGAGCTGGCTACGATCGAGGACTACACCGTGCGCCTCGCGCGCGCCCTGAAGGTAGTGGGCCTGATGAACGTACAGTACGCGATCAAGGACGGCAAGGTGTATGTGATCGAAGTGAATCCACGCGCTTCACGCACCGTGCCTTACGTGAGCAAGGCGACGGGCATTCCGTTGCCGAAAGTTGCCGTGGGCCTCATGCTGGGCCACAAGCTGAAAGATCTGAAGCACCTCACCGGCGGCCGCACCAGCGGCATGCTTGAGGTGACGAAGTTCTTCGTCAAGAGCCCCGTGCTTCCCTTCCACAAGTTCCCGGGCGTTGACCCGGTGCTTGGCCCGGAGATGCGTTCGACAGGTGAGGTGATGGGCGTGGGTGAAACGTTCGGCGAAGCGTTTGGCAAGGCGCAGCTGAGTGCGGGAGTTCCCCTCCCCGCCAGCGGAACGATTTTCATCAGTGTCAACGAACGGCACAAGCCGGAAGCTGTCGCCATCGCTCTCAAGCTGAAGGAATTTGGATTCCAGTTTGTCGCCACGCGCGGAACCGCCAATGCGCTCAAAGCCGCTGGCGTACCCTCGAAGATCGTCTACAAGGTCAACGAAGGCCGACCCAACGCGGTCGACCTCATGAAGACCGGAGGCTTGCATCTCGCCATCTACACCACGATGGGCAGCGTCAGCTTCGGAGACGAAAAGGCGATTCGAAGGGCCGCGATCCAATACCGCGTACCGTGTATCACGACGATGTCCGCCGCCAAGGCCGCGGCCGAGGCAATGGCAGCGAAGCAAACCACGCCGGCGCGCGTTTGGAGTCTCCAGGAGATCCACAGGCTCTAGCCCGCTGGTTATAAGGATTTGCCGGCAATCTGCCGATTTGCGACTGTGAAGCAGATTGGCTTGATTGCCGGCATTTTGCTTGTTCTGGCCTTCGGCAGCCAGATGCAGTGGCGGCGTGTCTTCGCCGGGCAGAACGATTTTCTGGCTTTTTACGGCGGCGCGAAACTGGTTGGCACGGGCGAACTCCATTCCGACCAGGCAATGGAACGGGAGCATCGGCAGGCTGCCGGAGTCTGGCTGCCTGGCGTCCTCTACATCCGGCCGGATTTCTATGCCGTAATGCTCAAGCCCCTGGGATGGTTTCCTTATCCCGTGGCGTACACCCTCTTTCAGGCCCTCAATCTGGCTGCCATGATTGGGTTCGTTTGGCTCTATCGGGCCAGAAAAGGATTGCTCTGGCTGTTGCCGTTTTCGATCCCTCTTCTGGCCAATTTCGTCAACTCCCAAGATGTCCCTCTCATTTTGTTCGCCATTTCGCTCGCACTATGGGCAGATTCCCGCGGATTTCCCTTCGTGGCAGGCTTACTCCTCGCTTTTTGTTCAATCAAGGCTCATTTCCTGGTTTTCCTTCCAGTTGCCCTGCTTTTGCATCGGCGCTGGCGCATCCTGGCTGGGGGCGTTTCTGGCGGGGTTATTCTTTTTCTGACCGGGGCCGCCTTCGAAGGCTGGCATTGGCTCTGGCGTTACCCATCGATCTTGAACCGACCAGAGATTCATCCAGATCCATTCCAGTTCCTGTTCCGCTCCGGACGTGGTGGACAGCGCGTTGGGAGTGAATTATTGCCATTGAATCACGCAGCAATTTTGAATTCAACAGAAAAATCGCGACGAGCTTGAGTTGGCGTTTTGTAGCCGAGAC
>VFZU01000088.1 GCA_016870995.1 Acidobacteriota bacterium
CCCTCCGGGCTCCTTCCGCAGCCCCGGAATCGTGTTTGTTTTCTCTCGACATCGAACATCTCCTTTCGAACATTTTCTCTATGAAATGTCCCAGGGAGCTGTCCATCAAAATCGCGGAGCGGGAGATTCCTTGTTTCAGAGCGAGTGGCTGGTCGTGCGCTTCACGGCAAGATTGATCGGGCTCACCTTTGGGTGGCTCGACCTATTGGCCTACTTCATGGGTATTGGGTTCGTTTACTGGCTGGACGAAGGAACGAAACGGTAAATTAGCGCTTAATTCTCTTCTTCTTCGACATCTTCTTCGAGGTCGACCGCCTCAAGCAGCGCACGAGCCGTTTCCTCGTAGGATTTTGGGACCTTCAAGGGAACTCCGCCAATTGCCGTAGCCAGCAGCCAGTCGTTCGTGATCAGATTCACGTTTTCCAGAAACACAGGAATATCGTATGCCTCCAGATGCGCCTGGGCAATCCGCGCCTCATGGGGGAAGAGGTAGTTGGCGATGGTGACGAGTTCCGAGTCGGGCAAAGTAGAGCTCATTGCTATTGAATCACTGTTCGGCGGCTTGGAGTGAGTTCAAAACTCGATCCATCGGGCCGATAAGCCTATCGTGAACACCAGAAAGACCGCAGAAGCGCACTTGGGGACGCGCCGACAATAGATGACTGCCATCTCGGGAGGCGCAATCGCTCTGCCCTGCCTCGCAGCAGCGGATGAAAAGGCGACCGAAGGTTCAAGCGCTGTCGATAAGCTGCTCGACCGCATCATCGCATCAGAAGATGATGAAGACTCTGGCCGCCCACAGCCCCATCGTCGAAACCTACATCCAGGAAGAAGCTTTGGCGGAGCGCAATGGCGGTCAAGGCCGCGACCACTACTTCCTCGGACGACTGAAACTTGTTGAAACTGTCAATTATGCCTCCTTCGTCAAGCGCAGCGTGGATGTGATCGTCTCCGAAGTGAGGCCCGAGAAAAAGGCAAAAATGCCCTTCTTTCGAAAACCGCCCGTTGCAACGGAAGCAACCGGGCCGGTCGGCTTCTTCCCGGTCGGCTTCGCCCAAATGGCGCTGATCGACGCCAAATCCTTCGACCGCAAAACCTATCGGTTCGATTTCGTAAGGCGCGAGTTTCTGGGAGAGGTACGCTGCCTCGTTTTCGATCTGGCTCCACTCGACCCGAGCCAGGCCGGAAAGTTTATTGGCAGAATCTGGGTCGAAGATCAGGACGCCTCTGTAGTCCGAGTCAACGGGACCTACACCCTGCGCAGCGCGGATGGAGTGTACTACCACTTTGATAGCTGGCGTACCCAAACGGCTCAGGGTATCTGAGTGCCGGCGATGGTCTACATCGAGGACTCGATCTCCGACAAATCCGGGACACGCACCGGAGCTCCCTTTAAGGGGCTGACCCGGATCTGGAGCTATGACTCCCAGAGCCGCAAGAAACTGGATGAATTGAATTCGATGCTGGTTGAAAGTGAGACGAAGATCGATGATGCGGCGGCGCGCACGGAAGTCTCTCCGCTCGAGGGACAACAGCGATGGGAGCGTGAGGCAGAATTCAACGTCATCGAGCGACTGGAGAAGATCGGCCTGGTCGCGCCCATTGGTGAGGTGGATAAGGTCCTCAATACGGTGGCCAACAATTTGATCGCCACCAATCAACTGGATATCGAGGCGCAGTGCCGTCTGATGCTGACTACGCCGCTTGAGTCATTCACGATCGGCAATACGGTCGTCATCAGCCGAGGATTGGTGGATACGCTGCCGGATGAGGCGAGCCTCGCACTGGTGGTTGCCATGGAGCTGGCGCATATCGCCCTGGCGCACCGCACCAAAACGGAATATGCCTTCAATGACCGGACGATGGTTGAGGACGAGGCAGTCCTAGACCGGTTCCGCTTCTCCCGCACCCCCGATGAAGTGGCGGCTGCCATGAAAAAGGCCAGCTCCATTCTGGCCAATTCTCCCTACAAGGACAAACTCGCTGGCGCAGGCCTGTTTCTGAAAGCGTTGCAGGGAAAGTCGCCAGCACTGCCGCGTTTGATTCAATCCACCCTCGGCAATGAACTTTCCTCATACCTGCGCACTCCCGAATTCATAGAGTTGCTTGAGAAAGCACCGCCGATCGAGGACGCCAAGCTGGAACAAATCGCGGCATTACCTCTTGGGTCGAGGGTTCGGCTCGAACCGTGGTCGAACGAGAGTTTCCTCATGCGCACGCGGGCCGTCAATCTCCTCTCAGCTCGAGAGAAGATGCCGTTTGAGGTCGCCCCAGTCAATCTGCGGCTCACGCGAGCAACCAAAGCGGAATCGAAATGACCGATGTCACCGCACCCCAGTTTCAAAGCCTGGAGACGATTCCGGCCGGGCGAACGGCCCAGCGATCCCTTTACGGAATGTTGGCCAATCTTCTCTTGGTTGGCATGATTGTGTGGCTGGGGTCGGCATCACTCGAAAACGTCCCGAAACAGCAGCGCCGGTTGGTGAGCCTGGTTCTGCCTTCCTCTGCCCCAGAGCTTGCACCTCTTTCACCGAAACCGCTGCCCCGCCCTCCGGTGAAGCGTGCGGTGATTCCTGCACCAAGCCCAGCGAAATCCTCAATTCCATTTGAGCTGCCTCCAGCGCCTGAAATAGTCACTCCCCCGATCGCAACCCCACCAACTCCGGCCATCCCAACTTTACCCAAGCGAAAGGTAGAAGTCGTAGTTGGTTCGCTTTCCACTCCCCAACCGATTGCCGTTCGAGAGCAACCCGTAGTTCGAAACACTAGCTTTGAAGGGTCAACTCCCCCTGTTGCGCCGATGAGACCCCGAACTATGGTCGAATCGACACAGTTTGGAGGGATGGATGTAGCGGCAAAGCCTAAAATGGCTAGGGCCGTTGCATCAGCCGGATTTGGCATGGGAGAGTCGATCGGCCCCACGCGTCGGGATTTGCGAGTAGAGGCCGTGGGCGGATTCGACACGACATTGCCGCCAACGGGCCCCCAAAAAGCAGCTGCTCCTGAGGGCACGCTGAAGCCAGTCGAGATTTTGCGAAAGCCGAAGCCTGCCTATACTGAGGCAGCCCGGCAATTGGGCATTGAAGGTGAGGTTGCCTTGCGGATCCAGTTCGGCGCCGACGGAAGGCTGAAGGTCCTGTCTGTGGTCAGCGGCTTGGGACATGGCCTGGACGAAAATGCAGCCATTGCAGCGACCCAGATTCAGTTCCGGCCAGCTACCCGGGAAGGCCAACCGGTCGATCAGATCGCCGTATTGCGGGTGCAATTTCAACTCGTGCGCTAGAAACCCAATTCTTTGAGAAGCTCGGTCGCTGAGTAAACCTTAACAAGAGCTTCCCGTACACCTTGGCTCGCAACATGAACACTGCGTGCCCGCTCATCGGTGAACAGATAGCGGTTCGGCAGACCCTCCAAATTTCCATCAAAGAGGATTCCAACGATCTCGCCTTTCGTATTGACGGTCGGGCTGCCGGAATTTCCACCGTGGGTATCGGCCGTGGTGACGTAGTTAAAGGGAACAGTGAGATTGAGCTTCTTTCGCGCATCGAGCCACCGCTTCGGAAGGGCAAGAGGATCCACCCCCGTCGCGTGAGCGTACATTCCCTTGAAATCCGTCATCCAGGGTATCGCCTTGCCAGCCTTGTCTTTGTAACCAATTGCGGGACCAAAGCTCACACGAAACGTAAAAGTTGCGTCTGGATAAATGGTTCCGCCGAGAGCATACTGAGCCTGCGCCAGTCTGGCTGTCTCAATCGACTGCCGGGATTGCACCTGGTCCTCGGACTGCTTCCGAACGCGGCGTGCTTCGACGTCCAGTTGCGAAACAAGTCGAAGGAGCGGATCCTTTAGCCGTTCTTCGAGCGAAGCTGCCGCCAATCGCTTTCTCTCTGCCACAGTGAACAGCTTGGTTCCTGAAATCACCGCCTCGGCCACCAGCGAAGGGGCTCGACCCTCAAGAACTTCAAGAACTACTGGATTTTTATCCTCTAACGATTTGACCAGAAACAATAAATACTGCTCCAAAATGACCTTCTCTAATCCTTTGTCCAGTGGAGCGTCGCTGTAAATGCCC
Source organism: Acidobacteriota bacterium (assembly GCA_016870995.1). Lineage (GTDB taxonomy): Bacteria > Acidobacteriota > Terriglobia > Bryobacterales > Bryobacteraceae > Bryobacter. Next base: position 4,073 of record VFZU01000088.1, read on the forward strand.
GCTTCAAGGCTGGATAGGCCGGCGGAAGCAAATTCACGAAGTCGGGAGGCATCAGGCTTCGCAGTCTCGTCGGCAAGACGGTAGATGATGCGAGCGATCGGCAGAATGCTGCCATATTGATTCGGGGCACCCTCAAGCGCTGCCAGCCGCGTGTAGAGTTCCCGGTTCGCCTTCGCGATCGCCTCAATCTCCGCCCACACTGTGCCATACTTCGCCTTTAGGTCTGGATTTGAGTTGATGGCGGCCTGCAACTTGGATTCGGCAGCCTTCTTTCGTGCCATGAATTCGGGATCTTGGAGTCCAGAATAAAAACCAGAAGCTGCTTTATAAGAGTTCTCGTTACCGAAGATTTCTTCAAGTGCTACTCGAGCTTGTTCTGGGCCGAGCTTCGAGTACTCCTTGAGTGCAGCGATCAGGCTCTTCAACCTGCCAAGAGTGGTTGGGAGTTGCACATCCCGCTGCATTTCGAGTTCAGCAAACGTAAGTAATCGACCCGTGGACCCGGGATTACCAGAGACGAACGTCAGCTCGCCTTTGCGGATGCCGTTCTTCGACCAGGGAAAGTAGTGAAGTGGGGTCACGGCTTTGCCATCACGATAGGCCCGGAAGAACGCCACATCCAGATTCCACCGCGGATACACAAAGTTGTCCGGGTCCCCACCGAAGAAGGCAATGTCCTTTTCCGGAGCAAAGACCAAACGGATATCTGTATATTTTTCATATTCATACAGATGATATTGACCCCCACTAAAGAGAGTCACGACGTCACAACGATTCCTTGTGCGGTCCGCGCATGTCTTTTCGATGGCGCTCATAGAAGCACGCCGCAATTGAGCCGCTCGTGCAGGCGTCGCGTCGGCAGGTGTCGAAGATTTCACCTGTTCTGTGACATTTTCAATCTTAAGTAAAACATTCAACTCAAGATCTGGACAACGCTTCTCCGCCTCCCTCGTACGCGCATGGAACCCATCGCGCATCAAATCCTGGCTGGCTGTCGAGAGTTTCTGAATACAGTCCGAAGCGACGTGGTGGTTTGTGAAAACGAGGCCGTCCTGGGAAACAAAGCTACCCGAGCCCCCGTTGTTAAAACGCACACTGCCGAGTTGCAAATTGCGCAGGAATGAATCCGAGACTTCAAATCCGTACTTCGACTTAACGATCGAGCGAGGAAATTCGTTCACCAGCCAGATGCCATCGTCAGCCAGGGCGGCGCCAGTGAACGCCGCAAAAACGATCAAAAAATATGTCTGTTTCACCGAAGATATCTACTACTTTCCCTAAGGGTTTGGCAAGTCCTATCCTATCAATAGCTTACCCGCGCAAAATCGGCGCAGAAACTTTGCATAGCGGCTTGCGTATGCCATACTGATAGCAAAGTTTAACCGATGGCGCAAAAGCTTGTGGACGATGCAATCGTTCGCTACCACAAAATTCTCGAAAGCCAACCCCACGCAAACCTGGAATGGACGGATGCTATCACTGAGCGCATGCGGGCTCATGGGATGGTTGTTGGCACTCGTCTGGCCAGCCCTTTTTTGCGGCCACATTTCATTTCGAGAAAGCAGTTTGACACGCTTGTAAAGGCTGGCCAGACCCTGCAATCCGCCATCGAACGGTTGGAGACCCTGGCCTTGGCGACACCTGCACTATTGCAGCGAATGGAATTACTGCCCGCCGAGCGCATGTTGGCGTCGATCAACCCGGGATATAACTTCCTCCACGTTACCTCGCTGTGGAACAGCGTCCTGCAAAACGGCAGCCTCCAGTTTCAGAATTACCAGGCCTCTTCGGCCATGGGTTTGGCCTACGGCGAATTGCTTGCCGAGATGTTTTACGAGGCGGCCCCGGTTAAGGAATTTCGCAAGAAGTATACACTGACAAAATTTGGCGGAACCAAAAATCTTCTCTCGGCGATTCTCAAGGCGTACAAATCTTATGGAGGCAAGAACAAGCCGAATATTGCGGTGCTCGAATTCAAGCAGCCATTTCAAACCGTGGATGGAGCTGAGTACATGGTTTTGGTGGAGTTGCTGCGCAAGCATGGCTATTCCGCCGAGTTGGTCAACCCTGAGCAGCTCGATTATCGCAATGGGGCTCTGTCCAAGGGCGACTACACAATCGACCTCCTTTACCGGGCATCCTCACTTCAAGAATTTCTGTTGCGCTTCGATCTGAATCATCCTTTGGTCAAAGCCTACCGGGATGGCAAGGTCTGCATCGTAAACTCGTTCCGCGCCGAATTGGCACAGAAGCGTGCCATGTTCAGTTTGCTGACCGATAACCAGGTCACCGGCAAGTTCCCGGCCGCCGAACGTAAAGCAATTCAAAGCTACATTCCCTGGACCCGAATCGTAAGCCAGTCCAAGACCACAAAAGACGGCGAGACGATTGACCTGCCAGCTTTCATTTCGGCCAACAAAGACCAACTGTTGCTCATTCCGAACGACGCCACCGGATCCTTGCCGGTTTTCGATGGCTCGCTCACCGAACAGGGTGCCTGGGACCGCGCACTGAAGCAAGCGCTCCGAGAGCGGTATGTCGTACAGGATCGCATCGAGTCAGCAACGGCGAAGTTTCCTGTGCTGTTCTACGGATCAATGGAGATGCGTGAAATGAAGATTAACGTTCACCCGCATCTGTTCCTTGGAGAGGTCAAATCTTGCACGGCGCATCTTACAGCAGCCAACGCCGGATTCTCGACCATGGAAGGCGTCGCAGCTACGTTCTTGCTGGATGGAAAGTAATACGCAATTCTCTGCGGTTCGGAACTAAGCGATAAAGGCTTCGAGTTTCGGCTTGAGCCTGCTGAACTTGCTGCTGAGTTCCGGCAAGATTCGTCTGGCTTCGCTCAGTTCTCCTGCCTTCAATCCTGACTCAATACTGCGCGCCATCTCGATCAGCGCTTCGCCCCCAGCGTTTGAGGCTGCACCTCGCAATGAATGAGCAATACGAGATCCAGTCACGGTGTCTTCTTTTTCAAGAGCCTCTGATAAAGCGAGCAGCTGAGCTGGCGCATCGGCAAGAAAGGTAAACCAAAGCCGAAACGCGGTCCGGTCTGCTGCGCTCATCGCTGCCTGGGTCACGATGGCGCTCAGCCCCGACCCCAGAAACACCCGCCGACCTTGGCGGAAACTTATCGATTCGCTCCCGCATGCTAAACTCAACCCAAGGCTCTCATTCATTTATGCACTTTTTCCTCATCATTCTTGCAGCTGCGAGTCTAGCGGCCCAATCCGTTCCTGCCTGGATTCCGACTGTCCCACCCAACCCCAAACAATACAGCAGTCTCACCGCCTCGGGCGCAACACGCCTCCCAGCAGGCTTCAACACGCTCGCCCCCTGGGGCAACACACGCCGCCTTGCCACTCTCCCTTCGAGACAACGTCCCTCGCTACCCAAGATCGGCCTTGAGCCCGTTGGCGAAGCCCGGGTACTTGGCGGAGACTTGAGCGGCTGGCAACCGCGATCGATGCCCGATGGCTCTACCCGCTGGCGCATGTTGATCCAATCCCCTGGTGCAACCGCACTCCGGCTGCACTTCGCGAACTTCAGCCTCCCCTCCGGCTCTCTCTGGATTTACCCATCCGGCGTCAACCATTCAATCCCTGCTATCCTTGGCCCCTACGAAAATCAAGGCCCCAACGGCGATGGCGATTTCTACTCGGGCACGATCTTTGCCGATACCGCCATCCTTGAAGTAGCCTCACCCAACGAACCCTCCCTGAACCTCGACCGTCTCATCCACATCTATTCCGAAGCAACCGCAGAATCGACCCCGCGCGCCATCTCCCCGGCCCTCCGTCGCAATGCCCCACAGGTCGGAACAGCCGCCGCAACCGTCATCTCCGCCGCACCTTGTGAAGTCGACGCCACCTGCTACCCGCAGTACAACAACCTCGCAGCAGCCACACTGCTCTACACGTTCCAAAGTGACGACGGCTTCTCCTACGTCTGCAACGGCGCAATGATCAACACCCGCAGCCAGAGCCTCCGCCCCTACGTCGCCACTGCCAATCACTGCATCAGCTCTGATTCTGAAGCCCGCACCGTCGAAGCCTACTTCAATTACGCATCTCGCACGTGCAACCAAACTCCTGTCATGCGCGAAGATGCCTTCCGCGTCAGCGGTGCCCGCTTTATGGCCGGTGGCGGCTGGAATGCCGGCGACTTCGCGCTCTTACTGCTCAATGGCAACCCTCCGCAGGGCACTCCCTTCCTTGGATGGAATGCCTCCGACATGCCCTTCAATACCAACTTCATAGGCCTGCACTACCCTCGCGGCTCGTGGCGTCGCATCGCCATCGGCAGTCGCACGCAGGACCAGAATCAGCGCATCGAAGGCGAACTCGCACCATCAGGCTTCTACTACCAACTCGCCTACTCACTCGGCCTCACAGAAGTTGGCTCCTCGGGATCGCCCATCCTCAATGAGTCTGGCCAAATCTTCGGCACCCTCAGCTACGGCCCCAAGCCTCCTGTCGGCCGCTCGATCTGCGACTTCCGCGTCCAGGCCTCGGGCTATGGCCGCTTCTCTTCCGCCTTCAATTCCTACCGCCCATTTCTCGACGACGAGACCGCCCCATCACTCACGCTGTCCAATTCTTCCTTCACCTTCAATGTCGAAAGCGGCGCCGTTGTCGGATCACCCACCGCCACCACTACGCTGCGCTCCGTCTCTGCCACGCCGGCAACAGTTACACTGGCCTCCTCGGCTCCATGGCTCCGCGCCCGGGCTAGTGCCGCTCAAGTTTCCAGCGTTGCCCCTGTCACGATTACCCTTGAGGTGGTCCCGCTTACACTCACCGTGCCAGGCACGCAAACCACTTCCGTCACGGTCTCTTCTGGAACCAGTATTCCCCTCACCATCAACGCCTCGGTCACCGTCGTCAATCGAAACAGCTCGGTCACGCTCACGGTCTCGCCCAACCCCGTCCTGCAATCCGATCCAGACCCCGACGGCTTAAATTTCTTCTACACGGTCACCGCCGCTGAAACCGCCGGCATCGCCACGCAACTCACCAGCTTCTCGATCGGAGGTACAGATTACTCCGCGCGGATCCCAGAGTGGTTCGGCTCAACTCAGCTCGGTGCAAACTCAACACTCCAGGTCGCCTTGCGTGCCCGCAACATCAATGTACCTAGCCAGGTGGTTTTCAACCTTGGCGGCACTGACGTCACCTCACGCCGCACCTGGACACGAACCCTCAGCGTCCCTTTCCAACCCAAAGCCTCGCGTGGCCAACTCACTCTGTCGAGCCGCCCAGGCCAGGTAAATCAGGAGACAATGAACAACAACTGCCCCTGGCTACAATACCTCGTTGTCAATGAGACTAACGGCTTCAAGGTCCGCCTCACCTCCTTGATCGCCGACGGCGAGAATCTCAGCTCAGACATCGCCGAGTTTTTCGACTCGCTCGACATCCCCGCTCAGGGCTCCACAGTCGGCGGCATCTGCTGGTCTGGCATTCGCCCGCCCGACGTGATCGAAGTCACCGTCGCCGGTATCGACTCCCTCGGCAATCGCACAGAGTCTCGCGTTTCCACTCGCTTCGTCGGCCCTGTCGCCAATCCAGCCACGCTCAGCCCCAACACTGCGGCAATCCAGTTCTCAGCGCTCACAAACCGCACCGCACCGCTCGCGCCCATTCAACTCCCGCTCAGAATCTCTCGCGATACCGCCCCTTGGACGGCTCGCCTTGCATTCACTCGTAAAGAATCGAGCTGGCTCTCCATCGGTCCACTTTCCGGTACTGGTAATGCCACAATCACGCTCACTCCATCCGTCGCGGGTCTCGCCGAAGGCACCTACTCCGCCAATCTATTCATTGAGTCCGCGCAGACTCAACCGCAAGTTCTGCTGATCCCAATCACCTTCACCGTCCTCGCGCCGCGCCCTGCCCCCACTCTTGCCTCCGGCGGGGTCGTACCCAATTCCACCTATCGCGGCCCGCTTACCCCTGGCGCACTGGCCAGCGCCTTCGGCACGAATCTCGGCAATGGCAACTACATCGCATCACGCCTTCCGCTCCCCCAAACCCTCGGCATCACTCGGGCCCGCGTCAACGGCCGCGTCGCGCCCCTGCTCTTTGCCGGCGCTGGTCAAATCAACTTCCAGGTTCCCTGGGAAACACCAATTGGCACCGCCACCCTTGAAGTGGAAGTGGCTGGCCAAATCGCCACCACTACCTTTCCAGTTACCAACATCAACCCCGGCATCTACACGAGCGACGGCCGCCAGCTTGTACCCAACTCAAGCGCCTCTCGCGGCAATATCCTCCTCGCCTTCGTCACCGGTATTGGCTTGGTCACTCCACCCGTGCCCACTGGAGATGCCCCAACCACGGTCACTCCACCCGTGCCCACTGGAGATGCCCCAACCACAGCTTCTTCGCTCCTGGAGCTCCCCAGACCCTCCGGCCCCGTTACTGCCACCATCGGCGGCGTCACCGCGCGAGTCCTCTTCGCCGCCATTCCCTATGGCCTCGTGGGCCTAATGCAGGTCAATCTCGAAGTAGCACCCAACACCCCAACAGGCGATCAACCCCTCGTCATCTCCGTCGCCGGCGTCGCAAGCCCGCCAGTCAACGTGCAAATCCGTAACTGATCGCGAACTGGTTCTGATCCCTGCCCTTTTTTATACAATTGAGGGGTCCACATGAAACCTCTCGAAAACAAAGTCGCCGTCATCACTGGCGCTTCCCGTGGCCTCGGCAAAGCCATGGCCCTCGCACTCGCCGCCCAAGGCGCACAGATCGCCCTCGTCGCTCGTGACGAAGCCGCTCTCCAGGAGGTCGCCTCTGAAATTCGTGCCCTCGGTGCCATCGCCGAAACCTACACAGCCGACATCACCAGCGAAGATAGCGTCGCCGCCCTCGAAAAAGCCATCATCGCCCGCTTCGGCAAAGTTCAAATTCTCATCAACAATGCCGGCATGAACCTCCGCAAGAAGATCCACGAGTTCACCCTCCAAGAATGGATGCGCGTCACCAACACCAACCTCACCAGCGTCTTCCTCATGTGCCGCGCCTTCGTCCCGCACATGAAGGGCCAAGGCTACGGCCGCATCTTCAACATGACCTCGATCATGGCCCATGTCTCTCTTCCTGAACGCACTGCCTACTCGAGCACCAAAGCCGCCCTCCTCGGCCTCACCAAATCCCTCGCCATGGAACTCGCCCCCGACCACATCACCGTCGTCGGCATCTCTCCCGGCCCTTTCCTAACCGAGATGAATCTGCCCATCACCCAGGACGCCGAAAAGAACGCCATGTTCCTTTCGAAGATCCCCGTCGGCCGCTGGGGTCAGGTGGAGGAAATCGGCTCCCTCGCCGCCTACCTCTGCTCCAATGCCGCCGGCTTCATCACCGGCACCGACATTCTCATCGACGGAGGCTGGTGTGCATCGTAACGCCGCCCTCCTCCTGCTGCTCGCCCTGGTCAGCTGCAACCAGCAGAAGCGCCGTAGGATCGGCGTCGTCCCCAAGGCCACCAGCCATGTCTTCTGGGTCGCTGTCGAGAAAGGCGCCAAGGCCGCTGGCAAAGATCTCAACGTCGACATCGAGTGGAGCGGCGCGCCCAGCGAAACCGATTACGGCCGCCAGATTCAAATCGTCGACTCGATGATCAATCGCCGTGTCGACGGCCTTGCCATCGCTGCCAGCGAACGCAAAGCCCTCGTCGCCACCGTCGACCGCGCCATGAAACAAGGCATCCCGGTCACCATCTTCGATAGCGGCATCGAAGGCGAAAACTATTCGAGCTACGTCGCCACCAACAACTTCGAAGGCGGCCAACTCGCCGGACGCGCGCTCGCGAAACTCATCGGCAGCAAAGGCAACGTCGGCCTCATCATGCACGCCCCCGGCAGCGCCTCCACCATGGATCGCGAACGCGGGTTCACTGATGTCATCGAGCGCGAATTCCCCAACATCAAAATCGTCGCTTCGCAATACGGCTTATCCGATCGCTCCAAAGCCCGCGCCGCAGCCGAGAACATGCTCACCGCGCATCCCGACTTGAGCGGCTTCTTCGGCCCCTCCGAACCCTCCACCACTGGCGCATCCCTCGCCGTCAAAGCGCGCGGCGTCTCGGGCAAAGTTAAGATCGTCGCCTTCGACGCCTCCGACAACCTGGTCGAAGACATGAAGGCCGGTGCCATCCAGGCCATGGTCGTCCAGGACCCCTTCCAGATGGGCTACGACGCCGTCCGCACCATCGTCGACAAGCTCAACGGCAAGACCCCCGCCAAGCTCATCAACCTCCCAGCCAAAGTCATCTTCGCTGAAGAGGCAAACAAGCCGGAATTCCAGCGCCTCCTTTCGCCGGAGCTCAAGTAGCCGTGCCCACGATCGACGCCGCAGGCCTTCAGCACCTCTGCTCAAGGTTGCTCGAATGCCTCGGCGTCAACGCGAGCGAAGCTAGTTTCACGGCCACCGCGCTGGTCGCTTCCAATCTTCGCGGCGTCGATTCCCACGGCGTCGCCCTCCTCCGCTACTACCTCGAACAACTCGAGCATGGCGACATGGAACCGAACGGCGAACCCGAATTACTTCACAACTCCGGCTGCACCGCTCTCATCGATGGCCACAACTCCCTCGGCCAAATTGTCGCCCGCTTCGCCACCGATCAAGCAATCTCGCTCACCATGGATCACGGCTGCGGCATCGTCTCCACACGCCGCTCCAACCACTTCGGCGCAGCCGCCTTCTGGGTCCAGCGCATCAACGCGGCCGGCCTCATCGGCATCGCCCTCTGCAACGCCTCACCCGTCGTCGCCCCCTGGCAAGGCAAGCAAGGCCGCCTCGGCACCAACCCCATCTGCTTCGGCGTCCCCGGCCAATCCCCCTTCCTGCTTGACATGGCAACCACCACCGTCGCCGCCAACAAGATCTTCAACGTTCATTCCGCCGGCCAATCAACCATCCCCCAGGGCTGGGCCCTCGATAAAGAAGGCGTCCCCACGACACAAACCATCGACGCGTACACCGGCTTGCTCAATCCCCTCGGCGGCTACAAAGGCTCAGGCCTCGCCGTCATGGTCGAAATGCTCTGCGGTGTCTTGAGCGGCGGCGCGATGGCCAACGAACTCGGTGGCATCCGCTTCCGCGGCAAGCCCGTCGACGTCAGCCAGTTCTTCATGGCCCTCGACCCCAAATGCTTCCTCGACCCCGGCGAATACGAACAGCGAGCCCAAAGTCTCTCCCAAGTCCTCAAAGCCACCGCTCCCGCCACGGGCTACGACGAAGTCCTCCTCGCCGGCGAACCCGAACTCCGCACCGAAGCCCACCGCCGCAAACACGGCATCCCCCTCGCCGACGGCACTTGGCAAAGTCTTACAGATTGGGCCACCCGCTTCCATCTCGCGCTCCCAGGGGTCTGGGCATCCTGACACCTCGCAGCTGAAAACCTTACCCCTGCGCCGCCGCCGGATTCTTAAACTGAATCCCCATATACTTCGTCAACCGCGGAAACACATCCGTGTTCCGCACTAACCCTTCGAACGGCAAGCTCCCCGGCCCCGTCGAAGTAATAAACGTGTATTCCGAAGTATGTGTCGTCCCCGTATAACCGACACCGTAATAGTTACTCAACACCTGCCCTAGCACGCCAAACATCACATCCTGCAACCGGTTGATCGAGATCCCTTTCTTACCGCCCGCCGCTGCCGCCACCCACTCCGCCTCAGTCGGCGTAATCACCACCCCATTCTGCGCCTCGATCACCTCTCGCACGCGTGCCGCCGTCGGCTTCGACCCAAACATCTTCGGCAATTGATCGAACGATCCCTTCGCCTTCAGGATTGCCTCAAAACACTTCCCCGAATTCACATACTCAGCCCCCATCCCATTCAACCCCGGGCTCGAATTCCCATGGTCACTCGTCGTGATCACCAGCGTATCGCCGCGCTTGGCGGCATAGTCCAGACAAACCCCCAACGCATCGTCAAACGCCAACTGATCCCACAACTGCGCCGCAATGTCATTGTTATGCGCCGCATGATCCACCCGCGCCCCTTCCACCTGCATGATGAACCCCTTCGACGCCCCCGCCATCCCATCCAGCGCAAACTGCGTCATCTCGGCCAGCGTCGGCACGTCCGCCTTCTCGATCGTATAAGGCATGTGCCCATCGCTAAACAACCCCAACACCTTCCCCGCCTGCTTGATCTCGGCCTTGGTCCGCATCACGCGATACCCAGCCTGCGCAAACTTCCCCACCGCATCCACCTTGTCCTTGCGCTTCCCCGCCTCGAAGAACTTCACCCCGCCACCCATCACCACATTCACCCGGTCCTGATACTGCAACCCGATCAGATGCTCGTCATCCCGTCGCGGCTGCGAAGCGGCAAACCCCGCCGGCGTCGCATGCGTCACCGTCGCCGTCGTCACCAGCGCCGTCCGCTTCCCGGCCTGCTTCGCCAACTGCATGATCGGCGTCAGCGGCGTCCCATCCGGCAAAACATTCACCTGCGCATTGTTGATCCGCGACCCCGATCCCCAAGCCGACGAACTCGACGACGAATCCGTGACCGGCGAATTCAGCGCCGCCACATCCTGCACCCCACGCGACGCCGTCATATCGTTCATCAGCGCCGCCCAACGCGTCCCCTTCCCGCGCGCAATCTTCGAAAAATACTCCGCCATCATCAACACACCCGGGCTCATCCCGTCCGACACGCAGAAGATAATATTCTTCGGCCTTCCCGCCTTAGCCTTCACCTGAGCCGGGCTCAACACCGCGGCGGCACCCAATCCAAGAGGAACAGACAAAAGAGAGCGACGATTCATAGTCCCTCTATCTTACTTCTCCTCCGTTGGAGCCTCCTTCCACCTCCCCGCCTCCTTCAGCCCCCGCTTCAACAAATACTCAATCTGCCCATTCAAGCTGCGTAAATCGTCGTCCGCCCACCGCTTGATCAACTCAAGCATGTGGGCGTCGACGCGCAACAGAAAGGACTTCTTCTCAGCCATAACTCTTTAGTGGTAAAGCGTCCCGGTATTCACCACTGCCTGGGCCCCGCGCTCACCGCACAGCACCACCAGCAGATTCGAAACCATCGCCGCCTTGCGCTCCGAGTCGAACTCAACAATTCCTTTCTTGCTCAGTTGCTCCAGCGCCATCTCCACCATACCGACGGCACCTTCCACAATCTTCGTCCGCGCCGCGATAATCGCCGACGCCTGCTGCCTCTGCAACATCACCGTCGCAATCTCGGGCGAATAGGCCAGGTGCGAAATCCGGCTCTCGATCACATCGATCCCCGCCTTCATCACCCGCTCCTCGATCTCCAGCTTCAACTGCGCCGCCACTTCCACTGCGTTCGCCCGCAGCGACTTCTGGTTCTCCTGATGCGCATCATACGGGAACGCCGTCGCCAGGTTCCGCAGCGCACTCTCGCACTGCACCTTCACATAGTCCTCATAGTGATCCACCTCAAACAGGGCCTCAGCCGCATCGACCACCTTCCAAACCACCACGGCCGCGATCTCGATCGGGTTGCCGTCATGGTCATTCACCTTCAGCTTCGTCGTCTCAAAGTTGCGCACCCGCAGGCTCACCTTTTCCTTACCCATAAACGGGTTCGCATAGTGCAGCCCCGGTGTCCTCACCGTGCCTTTGTACTGGCCAAACAACGTCATCACACCCGAAGTATTCGGGGCGATCATAAACAGCCCCGTCATCAGCAGCAAAGCCACCACCAATACCCCCAGGCCGGCCCCGATCATCAGCTTCTCATTCTCACTATTTAACGCCGTGACAATCAAATAAAGGCCACCGCCAAAAACGCTCAATAACAGCGCGAGCATTCCAACACCAGGCAAGGTGCGAAACTCGAACTCTTTAATCATGTGAAATCACTCTCCTATCAAAATGATATCACTTTGATAGACTCTGTCAACAGATTTCGGAATCCTTTCGCTTCGTGCTAAACTCAAAGGGTTATGCAAGCTGGAATCCACCCCAACTATCACGAAGTGAAGGTCAACTGTGCTTGTGGGGCCTCATGGACGACGCGCTCCACAGTCAAGGGCGACGAACTCCGTCTCGAAATCTGCTCAAATTGCCACCCCTTCTTTACCGGCCGTCAGAAGCTGATTGACACCGAAGGCCGTGTGTCTCTCTTCCAGAGGAAGGCTGCCAAGTCCAAGGCGCTTCAAGATCAGGTCGCTGCCCGCAAGGCCAACAAGGCCGAGACGGTTCAGTAACAACCAACCATCAGGAAGAACGCATACAATGGGCAGCAGCCATGCTGCCCATTTTGCTTTTAGCCACCCTCGCTCAAGATCTCCCCACCCTCGAAGTCCGCCACACCAAAGACAAGCCCGCCATCGACGGCAAGCTCAGCGACAAAGCCTGGCAGTCCGCCCAGACCGTCGACTTCAAATTCCCCTGGGACATCCAAACCGGCGCCAAGCAACCAACGGTGGCCCGCCTCCTCTACGACAACACCCACCTCTACATCGCCTACGACTGCACCGACTCCGACATCACCGCCCAATACAAACTCCGCGACGACCCCACCTACAAAGACGATGCCGTCGAAGCCTTCATCAACCCCCGCCCCTCCCAGGCCGACATCTACTTCGGCTTCGAAATGAACTCCGACGCCGTCATGTACGACTACATCATGTTCCTCAGCAAAGGCCTCTTCAAGCGCCTCGACCTCCAGGGCCTCCAGATCGCCACCGCCAAAACCCCCAAAGGCTGGTCGCTCGAGCTCGCCATTCCCTTCTCCGAGCTCGAACCCCTCCACAACGGCAAGACCCCCAACCCCGGCGACCAATGGACCATCAACCTCAATCGCTGGGACGGCACCGAGCCCAACCGCCGCCTCAGCCAGTGGTCCCCCTCCGGCCTCGAAAAGCCGAACCCCCACAACCCCAAACGCTTCGGCAACATGGTCTTCGGCAAACCCTAATAAGCACTCCGCCGCCGCACCCGTTCGCCCTCCACCGGCAACACCCTCCGCCGCGCCCCAATCAGCGCGAGGCCCAGTCCAAACACCAAATCATCATGCCGCCCCTCGCTCTCAAACCTGGGCCCCGCCACGCTCTGATACTTGCGAATACTCTTCAACTCCTCCACCATCCCCTCCCACCCCGCCACGCCGCGCGCCACCTCCAGCCCATCCACCTCAAACGCCTGGCACACCCCCAGCAGAATATCCGTCCGCGGCGTCGGATAAAACCCCGCGCTGTACCGCATCTCCTGCCCGCCAGTAATCACCACCGGATACAACTCCCCCCGCAGCTTCCGCTGCTGCAGCAGCTCAGTCACCACCAACCCGATCCCCGTCGCATCGACGGCGGTCGTCACCACACAACCCTCAAACTCGGGCATCCACGTCAACCGCTCCACCTCCCGCACAATACTCTGAAACGCCGTCCCCAACCGCAACCGCGCCACCTTCGTCACAATCATCCGGCGTCGCCACTCAAACTCAAACGTCCGCGCATCCCGCACCCCGGTACACTCCACCCTCTGCTCCACCACAACAATGGCGGTATGGTCCGCCCTCTGCCCCAAATCGACGCCGATATGAAAGCTCCGCAGCATACTTACATCTCCCCTTCGAGCCGCACATCGAGCCCCTGCACATCGAGCCCCGCCGCCACCGCCCGGTCAAACCACTCCTGGCGGAACACCTGATTCTCCATCCCCACAAACTCACAAAGATACTCCTGCCGGAACCAATCCTCCCCCTGCACCCGCTTCTCTTCTTCGAGAAACTCCGCCGGAATCCGCTCACACTCCGTCGCCTTCACACTCACCCGCGTCCACCCATCCCCACCCGAGACCCACTCCCTCCAAAAGAACCCCCGCTCCCCAAACGGCGTCGACAGCAACGCCAGATCCCCACCCCGCGCCAGCATCGGCCGCAGCGCCTTATAGAGCAAATCCCCAACGCGAGCCGCCTCATCGATCACCACCATCGCCGGCGCCGAGAAACCCCGCACAGAGCATTCATCCCCCGGCACGCCCAACACCCGCGACCCATTCTTCAAACCCAGCGTCAACTTACTCTTCCCCGCTAACTCCCCCACCGCCTCGAGCAAATTCCTCACCTTCAACACAAGTTCAGCCGTCTGCCGCAAAGTCGGCGACACAATCACAACGAGACACCCCGGCTCCCGAAGCACCCGCAGCGCAACGAGCACGGCCGCCGTCGACGACTTCCCCCACTGCCGCGAGCAACAGAGCAAAAGCCGCCGAGCCCCAGCCCGCAAAACGTCTGCTTGTTTCCCATCCGCCACAAACCCAAACAACCGCGCCGACACTTCGACTGGATCCCCATGAGTAACGAGGCTCCGCGACCAAGCGTTATGAGACACCACGGGCGTCGCCTCTCATTTGGTCGATTAGGTCATAGACGGCAGCCCGTGCCGCAGGCACATCATCGGCAATGCAAACGAGGCCGTGGACCATTTTTTCGATCCACCAATCCCCTTGCGTCTCCACAGTCCTGGCCCCCCGCGCAGTGGGGACCACTTCATTCCAATCCAAAAGTAAAGAGAGCATATCCACCAACACCCTACACCCCACCCCGAACCGAAAAGAGGACAAACCGCACTAACCCCAACAAAACAAACCCGCAAATAATCCCAAAAATTCCGCCAACGCCTTTCCCTGATCCCCACTAAACTGAACGCTAAGCCCCCAAATGATCCACCTGGACCCCAACGGCATCGCCTGGCTCACCGGCACCCGCACCAAGGTGATCGAGGTCGTCATGGACCACCGCGCCCACGGCTGGAGTGCGGAAGAGATGCACTTCCAGCACCCTCATCTAACCATCTCGCAGATCCACGCCGCCATGTCGTTCTACTACGACAATCAGGCGAAGGTTGACCAACAGATCGATGAAGATCTGGAAGCCGCAACCCGCCTCTCTCTCCAGCTTTCCGACCCCGCATTCCGCTCCCAGCTCTTGCGTCGTTAGCAAGCGCACGAAATTTCAGCTCAATTTGCTCTCGGCCTCGAAATCCCTTAGCCAACTTTGCCGACGCCAAGCCGCCCAAACGAGACAATCCCACTCAAAGTATCGGATCATCTAAGGAAAAACTCCGATATACTACCCTCAGCCGAGACTTTTTCTCGCTTCATCCGATGATCGTCCAATTTTTCATCCGCAACTTCCGCTCCTTCGGCACCGAGCAGGAACTCAACCTCCTTGCCGCCCCGCGCCTCACCGACCATCTAGACACCCACACCTACCCACTCCCTGGATCCACGGACCGCATCCTCCGCCTCGGCTTCCTATATGGCCCGAACGCCGCCGGCAAGTCGAACCTCATCCGCGCCCTAAACTACCTCAAGCAACTCGCCACCGGAGCCCCAGCTGGCCCAGCCACCGGCGGCACGCCCTTCGCCTTCTCCGCAAATCCCTCTCCCGACACCGAACTCGACCTCACCTTTCTCGCCGGAGACCGTCTCCTCCGCTACGGCCTCATCTCTAGCGCCACCCGCATCGAAGAAGAATGGCTCCTAGAGATCCACAACGGTCGGGAAACTGTAATCTTCGAGCGCGTCACCTCCACCGAAGGCATCTCCACCATCAAAGGCAAGGACCTCAAGTCCAGCGGCCCCAAAGTCGCAATCCTCGCACACATCGCTCCACGCGCGCATAAAACTTTTCTTGGCTCACTACTCCAGTCGCTCGAACTTTCCGAAATCTCCGGCCCAATCCGCCTCGCCCTCGACTGGTTCTCCCAACAACTCGTCATCCTTGGCCCAGAATCGAGTTGGCTCGGCAAAGCTGGCCTAATCGCCTCTGACGACGCCCTCCGCCAGTTCATGGACAACCTGCTCAGTCAGAACTCCACCGGCGTCTCCAAACTCGACGTGTGGCAACGCGCGATCGAGCGCGAAGACCTCCCGGCCCTTTTTGGCGGCACCGAGGCTGCCCGCCACGCTGAGCAGGCCCTCCAGAGTGGCCAGTCTGCGCTCGCCACCGACTGGGGTGAAGTCCACTTCGAAAATGGCCGCTTCCACGTTCGTACCCTCGTAGCCCTCCATGAAGGCCCCACCGGTTCCCGCCACGGCCTCCCTCTCGAAGAAGAAAGCGATGGCACACGGCGTCTCCTGGACCTTGGACCGTTCCTGCACACGGCAGCACAATCCC
This sequence comes from Acidobacteriota bacterium, assembly GCA_016870995.1. GTDB lineage: Bacteria > Acidobacteriota > Terriglobia > Bryobacterales > Bryobacteraceae > Bryobacter. The sequence goes on from VFZU01000088.1 coordinate 20,196, forward strand.
CCGGAGTCTTTGTCATCGACGAACTCGACCGCAGCCTCCACCCCAACCTTCTCCGTCGGCTCGTCGAAATCTTCCTTCACCTCGGAGCAAATCGCCCCACTCAACTCTTCGCAACCACCCACGAAGCCCACCTGCTCGACCAGGGCCTCCTCCGCCGCGACGAAGTCTGGCTTGCCGAAAAATCCCTTTTTGGTGAAACCACACTCAATTCGATCGCGGAGTTCCGGGTCCGCAAAGACCTCCGCCTCGATTCCGCCTACATCGAAGGCCGCTTCGGCGCCATCCCCAACCTCCAACCTATCTCAGATAAGCCCTCGGACCAATAACCGTGCCCGAGCCACCTCCTTCTCGCCGACGCCTCCGCAGCCTGCATCGCGACAACATCGACTTCCGCGATGCCCCCATGATCTACATAGCCACCGAAGACCGCTACGCCGTCAGCCAGTACTTCAGCTTCCTCCACCTCCCCTGGGTCCAGGTCCACGTCCTCACCCCTGGCGAAGAGGCCATCAGCGGCCAGACAGCGCTCGACACACTTAAGCAAACCAGTACCGAGCCCGGCGACCAGCGCTGGCTCTTGCTAGATACCGACCGCCATGCCGAAGCGGAACACCTCCGCTCCTTCACATCCATCCTCCAGCAGGCCCGCCAAAGTGGCATTGAAGTCGCCCTCAGCAAACCCTGCTTTGAGTTCTGGCTCTGGCTGCACTGGGGCGACCCCATCCCCGCCAATCGCTGTCAATCCGCTCAAGAAGCACTCCGAGAGGCAATCGGCACCTACAACAAAACCAACCTCAGGCCAGAACACTGGCCCCTCGAACGCGTCTTCGCCGCCTGCCACCGCGCCCGCGCACTCGATGAAGCAACCACCGGCGGCGACATACCCGTAGCTCCTTCCACCCGCGTCTACAAGCTCATCGAATCCATCGCCCACGCCGCATCTCTTCGCCGCATAACGGAACCATGGCAATCGTTCAGGGCAGCACGAATCGAACGATAAAGCCATCGGGCTCACATCTTCATTGGCCATTTCCTATCCTTTCCGCATGAATTGACCTTGGGTTTTACGCTCAGTTGAAACCTTCCCTTGGAAACAGCGCGCAGCAGAAATCGCTATTGATTTTGTTTGCGTAGGTAGGTCCGAACCGGGCACATGGGTAACGGAATAAACCGGGCACATAGGTAACACTTTTGGCTGGAGGGGGAAGCACCCGATGGCCTGGAAAGAGACTTGTG
>VFZU01000089.1 GCA_016870995.1 Acidobacteriota bacterium
ATAGGGCAAAAACCAAAGCTTTGCGGCTTCCGGCGGAGCTCTGCCCGGCCGCAAAAACCTTCTCGAATGCCTAAGAAACGATCAAGAAAAAACCAGAACTGACGAACAGGGGCTTTTTCAACAGGCTTCTAGCGGCGCTCGAGAAGTAATGGTTTGTATTTGGAGTCGATCTGGTAGGAGCGGACGCCGAGTTGCCAAAGGCGGGCGATGTCTTCCTTTGGGCCTTGCCAGGTGCTGCGTTTGGCCATGACGTAGCGGAAGTTATTGACGGCGGCGACGCAATCGACCCGCACGCGATTGCAAAGGTTGAAAGATTCTTCGTTGAGTTCGCTGGCGAGCTCAAACAGGAAGTAACGCTGCTCGACGGGTTCGCCGCGATCGGCTGCGGCGGCAAGAGATTTGCGGTTAGCGGATTCTTTGACACCACCTTCGCCGAAGATCTTGCGCCAGCGGTCACCTCCGAGCATGTACGCGTTGTCGAGGAGGTTTGCCTTCGCCATAGAGCGGGCCATGCGCTGGTAGAAGGCAGATGGCATTGTGTTGTTTTTGATATCCAGCATCAGGCGGATTTTGCCTCGCGCCATGTCGCAAAGAGTGTCGAAGTGGATGGGGCTGGTGCCGCCCGGGTTGGACTCAAGCGCGCTCAGTTCTTTCCAGGTGAGGTCTTCGGGACGCTGTTTGACCCCGTAGAATCGCTCCAGAGTTGGGTCGTGTTGGAGCAATGGTTCGCCGTCGGCACTGGAGCGCACATCGACTTCGATCATCCAGTACCCGCGGGCGATGGCGGCTTCGATGGAGCCCTGGCTGTTCTCAGCGTGTGTGTCGTCGACAATGCCGCCGCGATGAGCAATCTTGCGAAGCGGAGTGGCTTGAGCAAAGGCAAGACTGGCGGCGAATGCTCTGCGGGTGAAGGACATGATAGGATGCCGACGAAATGATATCAACGCTTGTATTCGCCACATTGCTTGCCGCAGACTTTGAGGTCAAAGATCCCAAGGCGTTTGCCAAGCTGTTTCCGAAGGATGCCAAGGTGGAGCGGCTCGCGACAGACATGCAGTTCGTCGAGGGGCCAATCTGGATTGCGAAAGAAAATTGTTTGATCTTCAGCGATATCCCGGCGAATGAGTTGAAGCAGTGGACGCGGGCCAAGGGCGTGGAGTTATTTCGCAAGCCTACGAACAATACGAATGGAAACACGCTCGACCGAGCGGGAAATCTGATAAGCGCGGAACATACGGCGCATCGGGTCTCGCGCACGCTGCCTGACGGAAAGATCGAAACGGTGGTGGAACAGTATGAGGGGAAGGATCTAAATTCACCCAACGATGTTGTCGTTGCGAAAGATGGGTCCTATTGGTTTACTGATCCGGACTACGGGCTGGGGACGCGCAAGAAGGTGCAGGCCGGAAATTATGTGTATCGCTACGACCCAGTGGCGAAGCAACTGACACCGGTAATCAAGGACTTTGATAAGCCAAACGGGCTGTGCATCGCGCCCGGAGGCAAAAAGCTGTTTGTTGCAGATTCGGGAGCTCCGCGCCACATCCGGGTGTTTGACATTGAGGCGGATGGCAAGTCGGTAACGGGTGGGGCGGTGTTCGCCAAGATCGATAAAGGTGGACCCGATGGGATCCGTTGCGATAGCAAAGGCAATGTATGGTCGAGCACAGGAGATGGGGCGCAGGTGTTCGGGCCGGATGGGCATTTGATCGCGCGGATTCTGTTGCCGGAAGCCGGTGCCAACGTGGAGTTAGGCAACGGCATGTTGTTCATCACGGCGCGCAAGAGCTTGTACGCTGTGCCGGTGAAGGCGAAGAAGTAACTTGGTTTATGCGAGAGCCAGGTTGAGGTTCTCGATGGCTTCGTCGATCTCTGCGGTGTTCTTGAATCCAACGGTGACGCTGTGCACGCCAGCGTGGCGGAAGGCGTAGCGCATCGCTTCCTTGCGGTCGTCGCGATTTGTGAATGCGCCTTCTCCGATGAGCTTCATGCTGATAATGCCCATGCCTTCGGTGCGGACCTTATCCACATGGCCAACAACTTCATTGACGTTGCCTAGGCCGCGGGTGTTGTATTCTTCGGCATCCATCTTGGTTCCGTTGTGATTCATGCGGATCATGGCGACTTCGAGCCACTTGTTGCCGGGGAACTGGCGGAGGGCGGGGAGGCCATGGACCGAGGCGCCGTGCCCGATGACGGCCTTCTTGGCTTTGGCTTCGAGGATGCCGTCCTGCCAGTGGGCGGTGTCGGTGGGCCAAGTGGCGACATGCTGATAGTGGAGCAGCATGACGTCGAAATAATCCGTTTGTGCGAGCTTGCGGAGCTCGTCGACCTTTTCTTGGGGGTTGCCGGTTGGGCGCGTGGTGACCTTGGACATCAGGCGATAGCTGTCGCGGGGAAGACCCTTAAGCGCGATGCCGAGCATGCGGTGCATATCGCCATAAGATTCGGCAGTTTCGAAGAAGCGAATGCCGCTATCGTAGGCGTGGCGAACGAGCCGGGTGAATTGATCCTGACCGAGTTCGCGTTGCACACGGCCACTCATAGTGCCAGTGCCAAAGGCAAGACGGGTGACTTTGACGTTGGATTTGCCGAGGGTTACCCAATCGGTGGCTTTGCCCCCAGAGGCGATCAAAGGAGTGAGACTTGCGGCAGCGAGGCTTGACCGAAGAAATTTGCGGCGAGAGCACGGAGTCATTTGGCCACGATCATATCACCGCGGCCAAATGAGAGCAAACGGGATTAGCGGACGACGCCGGGGCCACGGAGGACAGCGTTGAGGAACAGTAAGTTCATGCCGTCGATGTAGCCGCGGTAGTTGGGGTCGGTGGTGAAGCCAACCACAACGCCACGGCCTTCGCGAGAGACTACGAGAAGTGGCTTATAGGCAAGCTGCTTCTTGTTTTCGTCCCACATGTAACCGCTCTGGAGGAGATCGGTGGGGCCGGAGTACACGGCGGCGTTGATGCCGCGATCGATCTTGATCGGCGAATAGATGGCACGACCATTGACGAGTGCGTTGACTGTCTCCTGGGAACCTGCGCCGATCCAGGATTCAGTATCGACCTTGGCCTTGCAGAGGACGCCGGCCACATCGTCGGGCATTTCGCGATCGCTTTGAATGGCCTTCAAGTAGTCCTCTTCTTTGGTGAAAATCTTTCCCGCGACGGGACCGCCATCGCCCAAGCCAGAAGTGGCGGCCTGGGGCGGAGTAGTACCGGTGGCAACTCGTCGGCCACCAGCTTCAGCAACAGGGCCGCTGCTTGCGGATCCGCCATCCTTAGCCAGGAGTTCCTGCGAGAGTGGAAGCAAGCCGACCTGACCACTGGCGAGGAAGCCAGTGCCATTGCCGAGGCCAATGATGACGCCGCCTGCCGCGACCCAATCCTTGATGCGCGGGATGGCGCGACCGAGCTCTCCAGCGAGGCTGCCCTGCGACTCGGGAACGATGAGTACATGGAATTTGGACAGATCGACGAAGCCCAGACTGCGGGCGCGGAGGCGCGTGACGGGGTAGCCATACTGGCGTTCCAGAACAAAGGCTGTAGCACCGGCGGACTGGCTCGACACCGGGGTGTCCCACACGATGGCAACGTTTGGCCTCTTGAGGCTGATGGTGTTGTTTGAGCCGTAGTTAGGGCCTTCATCCACCCAGCTTGAGTTTGTTGCAATGATGTCGGCGCCACTTGAAATGGCCAGCTTGGCGACAGTGTCGTGGATGGTGTCCGGGTTCTCTTTGACCTGGAGGATCAGCGTGCCATTGGGATACTTTCGTCCGCTCTGGGTGAAGGTCTTACCTGCGCTGAGGATCTTGAGGTCGGCCTTGAAGGCCTCGGCGAGGAATTTTGCACTGGCCTGGGTGCCCCACGGAACTAGGTAGGCAACGGTTGCTTTGCCGCCTTCGATCTTGCCAGGAGGCATCTTGCCGGGGAGAACCATGTCGCCAGGGGCTGTGATGGCGCTCTTCGAGATGACCTGCTTGACATTAAATTGAATGGGGAGGCTCCAGCCGGTGACGTCGTAGATTTCGTCGCGCTGCTTTTTCTTTCGGCGGCGTTCCTGTTCTTTGAGGAAGTCTTCTTCCATTTTGGTGTCCGGATCGAGCAGGGTGCGGATCATGCGCTTCATCGGTTGGGCCGCGCTGATGAGGTAAGAGCCTGCGGGGGCCTGGGTGCCCTCTGCCATGAAGGCGTCTTTGGACTTGCGAACTTCGATGCCCTGCGCGGCAAGGATGTCCGCGAGCTTGTCGGCTGCTGTGGTATCACCTTGGCGAAGCAGCACATATTCTTTGCTGGACTCGATCTTGCCTTCCTCGATAGCAGTCTTGCGGTAATTCCAGAAGTTTTCAAGGAGTGCTTTGCGATTTGCAGCGGCGGTCTCACAGGTGGAGACGCTGGCAACGAAGTGCTTCTGCACGCTTTGGGCAAAGCTGAAGACGGTGCCGTCGGACTTCTCCCAGAGAAGGCCACGGGCGCTCGCGTTTTCGTAGGTCATTGCGATCGAGCCGTAGTAAATCGGCCAGCTTGCGCCATAACCGGGGTAGAAGGCGTCGAACACTTCACGCGTGAAATAGCGGAAGCCGAACTGGTCAAACCACTTGGCGTTGTTTTTGCCGAACCAATAGAGGCCATCGCGCTGTTCCTTGACGATGTGTGGATTGTAGGGAACGGCCTCAGGGGCGAAGTAGTAAGTGGAATCGCCACCCATTTCGTGGAGGTCGACGAAGACGAGCGGATACCAGTCAAGGAGGGTCTTGATACGGCCACGAGTTTCGGGCTGGGTCATGGCAAACCAATCACGGTTCATGTCGAACATGTAGTGGTTGGTGCGTCCGCCGGGCCATGGCTCGGCGTGTTCGGCAGCGAGCGGATTGGCGACAGGCTCGAGGCCTTCAGCGATTTCGAAATTATGCACGAAGCGATCGCGGCCATCCGGGTTTTGCGTCGGGTCGATCATGACCAGAGTATTGGCGAGGATCGAGTCGACGACTTTGTCGTTCTTGGCGGCGAGAAGGTGATAGGCCGTTGCCATCGCGGCGTCGGAGCCGGAGATCTCATTGCCGTGGACGTTGTAGGAAAGCATGACGGTGGCCGGGAGGCTTGCGATGAGCTTTTGGGCTTCCGCGTCGTTAGACTTGCGGGGATCGGCAAGTTTCTTGATGCCAGCCTGAATTTCGGGCAAGCGCTTCATGTTCGCGTCGTTGCCGATGATGGCGATGATGAGCTTGCGACCTTCCCAGCTCTTGGTGTACTCGAGAAGCTTGACGCGATTGGGCTGCGCCGCGGCCAAGGCTTCGAAGTATTTCATGAGGTGGGCATGAGGGGCGATGCGCTCGCCAGGTTCGTAGCCGAGGGTCTTCTTGATGGTGGGGATGGCGGGGTCGTATTGAGCGCCGGGCCACATGTCGACTGTCTTCTTCTGGGCAAAGAGCGAGCACGCGAGTACAAGCAGTGTGAAAAATCGCATAAATTACTAGCCTAAACGATGGTGAGATGATTTGTCGCCAGTTCCTCGACGGCGTCGGCGATGACTTGGGGTTCTTCGAGCATCATCCAGTGGGAACTTCCGGAGATGACGCGGAAATCGCCGCGGGTGGAAAGCTTGGCCAGTTTCGCTTGTCGCCCCTGGTGGCCGGAGCGGCCATGCTCTGCGGAAAGGACGATAAGAGGCTTGTCGCCAAGGTCCGGGCAAATGATGGCCTGGGCGCAGGACGCGGGCACTTCTGCGATGTATTCAGCCATGGCGCGAAAAGAACTGGAGCGGCACCAGTGAGCCCGGATCGCGCCTCGAGTCTCGGGTGGGAACTTGCGAATCTGTTCGGAGAAGCGACTGGCGACGCCAGAGCCGGAGGCCCCACTGAGGGCGCTAAAGAGACGCGGGATGAACATGTTGCCTCCTTCAAGACGGCGGAGGGCAAAGCGGACAATGCCGTGGCGAGCGAGCCACGCGCCCCGTGAAGTGAGCTCGACGCCCCTTCTGAGCATGTGCGTTCGTTGCGGGGTAAGCGGGAACCACTCCTCGGGAGGGAGGGCATCGACAAGGATAACTCCGGACACTTCTTCTGGATACATGGCTGCGTACATGCGCATCATCATGCCGCCGAAGCTATGGCCGACGACAATGCGAGGTATCGGCGCACCGACGGCTTGCATGGCGAGACGCATCTCTTCGACGAGTTCGCGGGCAACTTTGGGGCCTGCGTGATAGGGCGACCAGCCGAAGCCAGCGCGGTCGTATGAGTAGACCGTGGCGAATTTGGCGATGAGCGTGTCGATTTTGCGCCAACTGAGACTGGAGGCAGCGAGACCTGCTTCAAGGATGACGGTTGGCGACCCAGTGCCTTGTTTTTGGACGTGAATCTTGCGTTCACCAATATCGACCATTTGGCCGGGGGGCGGATAAAGTACTGAATCGAGGAGCAAACCATCGCGCTCGTAGCGCTGCGTGAGCTTTCCAACCATGTACTCTTACTCTAGCGCCGTGAATCAAGAAATGATCATGCTGGTCATCACGTTAGTGGCCGCAATCCCAGTGCTGCATCGAATCGGGAGCGAGTTGCTTGAGGGCAACTGGTCCACAGATCTGATTGCAGGTGTGTCGATTGTGACGGGGATTGTGACGGGGCAGTACGTAGTGGCGATGGTCATCATCGTGATGATCACTGGTGGCGGGATTCTCGAGAGCTATGCGGTGCGGCGTGCATCGTCAGCGTTAAGTGCGCTGGCTGAGCGGTTGCCGACGATCGCTCACCGGGTGAATGGCAAGGGGCATGAGGATGTAGCGCTCGATCAGGTGAAGGTGGGTGATCGATTGCTGATTCTGCCGCATGAAGTGTCGCCCTCGGATGGAATCGTACGACACGGGCAGTCTCGGATGGACGAGAGCTTTTTGACGGGCGAGCCTTACGAGGTGAAGAAAGCACCGGGGGTGGAGGTGATCTCGGGAGCCCGAAATGGGGAAGGGTTGATTGAGATCGAAGTGTTGCGTCTGCCGGAGGATTCGCGTTTCGCGCGGATCATGGCGGTGATGAAAGAGAGCAAGTTGCGCCGGCCGCGCATTCGGAGGCTGGCGGATCAATTGGGCGCTTGGTACTCGCCAGTGGCGTTGGTGATTGCGGCCATTGCCGGTTGGTGGGCTTACGACTGGCAGCGTTTTCTGGCTGTGGTAGTGGTGGCGACCCCGTGTCCTTTATTGATCTCGATACCGGTAGCCTTGATCGGTACGATTTCGCGTGCGGCAAAGGCGGGGATCGTGATTCGGGACCCGGCAATCCTCGAAGAGATTCCGAATGTCAGGACGTTTGTGTTTGACAAGACGGGAACTCTGACACGTGGGCGACCTCAATTGGTAGCTGTGTTTCCGTTCGGCGGCGTTGGTGAAGATGAGGCGCTCGCCCAGATGGCGAGCCTGGAGCGATATTCAAAACATCCGCTGGCCTCTCCGATTCTGAATGAGGCAGAGCGCAAGCAGTTGGTGATGCTCGATGCCGATGAGGTGAGTGAGAAGGCGGGGCAGGGTTTGACGGCACGGATGGCGGGAGCTGAATTTGCCGTGATTGGCAGAAAGCAATTTCGGGGAGAAGAGAAGTTGCCGGAATTGCCTCCTGGGCATCTGGAGTGTTTGCTCTTGCGGGATTCGAAGCTGGCGGCGGTGTTTCAATTCTTCGATGCCCCAAGGCAGGATACACGTTTGTTTCTTGACCATTTAGGGGCACGGCATAGGGGCAAAAGAACGGTTCTGTTGACGGGGGATCAGGCGGCCGCCGCACATCAACTGGCGGCGCAAGTAGGGATCGGGGAAGTGTTGTCGGGACAGTCGCCTGAGCAGAAGGTGAAGTTCATTCGGGCGGCGAATGAAGACGGACCGACCTTGTATGTTGGGGATGGGATCAATGACGGGCCGGCTTTGGCGGCAGCGACGGTAGGCGTTGCGTTTGGGGGTGGAAGCAATGTGACGGGTCAGGCGGCGAGTGCGGTGGTGCTGGAGCCGAGTCTTGGGAAGATTGACGAGTTACTGCATATGGGGATCAGGCTTAGACGAATTGCGCTCGAATCAACATTGGGTGGGCTAGGGTTAAGCACGCTCGGCATGATCCTGGCAGCGATGGGCTACTTGCCTCCTTTGTACGGCGCGTTACTGCAGGAGGCGATCGATGTGGCGAGCGTGCTGAATGCGTTGCGAACCAGTCTCGGAGATGACCGCGTAGATTACGATCTGGGCTAAATCTCGTCTTCGTCCTTGTTGGAACCCTTGCCTGACTTTCCGGTGGGGCCCATCTGGATGTTGGGGATGCCGAACTTCCCGGTGAGCTTGCCGAGGGAAGCGAGGTCGAGTTCGCCGACGATATTGACAATAGTGACCTCGCGAGCTTCGGCCGAGAGAATTACAAATCCGCGATTGCCCTTGGGGCCTTTGCGCATCACAATCTCGGTGAAGCCGCCTTTCTCTTTGTGGGAGATCAGAGGAGAGAACTCACTGGACCTGAGCTTTGTCTTGAGGGCTTCCATGTCGGCCACGCTGTACATGCCATCCTTGTCGAATTCAAGGACTTTAACCTGTACGCGCTCAATGGACTTGCCGAGGCCAAGAAGCTCCTTTGAGGCCTCGCCGGAGAAGCCCATCATGAGCTGGATCTGTTCTGGCCCCAGGTTGATTTCAGTGGCTTCCTTGGCCTTCGATTCGAGGCCTTTCAGGAAGCCAAGGTCGAGCTCTTGAGCCGATAGGCCGAGCACGCCCAAAAATGTTGCGAAGAGAATTGGTTTTAGTTTCATGTTTTTTCTCATTGGCCACCGCGGCTTGAGCCGAGGGGGACCTCTACGACCAGATTTTGTTGGATCTTGGCCACCTTGCGGGTCGTGATCGCCATGGCGATCGAAAACTGCTCGGCGGCGCGGCGGGCTTCGATTTGACTGGCCTGCCGCTTTTCGTTCCACTTCAAGCCCCCGAAAGTGCCTATGGATAACATGGCCGTGAGCGCGCCCCAGCGGACCCAAATCTGACGCGTGTTGCGGCGCGAGCGGGATTCCGCTTTGGCGACAATACGGTCGGCTAGACCTTTGGGTGCTTCCAGCGGCCTTAGGGCCGCGCGGAGTTGTTGCTCGAAATCTTGTTCGTCCATCATGCGTGCTTCCTCACTTCAGCCCGTTTCTCAAGCTTGCCGCGCAGCAATTTCATGGTTCGGTGTAAACGGCTTTTGACCGTCGCCACCGGCATGTCGAGTTGAGCGGCGATCTCTCGTGGCTCAAGCTCCTGCTGAAATCTCATGATGGTGAGCATTCTTGAGAGTGGCGGCAAGCTGGCCACCGATTCCCTCAACTGCGCCATCAACATCGGGTCCGACTCTTCAGCGTCCACCGCCGGTTCGGCGACCTGATCGAGGGCGGGACCACGGCGATACTTCAATCGGCGGATCTCGTCGATCGACCGGTTGGCTGCCGTGCGCCGCAACCAGTTGCGGGCGTGGTCTTCGCTTTCTATCGAGGCCAGATTCTCGTGCAAACTGAGAAACACTTCCTGGGTGAGATCCTCGGCCATTTCCCGTTGATTGAGAGCGCGCAGAGCAATGGAGAAAACCATGCTCTGGTTGCGCTCAACCAATGTTCGGAAGTCCGGCAAAGCACCCATCTGCTTACCTATACGCACGAGAAACCGGATCGAATGCAGTGATTAACTTTTTCCTTTGCCCAATTGTTCGACGATGCGGGTGGCTTCTTCGACCGCCCGGGCGAGAACACTGCGGATTTTGCCGTCTTCGAGCATGAGCAGGCCGCCGATAGTGCAGCCGGCGGGGGTGGTGACGTCGTCTCTCAGGGCTGCGGGATGGCGGCCCGTCTCCTGCACCATGCGGGCCGACCCGAGCATGGTTTGGGCGACCAGTTCCATGGCCAGATCGCGAGGAAGGCCGACACGGACGCCAGCATCGGCAAGGGATTCCATGACGAGATACATGTAGGCGGGACCGGAGCCGCTCAGGGCGGTGATGGCGTTGAAGTAGTGTTCTTCCACTTCGAGGGCCTTGCCGACGCTTGAGAAAATCTTGCGCGTCGCTTCAAGGTGTTCCTGTTTCGCCCAACGGCCTGCGCAATAGACTGTGACGCCGTGGCCGACCAGGCTCGGGGTGTTGGGCATAGCGCGGATGACAGCGTTCTCTGTCGAAAGGAAGGATTCGAGGCGATCGGTGGAGACGCCGGCAAGGACGCTGATGAGAAGGGTGTCTTTGCGGAGACCTGAGGCCTTGAGTTTTTCGGCGACCTTGGCAGCCTGGCCGGGCTTGACGGCGATCAGCAAGATGCCGGAATCGGCGATGAGCTCGTCATAATCACGCGCGGTAGTGATCCCCAGCTTCTGGACGACTTCTTCGCAGGTGCCTTCTGTTTTGGCTGTGCCCCAGGCCTGGCGGCGGGAAAGGAGACCATGGTCGAGCATGCCCTTTAAAAGGGCAGTGCCCATGACGCCCGCGCCGATGACGCCGAGGGTGCGACCGGGGCTGAGTAATTCATCGCTCATATCGCAATACTGACAGGAAATTTACCGCATGCGGGCGCGGATGACAGAATCGCCGAGTTCGAGGTGGTCGACGACATCCATTCCGGCGATCACACGACCGAGAGATGTGAAGTTTCCTTCGTTGTGTGGTTGGGGAGTGTTGCCGAGCGTGTAGCCGGGCGGGCCGGTGTCGAGCCCACGGGAAGCCCAACTCAGGTTGCCTCGTGTGAGAGGGTTCAGATTGACCTCGTCGCGGATCATATTGACGTCGCGAATACTGCGTTGCTGCGCAACGAAGTTGGGTACGAGGCGTCCGAACTCGGTGCCGTCGATCAGGCCGCGGCGGGTGAGTGTCACGAAATAGTCTGTGGCCAGCGGAGCATCGCCGGAGTAGAGTTCGAGTTCGATGCGGCCTTTTGATGTTTCCCAAATTGCCCTCGGTCTCTTACGCCCCAGGTAGTCGGGGAGAACATACTGACTGACGATGCGCTGGTAGTCCGCTTTGGATTTGACAGGCCGTGAAGGAATCATGCCTTTGACAATGGTTAGCTTGAGTGTGGCCTCGAGTTCTTTGCCGGCTTCGGGGGCAAACTTGTTCAGCACGGGCAGGATGGCGAGGCGCAGGGCTCTGGGTCTCGCACTGCTTGAGGCGGCGATCAATTTGGGGATGATGGTGGCTGTGCGCGTGGTGTATCGCGCCATGGCCTCGGCGGCGAAGGTGGAGAGCCAGGTGTCGGGGGAGTCGTCCGTGGCGAGGACAGCGTTGAAGGAATCGTCATCGTCGTAGGTGCCAAGAGCGCGGACCGCTTCGGCGCGGACGCGGCGGTCGGGATCTTTCAGCAACTCGCGTTCTCTTGCGGAGGAAGCCGTGGGGCCCATGAGTTTGCGGACGCCCCAGAAGCGAACCTCGGGATTCTTGTGAGCGCTGAGCTTGAGCAGGTGCGGAACGGTGTCGGGTGAATTGCGATTGCGAAAGGCCCACGCGACTCGCCATTGCATGTCCGGGACAGGAGAATCAATCCAGCGCAGGATGGGCGCAAGGTCGTTCTGATTGGGGATGCGGCCAAGCGATAGAAGTGCTTCGCCGATGACTTCAGTTCGGTTTGAAGTAAACAGTAAACTAGCGAGGGCTTCGGCTGAGGCGGGAGTCTGGATCTTGCCGAGGGAACGCGCTGCTTGTTGTGCAACTGCGGGATGGGGAGAATTCAACGTGGTCTGTAGCCAGAGGATGGAGGCTTCATCCTTGAGTTGGCCGGTAGCGAAAGTAAGGGCGGCGAGTACGGCGGGGTCTGATTCTCCTCTCGCGGCGTTGATGAGAGCGATGCCGCGAGGTTCTGCAATGCGACCGATCGCGATCGCGGCACGGCGGCGAAGCTCGAGATGACTCGATTGGAGCGCTGTTTTCAGCATTGGCTCATCGAAGCGGCGAGCGTCTTCCAGCATGAGCAGGTCGCTGATCTGATCGAGATGCTGAGGCGTGAGGGGCGCCTTTTGCACTGCGTTTGATGCCGCGATTGAAAGGCCGAGCAGGAGTAGGATTCGCAGCATCATATCAGTGTACGATTTTCATTGACAGTTTCAGCAAGTGGGCCTAGTATCGACCTTGTAAGCCTAAAGAGGGCTCTTTGATGACGAATCCTTCCACCCCAATCTAGAGCGCCGCTCTAGAGCCAAATCCCCAAACGAACCCAAATCTAAAACTTGTTTCTCTTGAAAGGAGATCCATCCCATGTGGATGATCATTCTGGCAAGCCTGGCAGGCGTGTGCCTGACCGGGGCAGCCATTGTGTGTCTTTTGTCGATTCATCGTATCGGTCCGAGCGAGGTAGGGCTGATCACCAAACGATTTTCCTCACGTAAGTTGGACAACGAAAACCTGATTGCGTTTGCCGGCGAGGCCGGCTATCAAGCTGAGTTGTTGATGCCTGGGCTGCGCTTCCGTCTGTGGCCCCTGTATGGCGTTGAAAAATTCCCGTGGGTGCAGATCCCTGCGGCACAGATCGGTGTGGTGTTGGCCCAGGTGGGCGAGCCATTGCCGGTTGGCGCCAAGAGCGCCGTTTACAAGCCTGCTTATGGGCAGTTCGCCGATCTCGATTTGTTTATCCGCGAAGGCGGACAGAAGGGTGTTCAGCGGCCCGTGTTGCCGCCTGGAACTACCTTGCCACTGCACCCTGTGGCCTTTCTGGTAGTGACGCGTGATACGACGTTTGGGCTGCCGGTAAACCCGGAGCTCAGTGCTGCTGGTGGGCCGATCATTCCGGCGAGTTTCGGCATGCGGCATGAAGACTTTGAAGTGATTCAGATCCGTCGTGGCAACGATGCTCGCGACATTGTGGGCATTGTAAATACTCTCGAAGGCAATCCACTGCCGAGCGGAGACATCTCCAGCCGGTTGAACGGCTTTGCCGATGTGATCGAGATGGAAGAGACCGGGTCTTCCGACCAGGACATTATCGAGGTGCTGCTGGGCGCCAAGAACGACCTGCATAACAACTACCAGGACTTCCAGGCGTTTCTCGATAACGGCGGCAGGATCGGGTTGCAGCATGACCCACTGCTCTATGGTGCATACACGCTGAATCCGTTTCTGGTTCGCGTGGAATTGGTGCCGATGCTGGTGATCGAGCAAGGCCAGGTGGCGGTGATCAAAAGCTACGTGGGCTTGCCGCCTCGCGATACTTCTGGTTCCGAATTCAAGTTCGGCACACTCGTTCGTCCCGGACACCGTGGCATCTGGCAGGAGCCTCTGCGGACGGGCAAGTACCCGATCAATCCGTATTGCTACAAGGCTGAGATTGTTCCGACGGCGATTCTGACGTTGAACTGGGCTGAGCGTATTTCTGCGGCGCATCATCTCGATGCAAAGCTTGAAACGATCACGGCCAAGAGCGCCGAGGGTTTTGTGTTCCGCATCGATCTGCAAGTACAAATCCACGTGCCGGATACTCGGGCTCCGCGGGTGATCTCGACGGTGGGTACGATCAACAACCTTGTGGACGAAGTGCTTCAGGCGGCGGTGGGCAACCACTTCCGTGACACTCTGCAATCAATGCCGGCGATCAGCTTTATCGAGAAGCGGCGCGAGGTTCAGATGGAGGCCTTCGAACGGATTGCCGAATTGCTGTCGATTTACTTTGTGGAGACCAAGGGCGTCTACATCCAGGACGTGCTGTTTCCGCAAGACCTGGTAAAGGTGTTGACCGAGCGCGAGATCGCCAAGCAGGAAATCGCGACGTTCGAGCAGCAGCGGCAGGCTCAGGATCAGCGGATCCGCATGGAGCAGGCTCGCGGCACTGCTGATATGCAGGCAGAGCTGGCGAAGTCTGCCGTAGGTGTGACGATCAAGACCAATCAGGCCAGCGCGCGCCGGGCCGAGGGCGAAGGCGAAAGCTATTACATCGAGCAGACGGGTAAGGCGAAAGGCGCTGAAGTGCGTGCTGTGGGCTTGGCGAAGGCTGAAGCCTATGACGCGCAGGTGAAGAGCTTTGGCGCCAACGCCACTGCATTTGTCAATGCGATCGATGCGCTGTCGAAGAGCGGCAATCGCTTTGTGCCGGAGATTCTGGTTTCCGGATCGGGCGGTGGCGCGTTTGATGGTCTAGCGGCGACGCTGATGAAGTTTCTCGGCGAACGCAAGGCGAGTTAAGGCTTGGGCTTGAGTTCCAGCGCGGGGTAGTAGTCGGTTGTGGTGCGCTGGAACTTCTCCATCCATTTCTTGCCGGCGTCAGGTGAGAAGCTCCAATCCTGACGGTGGTAGTTCCAACTGTCGGGATTGAGTTGTTGCGCTTGTTGCCACCATTTGCGGGCCAGCTCCGGCTGGCCTTTTTCATGCAACGCAACAGCAAGTTTGAAGCAGGCTTCGGCTTGTTGCTCGTTGGGGCTGCGGTCTTTGAGGCGGCGTTTGTAATCGTCGTCGGTAAGGACGAATTTGCTCTGGTTGCCTTTGGCGATCCAGTCGCGGAGGGCGTTGATGTAGGCGGTGCCCTGGGTGCGGATGACTTTTCCGGCGACCTGGAGTTCCTGATCTTTTGGGGCCGCGGTTTCAGGCGGTCTCGCGACGCGGCCGGTTTCGTCGATCCAGACGCCGGAGGGGACGTTGATCAATTGATAGGCGGAGCTGATGGTGTGCGCGGTGTCGATGATGGTTGTGTAGGTGGCCTTGGCGGCGTCGTACCACTTGCCTGCGGCTCTCTCACCGCCGGTGTCCTGAGCGGCAGCGATGAGTTCGAATCCTTTGGGCTTCAGTTCTTCGTAAATGGTCTGCCAGACCGGCAGATCAAGACGGCATCCTCACCAGGAGGCCCAGGTGAGCAGGAGTACTTTGCGGCCGCGGAAATCCTTGAGTTGGACTTGAGTACCTTTGCGGTCCTTAACGCTGAAGTCTGGGGCCTGGCGCGATTCGAGGTAGCTGGCGCGGAGCAGGGAAATGGGGCCAAAACTCCAGAGATCGCCTTCGCGGACTTGAGCCTGCTGGAGCTTGGTGGCAAAAGCAGTGAGATTGATCGTGCTGCCATTGCGGAGAGACTTGTTGAGAGGGATGCAGACGTCACCGCGGCAGGCACCTTGGGGTTTGACTTCGAAGCCGTTGATCGCGGGGAGGTCTTTCGATTGAATCCAGAGTTCGGTGGATTCGACGCGAGTATTGTTGAGAGCGATTTCGTGATCGTCGCTGAGGATCGTTGTTTTGGGAGGTGTAGCGGCGAGCAGGCTGGTGCCTGCAAGCAAAATTTGGCGACGGTCGAGCATGACCAATTGTAGCTAGGTGGAACTGGACTGGGTTTTGCTCGCCATGACGGCAAGTTCGTCACAGCGATTGTTGTCGGGGTGGTCGGCGTGACCCTTCACCCACTTCCAGGTCGCCTCGTGGCGGTTGACCTGGTGGTCGAGTTGTTCCCAGAGGTCTTGGTTCTTCACGGGCTGTTTGCTGGCCGTTCGCCAATTGTTGCGCTTCCAGCCATGGATCCATTCGGTAATGCCCTTGCGGACGTATTCCGAATCCGTGACGATGGTGACCACGCAGCGTTCCTTGAGCAGCTTCAGGCCTTCAACGGCTGCCTGAAGTTCCATGCGGTTGTTGGTGGTCTGCGCCTCACAGCCCCATAGCTCTTTCTTGTGCTGGCCGTATTTCAGAATTGCTGCCCAGCCTCCGGGGCCGGGGTTGCCAGAGCAGGCCCCGTCGGTGATCAATTCGACCTGCTTCATGCCGCGACGGTTTCCTGCTCGACTTCGCGCTCGAAGAACTCGTCAACCGCTGAGATGATTTCGCGCGGGGCGTTGTGCTTGTAGATGCCGGCGCGGAGGTGGGCGCCGTTGCGGACACCATGAGTGAAGTAGCTGGTGAACTGCTTCATCTTGCCGACAGCCTCGGGCCAATTCGTTTCTTCGAGCATCGTGAAGTAGCGCTTCATGATGGCGTGCCGGTCGACGTGGCTGGGCTGCCAGTACGAACCGGTTTCGAGATACTCGTGGATCTGGCGGAAGATCCAGGGGTTGTAGCTGGCGGCACGGCCGATCATGACCGCATCGCAATTGGTCTGCTCGATCATGCGGACGGCGTCCTCTGGAGTAACGATGTCGCCGTTGCCGATGACAGGGATCTTGACGGCCGCCTTGAGCTCGGCGATGTGGGTCCAGTTGGCTTTGCCGGAGTAGCCTTGTTCGCGGGTGCGCGGATGGAGGGCGATGGCGGCGATGCCGAGATCTTCGGCGATTTTACCCATCTGGAGGTAGACGAGTTCATTGTCGTTCCAGCCGGAGCGGAACTTCATGGTGAGGGGAATCTTGATCGCGGACTTGACGGCTTTGAGGATGTCGACGATGAGCGGGAGGTCGCGGAGGCAGCCAGAACCTCCGTTGCAACGAACAACCTTTTTGACGGGGCAGCCGAAATTGATATCGACGAAATCGAAGCCAAGATCTTCGCAGTGGCGGGCGGCGTCGGCCATGACGGCAGGGTCTGAGCCGAAGAGCTGGGAGGAGATGGGGTGTTCTTCAGGTTCAAAGCAGAGGTAGCGTTTTTCGGTCTTGGACGGCTTTTTTGCGCGGACGCTGGCAACCACTCCATGGCTGGAGGTGAATTCGGTCATGATCAGCCCGCAACCACCCTGGTCTCGAATCAGGCGGCGGAATACCGTATCGGTGACGCCGGCCATGGGGGCCAAAACGGTGGCCGGGATGATTTTTTTGTGGCCAACATTAAAACTCGCTGGGAAAGCACGCATCTTTGTCTATTATGGCGGGTTTCGGGAGTAGACTACTGGAAACGGGGCTTGTCGCGGATACGTCAGGAGGAGTATGAACTCGAAGATTCTCATCGCATTTGTGGGAGGAGCGGCAGTGGCGGGTGTGTTCGCTTTTTTCCTCACCCGGGGCTCCGAGTCAAAAACAGCAGCGGAACCTTTGGCGCAATCGACCCCATCGATTGTGGAGAGACCAGTAGCCGGAGCAATCGACAGGGCCGCGGATGTAGCGGCTGGTATCGAGGCAGTGCGGCCTCGGCCTGTCGAAACCGCCCGTCGGGAGATGAAATTACCCAAGCCGGCCCCGGTGGTGGTGAAGAAGGGTTCTGTTGCGGATCCGGTCAAGTCGATCCCCGAGCCAGTCACGACGGCATCCAATGATTCCTCTGGCGGTGTTGTGTTGCCGCCATTTAGCTCAAGCACTCCCGAACCGCCCAAGGTCGTCAAGGAAGAGCCGAAGCGCGCTGAAATTCTGCGGCCGGATCCGATCGTGAAGGCCCCCCAGCGGACCCCGGAAACCGTGACGATTCCTGTGGGAACGAGTGTGAGCGTGCGCATGAACTCAACGTTGAATTCCGAGAAGAACATTGCCGGGGATAGCTTTACGGCCACGCTTGATTCCCCATTGGTGGTGGATGACATCGTGTTGGCTGAGCGCGGGGCGAGGGTAGAAGGCAAGATTGTCGAAGTCGATCGCAGCGGGCGCGTGCAAGGAAAGGCGCGGCTGACTGTAGCCTTAACTCGGATTCAGCTGAGCGACGGGCAAAAGGTGGAAGTGAAGACAGATGCCTGGGAGCGGCTGGCGACGAGCAGCGCCAAGAAAGAGGCGGCAAAAGTCGGGATCATGACCGGAATTGGCGCGGCCATTGGCGCAATTGCTGGTGGCGGCAAGGGTGCTGCGGTAGGAGCAGCTTCTGGTGCTGGTGCGGGAACTGGTGTTGTACTGGCCACGCGTGGCAGCCTAGCGCAGATCGACGTCGAGACAAAGATCCCGTTTCGGCTGAGTGCGCCGTTGACCGTGACGGAAAAGATCAATTGAGCTAAAATTGAGGTGTTGTAAAGGGTGCCAGCATAGCTCAGTAGGTAGAGCGCCTGATTTGTAATCAGATGGTCGTTGGTTCGATTCCGACTGCTGGCTCCATATAAATCTCTTAGAATCAATGTAATAGGCCCGCTTCGGTGGGCCTTTCCTTTTGCTCGATTTCTTCTTTGTGCCGGATTTTGTGCCCACTCCGTGCCTTCTCGACCGCCGCAAAGAGTTCTTCGTCGTTGACGTGAACATACCGTTGCGTTGTGACAATGCTGCCGTGTCCCGCAATGGTCTTGAGTTTGAATGGGTCCAGAGAAGCCGCCCAACGTGACAGGCAAGTGTGCCGAAGCGAGTAGAAGACGAAGTGCTTGACGCCCGCACTCTCGATGGCTTGGGCGTGCTGTTTCTTCAGCGTGGAGACATCGATGTGCCCTGTTGTCGTTGGTGCAGGGAAAACCCATTCCGACTCAACCCAAGCCCGGCGCATTTCGAGTGCTGCCGCTGCTCGCTGGCTGAGTGGTACTCGCCGCCGCGCGTTCTTCGTCTTGCCGCTCAGTATGTGGATGATGCCACTTTGAATCTGTTCCCATCGAAGGCGATAACACTCCTCGGGTCGAAGCCCACAATCAAGCAGAACCAAAAACACATCACGCAACAGAAACGCATCGGGCTTTTTCGGCTGTTGATCTCGCAGGGTTGCCCGGATGCCCAGTAGCGCTGCCGCATACTCGCGCTGGTGCCGTTCTGCCATTTCGACCGCCGCCGCCAAGTATGCAGTCTCTTCTTTCGACGATAGTGTTCTGTCTCGATGGTTCTCCCCTGGCAATAGTCGGACCTTCGCAAGCCGCTTTTCGGTTCGTCCCCACTCAGCGCAAAGTGAGAGAATGCGGCGCAATGTTGCTAGTTCGCGATTGACGGTCGCCACTTGAAGATTACAGGATTGCCGATGCGCCGCATACTCCGCGATCACGTCGCCGCTGATCTCATCGAGCGGTAGTGTGGCAAGCTTTTTGAACTTCAGAAGGTTTTGTGCACTGTTGCGATAGAACACGATGGTTTTAGGCTTTTCGGCCGAAGTGGTTTCGACGAATGGCAAGAATTCCTTTTCGATAAACTCCGCCAGCGTCGGCGTGGGCCTGCGATTGGCGATTCCAACTTCTCCTTTTGCCAATCGGGTCTTATGCGCCGCCTCAATCTGTTCAGCGACACGCTTGTTGCCTTGTTTGGACGATAGCCGGATCTCCCGGCCATCCCACTGAAAGCGATACCACCAAACTTCACCGCGCTTATACACTGCCATTTCTACGTCCTCTTCTTTCCGGTCAGAATCCGATTCACCACCACTCCATGCCAGGGCTTGCCCGTACGCGTGGGTACGCCCTCTTCATTCAGCTTTGCCGCAATCCGATCAAAGCCCAGGCCCTCGGCCCGTAGCGCCTTTAGACGCCCAAGAATCGCTTCCTCGCCTTCGTAGTGGCCGAAGGGCTTGCGACCCTCGCAGACGCCTTCCTTGGCCTTCTTGCGCATCCTAGCGCCCTTCAGCTTCGCCACGATCATGGCCTTGTCGTACTGCGCGAATACGCCCATCATTTGCCGGAATGCAGTCCGGCTAGGATCATTGGCCATAAGGTCCGGCTCAGAGACGCTGATAATCGTAAACCCATGCTGGCTGAAGTAGAGCAGCGCCGATTCCTGAACCATCAGGTCACGCGCCAGTCTATCGAGCTTTTCGACTATGACAGTGCGGACGCCGTTCGAGTGCAACACGGCCACCATTTCAGCAAAGGCGGGTCTCTCGGTTGTTTCGATGGCCCCGCTGACGCCTTCATCAGCAAACTCACGGACGATGCTGAAGCCATTGGCCTTCGCATAGGTTTTGATGGCCGCGCGTTGCCGTGGGAATCCATCGCCCGATACCTGGCCCTTACCGCTCACTCGCAGATAGCTGAACGCCTTCACCATGATCCAAGTTTGCGCTTGTTGGTCTTCATTGTCAATACCAATTTTGGAGAAAAAGTACTATTTCAATAAAATCAACAACTTGCCCCAGGCAAGTCTTGACTCAATGTCAGACTGCATACTCGTGGGCTACTTTAAGCATCCTGATTGGGTGTAGTAGGTTGGTCCGATTCGCTTGCAAGACTTGGGTACAATGCTCAGGGATTCACCGGCAGACTGTAAACCCATGCTCCAAAGGCGATAGTTGCGCCAATCGTAACGGCAATAAGCAACATTCCCGTAATAGAGAAATTGCTAGGCAGAGGATCAAGCACGAGGGGAGACCGACAATGACGACATATTGTTGCCTGTGGGTTAACCTTTCCCTTGCAGACTGCGCAAGTCGCCCCCGCATGATATGCAAAGAAGACGCCAATGGGTCCAAATAAAGCACCAGCGGCAAACCATTTCCAATAAGAGTCGCCCTTTTGTTTTCCCTCCGCTCCTGCCCATGTCCCCATTAGCAGCCAAGTCCCGACAATGTAGACAATGTAGATCATTCGCCAGCCAAGCCCTTCTATTTTGTAAACATGTTTACCGAGGCCATTTAATCGCGATTGGCCCCCAAATCATGCTTGTGAGTTTACTTCCATAACGAATGGTTCTCAAATTCATTTGAGAATTTTCTTCACAGACTTAACTACTCAAGCCGACGGTCAACTTTAGCAGGCTACTCTGTCCACAACTGGACTCAAATGAGTGTGGATCTCATTTCGCCATCTTGAAAGCGCTTGCGCATGGCGGTGACCTGACGCCCTAAAATTATATCAGCGGAAATCATAGGATCTTTCAAGGAAGAAATGAGAGATCAATTGTAAGGCCATTAAAGCGCTGCCCTCTTCCTAACACCCTACCACCTTTCAAACA
The DNA here is from genome assembly GCA_016870995.1 of Acidobacteriota bacterium. Classification (GTDB taxonomy): domain Bacteria; phylum Acidobacteriota; class Terriglobia; order Bryobacterales; family Bryobacteraceae; genus Bryobacter. Next base: position 20,620 of record VFZU01000089.1, read on the forward strand.
ACCTTGATCTTGACCGACTTTTGCCGCCAGGGCTCTGGGTGCCGGGGTCAGGGCTTCGGATTCGCCTTGCGCCATGCATTCAATAGAATTGCCAGAGAGGGTTCCAACTCGGTCCATGCCCACCCAGTATTAGCTCTAGCAGTTGCCACAGTAGCAACGGATCTGACCTGACGCCCTAAAATCGTACCAGCGGAAATCATAGGATCTTTCAAGAGGAAAGGAGAGATCAATGAAGAAGAAGCGGTACAGCAATGAAGAGATCGCGCGGATCCTGGAAGCTGGGGCGAGCACGAACAAG
>VFZU01000090.1 GCA_016870995.1 Acidobacteriota bacterium
GCCCTCCGGGCTCCTTCCGCAGCCCCGGAATCGTGTTTGTTTTCTCTCGACATCGAACATCTCCTTTCGAACATTTTCTCTATGAAATGTCCCAGGGAGCTGTCCATCAAAATCGCGGAGCGGGAGAGGTCATCGTCGCGAGAACTTGCGACGCTGTCGAGGTTATTCAAGATGCCGGTGCGCTGTGGCAGGGGATACAGCTTTAGAACGTTTTGCGAAAGTCCGATTTGCCGATTTCTTGGAATAATTCGATTCGGGAAAGTGGTGCGTAGGAATCTACCGGGGAGCGATGGGTTGGGTGTTACCGTTGCGGGGTCGAAGATTTCCGCGGGCGCTGCGCTTAAGTCGCCGTTTCGCATCGCTTCGGTGGGAACACTGAACGTGCGGAAAAGGCTTCGCCGGAGGAACACCTTTTCATAATTCGCGAAGAAGAATGTCTTGTCTTTGCCGTTGTAAATTTTCGGCAGAATCACAGGCCCACCAATGGCGATCCCGAACTGGTTGTAGCGGAGGGGAGTGCGCCGGTCTGTGCGGCCCGGGATTGGGTTGGTGCCGGACTTGGTGACGATGTTCAGAATCGCTCCTGAAGTTCGTCCAAACTCCGCTTGTGAAGTACTCGTCTGGACCTTGAACTCTTCGGTTGTATCGATGGTCGGGATCAATGCGGGCTGCCCCTGACAGCAGACCGTAATTGGGATGCCGTCCAGAAGAATTTCATTGGACCCGGTCATGCCGCCGTTGGACATAAAGTTGTTGGCACCAGCCGACTGCGCGGCGCCACGTTGTTGGGCAAGTCCCGCACCAAAGCCACCCAAGGGCGTGACACCCGGCGTCAATGCGGCCAGTGCAAAGGGATTCCTCCCGTTGAGAGGTAAATCCATCACTTGCCGCTGCGTAATGACCTGGCCCAGGTTGGAGGTCTCGCTTTCCAGCAGAACCGTTGCCGCGCTGACGGTGACGTTCTCGGAAACCTGGCCGACGACCAGTTGCGCATCGAGGCGCGCTTGTTGGGTAACCTCCAGCGTGAAGGTCCGAATGAAGCGTTGAAAGCCGCTTTTCTCGATGGAGATCTCATATGCGCCCGGCTGCACCAGCGGGAAGACGTAGTTTCCGCCTTCACCTGAAACAGCTTTGAGCGCGAGACCAGTGCCCTGGTTGATCAATTGAACATTCGCCCCCGCGACGGCGGCTCCAGCGGGATCCGATACGAAGCCACTCACGGTACCGGTCGTGGTCTGGGCATATACGCAGGCAAGCGCTGCTGCAAATCCTAAAAGTACTTTCCACATAAATCCTCCGCCTTCTAAGCTAGATTGGCTGATCTGGTTCCCTTGGCAAGCTTGCGGCTCAGAATTTGTGACTGGGCCAGCATTCGTTTCTTTAACTCGGCAAAGTCGATTTCCTGCACGTCGCGATTGGATTCTGTGGCTAACATCGCCGCCAATGCCGCTGATTGGCCGAGAATCATAAAGACTGGCTCCATTCGAATGGACCCATAGGCAACATGGGAGGAACTCAGACAAACCGGCACCAGCAGATTCCCACACTGTTGCCGCTTCGGCGTGATCGCCCGATAGGGCACCTCATGCGCGAAGATTCCCCAGGATTGATTATTGAAGTTCCCTTCGTTGGTTACCTGGCCCTTGTATACGATTCTCTGGACATGATGACTGTCGACTGGATAGCTGGCCACGCCAATCGAGTCTTCCTTCTCCGGGTGATCCTTGCAGTCCTTCTGACTGACTACATACTCACCGATCATGCGTCGCCCCTCGCGGACGTACAGCTGTGGCGGAAAGTGCTTTGTGGACCCAAATTCTCCTGCATCGTATCCATAGCGTGCGGCTTCTTTTCGTAACGGTTCCGGCATGCGCGGATCGTTGGCGATAAACCACAGATAGCCCTGTGTGTAATTGACGTGATCTCGCCAGATCGCGTCTCGCGTCCGGTGGTCCCCCTCTGGGTAGCCCCAATTGGCACCGATGTAATCGGTCGCGGCGGGGTTTCCATCATTGACGTCACTCTTTCGGTTCGGCAGCCAGCGGGCGGGCAATAGTTCGTGGTGGAGGTGGGGCGCTTTGTATGGAACGGTGGCGTTCACCGTCATGAGTGGATCCGCTGCGATCATCCGGGCCAGTAGCTCGTAGCGCCATGGATCGTATTGTTCCGGTTTGTGGAAGGCGACCCGGCGCTCGGCATTGTCCGTCACGCAAAGGCGAAAGCAGTAAGCCTGTATTTTGCGGTCACCGTCGCCCGCTCTGCCCAGTGTTTCGTCAGAAATACCTGGTAGCAATGCAGAGCCTTTTTGAGGAGCGCCCAACTGCCGATATGGCGATACCTCTTTGGGGAAAAATTGCTTGCGCTGCACGACGGGATCGCCGGGAATCGTAATTCCAGCAAGCGCCTCACCATAGGTGTCGCGCGATTCCCTGCCCCAGTGATAATCGACGCCGGCTTTTGCCATTAGGTCGCCTTCGTAGCTGGTGTCCAAAAACATCGACCCACGATAGAGCTTGCCGCTTTCCATCCGGATGCTTTGAATTCGGTTTCCAGATTTGCGAACACCGCGCCGCAGGTCAAGCCGTTCATCCACCACATGGTCTACTCGGCCAGGTCCGGAGGACGCGAGCCACTTTTGCAAAACAGCTTCGCCTACCGAGGGTTCAAAGTTGTAGGCAACGGGTTGGCCATAGTGCCTGCCAACTTACTTGTAGAATTCGTTGGCGAAGCCGCCGATGGTTGACTCGTCGCCTTTGTCGGTGAGCGATAGGCCTCCCGTTGTCATGCCTCCGAAGTGCTTCGAGGTTTGAATCAAGAGAGCGGATTTGCCAGCTCGAGAGACCGTAATTGCCGCCACGATGCCGGCCACCGTGGCACCGTAAATCACCAGATCGTAGGGGCGATTTTGCGCCCACAAGGGAATGCCCACGATGGCGGCCCCGAGCAACTCTCTTCGATTCATCACTTCATTATATGAATTCATCACGCCATTATATTGTCTGCGGCCATCGAGCCAAGTGAAGGCATTCCGTAGCTAAGTGGCTGTCGCGGTCGCTGTAAGAGGCGAACTCTAAACGGCAGGTGGAGAGTGTTTGGGTTTAAGCCAAGACCCACGCCCCGCTTTTGTTTGCTCGGATGAGGCCGGCCGATGCGTTGGCAACTTTGAGTTGGTCCCTTCCAAATCTTTCGTGCTCAACATAGAATTGGGAGGGAAGGTACGTGGCTCACTTGATCACCTGGAAGGTAGTTTGGATTGCTTGCCTGGCAACTGCGGTTGCCGCTGCTGACGATGCGGCTTTGTACCGCGAGAAGATCGAACCCGTTATGAAAGCCCATTGCGCCGGTTGCCATACCGGGCCGCAGGCTCAGGGTGGGCTTTCTGTCGCAAGTCTTGCCGACCTGATGAAAGGCGGAAAGCGCGGGCCGGCGTTGATGCCCGGCAAGTCAAGCCATTCGCTGCTGATGCAGTTCGTGCGCGGCGAGCGGAATCCGCGGATGCCGATTGGCGGCAAACCGCTGCCCGAAACCATGGTGACGGCGCTTGCCACCTCCATCGATTCGATGGCGCCGGTGCTGCAGAGCCAGGCCGGGGGTAAGGATCATGCCAGTTGGGTGTTTCAGCCGCCGGTGGATCCCAAGGTGCCTGAGCCGCGGAATGCGGCGTGGGTGCGGAATCCGATCGACGCGTTCATTCTCGCCAAGCTCGAAGCGAAGGGCTTTGCGCCTGCGCCAGCGGCGTCGAAGCGGGCGCTGCTGCGGCGAGTCTATTTCGACCTGGTGGGACTGCCGCCCACTGAAGCAGAGACGCAGGCGTTTCTTGCGGATGCCTCGGCGGATGCTTACGAGAAGCTGGTGGACAAACTGCTCAATGATCCCCGCTATGGCGAGCGCTGGGGACGACATTGGCTCGACCTGGTGCGGTTTGCCGAGAGCGACGGGTTCGCCATCGATGGCGAGCGGCCGACTGCGTGGCGGTATCGCGATTATGTGATCCGGGCGTTTACGCATGACAAGCCTTACGATGAGTTTGTTCTGGAGCAACTGGCGGGCGATGAGATGCAGCGACGCCCCGGTGGGCGCGAGAACGAAGGACTGATTGCGCTCGGTTTTTTGAGGATGGGCCCTTGGGAGCGCGATACGAATTTTGATGCGCAGTTGCGGCTTGATTGGCTGAACGAGATGGCGGGTACGACGTCGCAGGCGTTTCTAGGACTGACGGTTGGCTGTGCGCGGTGCCATGACCATAAGTACGATCCGATCCCGCAGAAGGACTTCTATCGCTTGCAGGCGTTCTTTGCGGCGACACGAATTGAGGAGCGACCGGTGGCGCACCTTGAGGTGGAAGGCCGCCTGTCGATGCGCAACCGTCTGAGGCAGCTTGAGGACGATCTGGAAGCGGCGAATGCGGCGGTGAAATCGCTCGACAAGACGCTGAAGGCCAAGCTCACCGCGGCGGGAAAGAAGGAGGACGAGCTGACCAAGTTCCTCAACGATAAGGGGAGCGCGGTGTTCACGGCCGAGGAGCGGGCCAAGCACAAGGAAGCCGCCGAGCGCGCCACCAAGATCGGGCTTGAGATGGCCCGGTTCCAACCGATTGCTTATAGCGTGAACGAAGTGGCGCCGCCGGCAGTGATGGATGTGGAGCCGACCTATGTGTTGGGAGGCGGCGAACGTCTGGTTCGCGGCGAGAAGGTGGAACCTGGATTTCTGAAGGCGATCACGGGCAACAGCGAGCCCGCGAAGATTGAGTTCCCGGGCCGCTACCGGTCGGGCCGGCGCAAGGCATTGGCGGAGTGGATCGTGAGCCCCGCCAATCCGCTCACAGCGCGGGTGATGGCCAATCGGATCTGGCAGCATCACTTTGGTGAGGGCATCGTGCGCACGCCTTCTGATTTTGGTTTGAATGGGGATCGGCCGTCGCATCCAGAATTGCTGGATTGGCTGGCTCAGCGATTCATCGAGAAGAAGTGGAGCCTCAAGGCGATGCACCGGCTGATGCTGACGTCGAATGCGTACCGGCAGTCGACGAACCATCCGGAGTCGCAAAAGATCAGCGAAGCGGATCCGGAGAACCGGTTACTCTCGCGCATGAACTGGATCCGGCTGGAATCGGAAGCGTTGCGGGATTCGATGCTGATGATCAGCGGTGGACTGAACCGCCAGGCCGGTGGGCCGGGGATGTTCTTTGGCGTGAAGGATGAGATTGCGCAGGGCTTCCAGATGTTCAAGTGGTATGCCTCGGATGAGGAAGCGCAACGGCGGCGGAGTGTTTATGCGTTTCAACGCCGGTCACTACCGATGCCGCTGATGGAGGTTTTCGACGTTGCCAATATGAGCGAGAGTTGTGCGCGGCGGAGCGTAACTACGGTTTCACCACAGGCGCTGACGTTGTTGAATGGGGAGTTCACAGCAGTGGAGTCGCGACGGCTGGCTGGCCGCGTGATTGAGTTGGCTGGAGCAGAGCCGGCGCGTCAGGTGGCCAAGGCGTTCTCACTGGTCTTGCAGAGGGAGCCTACCGCGAGCGAGTTGGACAAGGCGCTCGCGCTGTGGAAGGGCCGCCAGCCGGCCGAGGCGCTGACGCGATTGGCAACGGTGTTGTTCAACTTGAACGAGTTTCTGTACCTGGAGTAATCGATATGAACGCAGAATGGAAACGTCGCAATTTTCTCTTCCGCAGCATGGTGGGAGTGGGTGGCATGGCTCTGATGGACGCGCTGAATGCGGCGACGCCGGTGAATCCGCTGGCGCCGCGCAAGCCGCATCATGCGGCGAAGGCGAAGTCGGTCATTTTTCTGACGATGCTGGGCGGTGTGTCGCAGATGGATACGTTTGATCCCAAACCGGCGCTCGAGAAGTTTGACAACACAACGCTCGATTGGACCAACGAGAAGCGGACGGACCAGCCCGAGCTTTACACGAAGCCGCGGCTGATTTTGAAGAGCCCGTGGAAGTTTGCCAAGCACGGCCAGTGCGGCATGGATGTGTCGGAACTGTTTCCGCATCTGGCGACTTGCGTTGACGATCTTGCGTTTGTGAAGACGATCACGGGCGAGAACGGGAATCATCCGGCGGCGACGTTTCTGATGAACACGGGGCTGGTGTTGCCGGGTCGCCCCTCGGTGGGTTCCTGGGTGACGTTTGGACTCGGCACGCTGAATCAGAACTTGCCTGGGTTCGTGGTGCTGCCTGATTTTCGTGCATTGCCTTTTAGCGGGTCGCAGCAATGGGGGCCGGGATTCCTGCCGGCCAGCTATCAGGGCACGATGATGCAGTGGAAGGGTGAGCCGATTCAGGACCTGAAGCCGCATGGCAATCTGCCGGAAAAGGACATGCAGGATCAGATGGCGTTGTTGCGGGAATACAACCATTCTTATCTGGATGGCAATTTTACGAACCCTGACCTGCAGGGGCGCATCGATGCTTACGAGTTGGCTTATCGCATGCAGACTGAAGTGCCCTCGGTGTTGAATCTCGCCAAGGAGAACGAGGCGACGCGTAAGATGTATGGGCTCGACGAGGAGACGACGCGCTCGTTTGGGACACGCTGTTTGATGGCGAGGCAATTGGTGGAGAAGGGCGTGCGATTTGTTCAGCTGTACACGCCGAGCCAATCATGGGACAGCCACACGGACATTTTGAAGGGCCATGCGAAGAATGCCAAGGAAGTGGATCTGCCGATCGCAGGTTTGATTCAGGACCTGAAGCAGCGCGGCCTGCTCGATTCGACGCTGATTGTGTGGATGGGCGAGTTTGGCCGCACACCGGATCATCCGGCGGACTTGCGTGACAAGGCAGGCCGCGACCACAATACGAAGGCCATGACGATGTTCTTTGCTGGTGGTGGCGTGAAGCCGGGCGTGACCGTGGGCGCGACTGATGATCTCGCCTGGAAGGCTGTGGATCAGGTGTACCGCATGCGCGATGTGCATTCGACGATTCTGCATCTGATGGGCCTGAATGATATGCGGCTGTCGCATTATCATGCAGGGCGGCAGATGAGGCTGACCGATACTGGCGGCGACGTGATCCGCGGCGTGGTGGCCTGAATTCAGGCGCGGGAGAAAGAGGAGAGTTGGGCAACGCGGGTGGCCCATTGCCGGAGGTTTCCTCGGCCAGGATAGGCGGTGACGGTGGGGCCTTCAAAACGGAAGGTCTGGCCATTGCCGACATGTTGCTGGCGGATGCCTGCTGTGACCGGGACGCCCCACTCTTCCGCAAGATCTCTGAGGAGGAGGCGACCCATGTCTCCATCGGCGACGCGGCAGCCGTGAAGCTCGACGCTGCCGTAGGGGCGGAAAGAGCTAGCGGCTTGCGTGAGCTGATTGCGGAAGCGGAGGGTAATGAGAGGGGATAGTGCCGACGCGTTGTCGACCGCGCCGCCACCAACGTTTCTGCCAGCCGTGAGCATCTGCTGGCCGCGACCGCCGTGACCGAAGATGCGTAGCAATCCGATCTTTATAGGGCGGCCACCAGCAATGATTCGCTGGACCAAGTCACCCACGGCGTTAGATGAGCCAACGCCTTGACTTACCACTGGGGCGCCCGCACGGGCAAGCTCTCCGGCGGCGATGGCACCATATTGGCGGCCAGCGGCGAGGTCGGCGAGAAAAGTGCCCGCCTGAATCGCGGTGACCATGTCGTCGACGTCGGCATGATCAAAAGTATTGAAAGGCATCGAACGCATCATGGCCTGCCATTCGGGACCTTCGACGATGCCTGTTTGGGGGCGAGTAATAGTGCTTTGGAGGTTCTTGACAGCTTGGCGTGTGCGCTCGCCAAAGGAGCCGTCGACACGGAGGAAGGTTTGCGGTGGACGGGTGCTGAGAGCAATTTGGATGAGAACGACCCGTGGGCCAACATCACCGAACCTGACGTTGATCATGTAGCGCTCCTGAATCCTCTTGTTGTGAGCTAATGACGACAGGATATCAAGGCTGAGTTTGGGCAAGGGAGAGAGGTGGCGCAGGTCTCTCTCGCCAGTTGTTGGCATGGCCTTATTGGATGCGATTTGGGGGTTCTGGCAAACTCCTTCGAAGAGTTCAACGATTCGGCGTTCGCGCTCTTGGGCTAAGTCAAAGTAGTGAACCTGTTGTAGGCCGCGTTTTCCTTTGCCGATCCGTAATTGCACTCAGGCTGAGTTCTTGGAAGCTCTCGTTCTGGTAGCTTGGTGTGGATGGAGCCGGTAAAGGAAGAGAGCGGGGTGGATCGGGTAGCGGGGAGCACGCTGTTCCGGAAGTCGCCCTCTTCACGAGAGTTGCTGCTCTATCTTTGGCGGAACCGGGAGCAACCAATCAGCGAATACGCGATCGGGCTCGACGTGTTGGGGCGGCGAGAGGATTTCGATCCGAAGATTGACTCGGCGGTGCGCGTGCAAGTGTCGCGGCTGCGGCAACGGCTGAAGGAATACTACGAGGGTGAGGGGGCGGCAGACGCGGAACGCTTCCAGATCCCGATGGGTGAGTACCGTTTGGAGGTTGTTACAGCCAAAGCCGAGGTGGCTCGGCCGCGGAGGGGCTGGGTGAAGTGGGGATTGGGGGGTGCTGCGGCGCTGGCACTGGGAGACAATCTGAGGCTGCGCTGGGATGGGGCGAGGCGGCCTGATTTGCCGCCGTTTTGGCGAACTCTGCTGGGCACGGCAAGGGCAGTGGATGTGATTGTGCCCGCACCTTTGTTTCTGAGGTGGGGAGAACAGCCTTTTGTGGTGCGGGACTTCCGGGTGAACTCGCTTGAGCACCGCGACCGGAGCGAAGTGTTGCGGGACCTTGAAGGCAAGTTGGGTCGGCCGCAGGTGAACCAGCTTTATACGGTGGCAACGGATACCCTGGCGGCGGCTTCTGTTTCGCGCTATCTGGAGGAGCGGGGAGTCACCGCGCCGACCTTGGATAGCCCGGCGATGACGATCGACCTGTTGGCGAAGAAGAGTACGGTTGTGTTTGTCGGGCCGGGTACTTATGAGCTGATCGAGGAGCGCGGTTTCCGGACGAACTTCTACTTGAAACCGGGTGCGGGAGGAGTCTTGAATCGGGCGCCGCAAGCCGGGGAGTTAGCGCACTATCAAGGCATCGAATACGCGCCGCTGCGCTCTGCAGGTTATGGAGTCTTTGCGCGGCTGCCAGGAAAGGCGGCAGGGACGCAGATGATCCTGTTCGCTTCGGCATTCAATCCGGCGGTTGCGTCGGTGGTGACGGCAGAGCCTGAGCTTAGAGTCATGGAACAGTTCCATCGCAAGAGCGGCGCGCCGGAGTATTTTGAGGTGCTGGTGCGTTTTGAAAGAAATGCCGACCGGGTGCTCTCCGTTGCGATGGTGGCGTTACGCGCCATCAACGCAAGTGATTGATTCTAATCCGTAACACGTACGTTACATACGCCGAGAAACTTGCCTGGCTCGAAAAATCTGAAAGAATGATTGGCAGATCTATGAAGCTTGGATTCGTTTTTCTGCTGGCGCTTCCCCTGGTGGCCGAGAACTTGATTGACCGCCATATCTTCGCTCGGCTCGCGAAGGAAGGAGTACCGGCGGCGGCTGTCGCGGGGGATGCCGAGTTCTTGCGGCGGGTTCACCTGGACTTGACGGGGAAGCTGCCGAGCGCTGCGGCGGCGCGAAAGTTCCTGGCGGATGCCGATCCGGATAAGCGGCGGAAAGCGGTCGAGGAACTGTTCCCTGCCCTGCCGATCAGCGGCATGCGGAGCGTGCGTGAGGCTCCTTACCTGGATCGATGGACGTATTTCTTTAATGACCTGTTCCGCAACGGGCAGTTGCTCGAAGAGGGGATCAACACCTTCCACGAACACATACACAAGAGCTTGACGTTGAACATTCCCTACGACGAGTTCGTGAGGGATCTGATCACGGCATCGGCGACCTCGACCTGGGCGGACGGGGCGGCGAATTTCATCGCGCGGAGTCATGTGTTCGAAGGCGACGGGTACCAGATGAATCATGAGGATACCGCCGATGAGATTGCGATCAACACGACGAAGCTGTTTTTGGGCGTGAACCTGGAGTGCATCTCCTGCCATGACGGCGCCCGGCATCTGGAGAAGGTGAACCTGTGGTTGTCGGAGCGGAAACGAGCCGAGATGTGGCGGCAGGCGAGTTTCTTCGGGAAGACGTTTATCGATCCTGCCTATGGACGGTTTCCGCATTTTCGGGTGAAGGATTCGCGCACTGGATATGACTTGACGACGCGGAGTTCGCTGCGACCGATGCGGGACAAGAAGGCGAATGCGGCCCCGATGTTTCTGCTGACGGGCGAAGGGCCGAAGGATGGCGAGAATTGGCGAGAAGCGTATGCACGGATTTTGACTTCGCACCCTCAGTTCGCGCGAGCGACGGTGAATCTGTTCTGGACCGAGTTGATGGGGCAAGGGATTGTGGATGGGCCGTTTGATTTTGATTTGGCACGGCAAGATCCGAAGAATCCTCCGCCCGCTCCCTGGACGGTGCAGCCTTCGCATCCGGAGCTGCTCAATGAGTTGGCCGAGGATTTCCGGAAGAGCGGCTATGACTTGCGTCACTTGATGCGAACGATTGTGAATTCGCGAGCGTATCAGTTATCGGGAACGGCACCGGCGGGTTGGAAGCCGGCGCACGATGGCTTGTTTGCGCGGAGAGTGACACGACGGATGTCGGCCGAGCAGGCATGGGACGCGGTGGCTCAGGTGGCGGGGATTCCACAGAGTTACAAGGTTACTTTCTCGGAGAAGAAGGCCGCGAATGTGATGCAGACACGCTCGCCGCAGGACCTGGAGAAGACGGACCGGGCGATGTTCAACGCGGCGCAATCGTTTGGGCAATGCGACCGTTACGCGACCGAGGCAAGCCGCAAGCCGACGATGGTGCAGGCGGCGATTCTGATGAATGACCAATTGGTGCGTGAGCGTTTGAAGTTCAAGACGGAATTGAAGGACAACGCAGCGATTGCCGAGGAACTTTACCTGTCAGCGCTGGCGCGACTGCCGAACGAGAAGGAGCGGCGCCTGGCTCTGGAGCTGTTGGACAAGGACCGGCAGAGCGGGGCCGAGGATTTGATTTGGGTGTTGTTAAACCGCCTGGATTTTCTTTTCTACTAGAGGTGACATGATGCCGCTCGAACTGAACCGACGGGAATTACTTCGCCTTGGCGCGCTGAGTGTCACTGGTGTAAATCTGGCCTCATGGGTCGCGCCCTGGAATGTGCGGGCGCAGAGCCGCGTGACACCGCGCGGGAGCGCAAAGCACGTGATCTTTCTGAACCTGCAGGGCGGGCCTTCGCAGATGGATTTGTTCGATGTGAAGCATGGCAAGTGGGCACCAGAAAACCGGGATGTGAAGAAGTGCCCGCAAGGGTATGCGTATCCCTACGGGCTGCTGCCGAAGCTGGCTCCGCATCTGGGAGAAATTGCGGTGGTGCGGAGCGCTCAAGCGTGGGAAACGGTGCACTCGCGGGGGCAATACTATTTGCAGACGGGGCACGCGGTAAGCCCGGCCCGTTCAAAGGAGATGCCCAGCATTGGCAGCGTGGTGGCTTACGAGTATGCGACGAAGCGGCGGGAGAGCGACTTTCTGCCGCCGTTTGTATCGATGAATTATGAGCCGACGACGATGTACGGGCCACTGCAGGGCGAAGGTTGCCTGAACGCGGATTGCTCACCGCTGGTGCTGAATCTGAAGGGTGGGAATTTGCCGTTCGTGGTGGAGGAGAAAGACCGGGCGCGGTTTGCGCGCCGCTGGGATCTGCTGCAGGCTATGGATACATCGCGGCAGCAATTGAATGAGGCTTCGCCGGTTGGAATGCGGCAGTTTGAGAGCTTTGGCCGGGCGGCGCATAAGATGATGACGAATCCGCGGATCTCGGAAGTGATGAAGCTGACTCCGGAGGAGCGGGCTGCCTATGGGGGAACACCATTTGGGGATGCCTGTTTGATTGCGCGCAACATGGTAGCGGCGGATGCGGGGGCGAAGTTCCTGTTAGTCACACAGCCAGGCTGGGATCAGCATGGAAATATTTATGGCAAGGATGGCAAGGGTGGGATTTATAAGACTTCGCAAGAGCTGGACGCCGCATTTGCGGGGTTGATGCTGGACTTAAAGCGCATGGGGCTGCTCGAGACGACGCTGGTGGTCTGTATGGGCGAGTTTGGGCGAACGCCTGGGGAGCTGACGCCGATGGCGGGGCGCGAGCACTATGCCGATACGATGTTCGCGCTGTTCGCCGGCGCAGGCGTGAAGGGTGGCCGCGTGATGGGGGCAACGGATTCTGAAGGGTCGAAAATTGTTGATTTTGGATGGAGCGGACGGCGGCCGGTGTATCCAGAGGATGTTTGCGCGACCATTTACAGTGCGCTGGGAATCGACCATAGCAAGCGAATTACTAACACGCCTTCCGGGCGGGACTTTATCTATGTGGATCCGGCAGGGCCGACGAAGGTGATTCCGTTCCGCGAGGTGAGCGACTTGTTTGTGTAGCGGCGCTGTGGACAGACTCGGAATTCTGCTGAGCCGCCGGTGCCGCCTTTGGGGTCGCTCCATTTCTCGGGGTACCCGGGAGGAAGTGGATGATCTGGTGTTGGGCTCGCAGTTGGGATTGGGGAGATCGACCTGGGCGACGGGAGTGCCGTGTTGGGCTGTGAGCAATTTAAGGCGTGAGGGGTCTATTTGATGGGGACCAACGAGACACTGAGAATTTGACCGGCTTTGAGAAGACGCCGCCGCAGCTCACTGTAGTCAATATCCTGAACGGCGCTCTTTTTCTCCAGAGCGAGGGCGGCGGCATGTGCGGCGGCTTCACCGATGGACATGAAGGTGTGCTCAAGGCGGATCGCTCCATAGGCGACGTGAGAGGAACTGACACATGTGGGCGTGAGGAGATTGGTCGCTTCGCGGCACTTCGGGATCAGGCTGCGATAGGAGACGCCGAAGGGACCCCAGTTGTTGTCGTCGAAGACGAAGCCTTCGTTGTAGGCCGCGCCATCACGGACGATGCGGCGGACACTGTGGGTGTCGGTGGGCCAGAACGCGACGGCGATGGGGTCGGCAACGGCTGCCGGGTTGATCCTGCGTGTGTGGTGCTCCGTCAAGACGAAGTCACTCACCATGCGGCGCGCGTCGCGGACGTAGAGTTGTCGAGGCCAACCCTTGTTGTCGGTGAACTCGTCGCGGGTAAGACCCCAGTCGCGCCAGGCAGCACGGGTGGCCTCGGGAATCGCGGGGTCATTCTGGAGGATCCACAGCAGACCCTGGGTGAAGTCGAGGTGGTAGCGATAGATTTCCTCGCGTTTCGCATAGCTGCCTGCGGGCCATTCGCGATTCATGCCATATAAGTTTGCGCTCAGGTCGTGCCAACTGCCGAGATCGGTTTTGCCTTTTGGCAGGCGAGGCTGGGGAGTCCAGAGTTGGCCTCCGGCTTGGACATAGCGGAAGTAGATCTCGTATTGCGAGCGGTCAAAATTAAGGGGCTTCTCGATGGGCAGGCGATTGGCGGGATCTTTGGTGAGGCAGATGCGAAAGCAAAAGGCCTGGAGGTTGTTGTCGCCAGCGCCAGGTGTGCCGAGCGGCTCTGGCTGGATGGTAGGGATGAGGCCGCTTGAAGGGTCGCCAGGTGTGCGGTAGGGGTCGACGCGTACTTTGAACTGTGCGTGCGTGGTTTCGGCGCGGATGCCGTTCTTGGTTTCGTTGTAGAGCGAGTTCGGTTCTCTGCCAATCGTGGTGGATACGTCTGCGGCAGCGAGGAGGTCGCCTTCGATCGTGGCATCGAGGAAGACCTTTCCCGTGAAGCGCTGACCGCTTTCGCATTCCATGGAAATGATGCGTGCCTGGTTCTTGTCAACTCGGCGGAGGCGTTGCTCGCGTTGTATCTTGATTCGCGGTCGTTCCCGCAGCATATCTTCGACCACGGATTCAGCGACGGAAGACTCATAGCGATAGACGGAATGTGGTTGGCCGTACTTCTTACCGATGCGGAGGTAGAACTCAGCGGTGAGCCCGCCGACTGCGATGTCGTTGCGGAACCAATGGTTGTTGATGTCGGCGCTACCGAGACCTTCGACAACCATGCCGCCCAAGTGTTTCTCGGGTGCGACCAGAGTGACGTCGTGACCTTGGCGGGCCGCTGAGATGGCGGCCATTACGCCTGCGGCTGAGCCGCCATAGATGACGATGTCGGCGGCGGCGGCCGAGAGAGCCGTCAGGAGGAGGATGAGGAACGGCAAAAGCAGGTGACTCCTTCAGAGAGCACTGTAGCGCAGGTTGAGGAGTCAGTGTGTCAAGGAACGAGGGTGACGAGTTCGTGGACGGGGGCCCAAGTGGCGGAAGTTGGGATGTCGAAGAAAGCGCCTTCGAGGAGTTCGGGGCCGTAGAAGAACTGGTTACCCTTCTTTTTGAGGTTGGCGGCGATGGTTGCGTCTGCGACGCCTTTTTTGAGTAAGTAGGCTCGGACCGGGATGCACCAGCGCTCGCCGATGAAACGCCATTGGTTGTTGGCCAGAGTTACATCGAGAGTGGGCTTGTCGGTCTTGTCGGGGATTGGTTCGTTGGTGGGAGTGGCGGCGGAGTTGATGAGGTCGAGGACCCACGGCTTGAGGACTTTCGTGCCAGGACAGGATTTTTTGGTTTCGGGGTCGTCGCGGTGGAAGAGGATTGTGTTTTCGTTGATCGGGAGCTTGAGCCAATCGGCGAGGGCTTTGGTGGCCTGGGCGGTGGTGCGCCAGCAGGCGAGGCCACGGCCGGATTTGGGGTTCTCCACGTTGTAGTCGCCAAGAACTTCGATGCCGATGGAGGTGGCGTTGAAGCTGACGGCGTGGATGCCGCGCTTGGTGAATTCGCACATGCCCCAGAGTTGGTCGTCGTCGACGAAGAGGTGGGGAGCAGAGGACCAGCCCTTGTTGACTTCATAGAAGTGGCGGAGATTGGCCAGATGCTGGGCGGTAAAGCCGTTGGGGCGCTGGGCGAGGGAGGGTGCGCCGCAGTGATGGAGTGTAATTGAAGTGGCCCAGGTAGGCGGCTTGATGGTGGCGGGGTAAGTAGGGAAGGTGGAGGGAGTCCAGACGCGGCCGGTGTTTTCGAAGCCCATGGGTAAGTTGATAGCACTTTGTCGATGGCAAGAGCAAGGTGTTGTTAACAGAATGCTAAGCTAGGCCGTCTTGGATGGATATGAACTGGATCGTAGCCATGATGATGATGGGTGACCCCGGTTGGGGAATTGTGCGGACGCAGGCGGGCACGGTGTATGTGACGGATGTGATCCGGAATGTAGTGTGGCGAGTGGATGCCAGTGGCAAAGTGGGGGCGGCACTGCGGGAGCGGCATGCGCATGGATTGATGCTGGATACGGAGGGCAAGTTGGTGGGGGATCAGACGGATTATGATCCGGGGACGCAGAAGTTTAGCCGGTGGGCGTGGAAACTGGAGGAGGAGAAGCTGGTGCGGCTTGCAGGGGTGCCGAAGGAGTTGGAAAAACCGAAGGGGTTGCCCGCTTCCCTTGCCCGGATCGCTGGTTGGGAGGTGAGCGGGTTTATCGAGGATGGCGAGGCGTGGTGGCTGCTTGAGCATATTCCGATGAAGGAGTTTGAAGGGATTCATACGCGGAAGGCACCGTACTTGCAGGTGAGGCGGGTGGAGAAGAAGACAGGTATTGGGAGGGTTTTGTTGCAGGTGGCGCAGGGTGCGCCGTGAGTCAGGCAGATTTAGGCTTGCGACGAGTTTTGGTGAAGTCGTGAGCGAAGCGGGCCATGTTGACTTTGGTGCCGTGGACAGTGATGCCTTCGGCCTGAAGGCGGTGGATTTGCTCGACGCCGTTTGCGCCTCTTAAGAGGATCTTGCCGCCTTTGCCGATGACACGGTGCCAGGGGAGCGTTGGGTCGAATTGCTTCAAGGCCCAGGCGACTTGTCTTGATCCGCGGGGGTGGCCGGCGGCCAAGGCGACTTCGCCGTAAGTGGAGACTTTGCCCTTGGGGATGCGGCGGACGACGGCTCGCAGATCATTGAACACGGACGAGCTCGACCTGGTAGATTTTGGGCCAGAGTTTGCCGGTGACGAAGAGGCGTTTGGTGGGGGCGTCGTAGGCGATGCCGTTGAGGACGTCGGCGGTGCCGTTGTTTCCGTCGAGGAGGCCGGTCATGTCGATGATGCCGGTGACGGTGCCCGTTGAAGGATTGATGCGGAGGATGAAGTCGGTCTGCCAGACGTTCGCGTAGATTTCGCCATCGATCCATTCGAGTTCGTTGATCTGGTCGATGGGGCGGTTGCCGGATTTGACGGTGATGCGGCGGAGTTCTTTTAAGGTAGTGGCGTCCCAGATGCGGATCTGGGGTGTGCCGTCGGACATGTAGATGTTTTTGCCGTCGTTGGTGAGTCCCCAGCCTTCGCCGGGGTATTTGAACTGGCCGGTTTGCTTGAAAGTCTTGCGGTCGTAGATGAAGCCGGTTCCCGCTTGCCAGGTGAGTTGGAGGATGCGGTCTTTGAGGACGGTGATACCTTCGCCGAAGTATTGGCTGGAGAGGGGTGTTTGTTGGAGGACCTGACCGTCGTTGAGGTTGACACGGCGGAGGGAGGAGCGGCCGTTGAGGCCGGTGCCTTCATAGAATGTGCCGTCGCGGAATTCGAGGCCTTGGGTGAAGGCGCGGGGGTCGTGGGCAAAGGACTTGACGACCTTGAAGCGGTAGCGAGCGGGAGGTTGGGGCTGAGCGGATTGAGCGAGGAGCGCGATCGCCAGGAAGAGAATCATCGTTATCTTTAGGGTAATGGAATCGATCCTGACGCAGGTAGCGATACGGCTGGGAATTAGACTGGGGTATGAGTTTCGCATTGTTGGGCTTGGTGGGATTGATGGCGCAGACGCCGGATTGGGCGGGGACATGGAAGGGTTCACTTGAGAACCACCCCGCACGTGAGGGAGCAAAAGCTGTTGAGGTGGTGATGGAGTTGGGGGAGTTTCCTGTAGTGGATGGTGCGTGCGCGGTAATGCGGAACCGGTATTTTGAGGGTGGCGTGGACAAGCAGGTGAAGGATTACAAACTGTGCCGCGGCAAAGGCGCGGAGGATCTGTTTGTAGATGAGGGTGGTGGGCTTCAGTTGAAGGCGCGCTGGATGGGCGGGGTGCTGGTGACACCGTTCAAGTATGGGAAGACGTTGCTGGTGTCGACGATGCGGCTGCGGGGTGAGGTGTTGGAGGAGGAGATTCTGACGGTGGAGGATCAGGCGGCGGTGGAGGGTCCGCTGGCGTTGCGGGCGCGAGGGCTACAGCGGTTGACGTTGCGGCGGGCTAAGAGGTGATCAGGCTGGCAGCGTGGCGGAACACGTCGATGAGCATGGGCATGGTGAGGCGACCGGTCTGCGTGTTTTGCTGGCTGGGGTGATAGCTGGAAATGATGGGGGGCGCAGTGTTGAGAAGAAGGTTGTGAGCAAAGTGCTGGCGGGGAAGGTTGAGGGCTTTTGAATAGGAATCGATGGCGATGCGGCCCAGACATACAACTACCTTTATGTTCTTGAGGAGTTCGAGTTCCTTGAGGAGGTAGGGGCGGCAAGTGTCGAGCTCTTCTTGTGTAGGCTTGTTATCGGGAGGGGCGCAGCGGGCCGAGGCGGTGAGGTAGGCGTTGATGAGTTTGAGGCCGTCGTTGCGGTGGGTGGAGGTGGGTTGGTTGGCGAAGCCGGTTTGGTGCAAGGCTTTCAAGAGGAAGTCGCCCGAGCGGTCGCCGGTGAACATGCGACCGGTGCGGTTGGCTCCGTGGGCGCCGGGGGCGAGGCCGACGATGAGGAGTTGGGCCTTGGGGTCGCCGAAGCCAGGGACTGGGCGGCCCCAGTAGGTGTCGTCGCGGTAGGCGCGGCGTTTGACTTGCGCGATGTGGCGGCAGTGGTCGGTAAGGCGTGGGCAGAGGGTGCAGTTGGGGATGTGGCTTTGGAGGACTTGGAGGGGGCCGGGCACGTGTTTCTATTTTGGCGTAACGACGCGAGTAGAGGGCGAGGGATGCGGCTTAGTGCTTTTGGATGGGGGCCTGGATGCGGGAGGGGTATTCGCGTTCGGCGCGGGTTGGGGCGAGGCGGATCGCGCGGTCGAAGGCGGCACGGGCTTCTGCAAAACGGCCAAGATGGCGGAGGAACTGGGCACGGGCGGCGTGCCAGGGGTGATAGTTGTCGAGACCTTCGATGGCGTTGAGTAGGTCGAGACCCTGCTGCCAGCCGCACGAGTAGCTCACTGCAATGGCGTGATTGAGGCGCACAACAGGGGTGTTGTCGAAGCGGAGTAGCTCGGCGTAAAGACGTTCGATCTGGGGCCAATCGGTCGATTCGGCGTGGACCCCGGCGATGGCGGCCTGGAGTTGATAAGGGCCGAGTTGTTTGCGTTTGAGGGCTTGCTCGACCAAAGTGATTCCAGCTTTGATTTCGGTTTGGTGCCAGAGCGTGCGGTCCTGTTGATCGAGGGTGATGAGACTGCCGTCGGGGGCGGTGCGTGCATCGCAGCGGGAATGGATGAGGAGCATGAGGGCGAGGAGACCCTCGACTTCAGCTTGCGCCGGGAGCCATGTGTTGAGCTGGGAGGCGAGGTGGATGGCCTCGGTTGCGAGCGTGGGGCGGAGGGTGGAGTAGCCTTCGTTGAAGATCAAATAGAGGACTGCGAGGAGGCTGTCGAGGCGTTGCGGGAGCTCGCTTGTGTCGGGAACACGGTAAGGGATACCGGCATTGCTGATTTTGGCCTTGGCGCGGACGATACGCTGGGCGATGGTGGGCTCGGGGAGCAGGAAGGCGCGTGCGATCTCTGGGGTGGCGAGGCCGCCGAGAGTGCGAAGGGTGAGGGCAATCTGCGATTCGGGCGAGAGAACCGGGTGGCAGCAGGTGAAGATGAGGCGGAGGATATCATCAGGGAGTTCTTCGGGTGTGGGGTTATCGACGATGAGTTGGGAGAGGAGTTCGCTGCGGCGGGATTCGACGCGGCGGATGTCAACGAGGCGGTGCTTGGCGATTTCGAGGATCCAAGCGGCGGGGTTGTTGGGTAGGCCGTCGGAGGGCCAGCGAGAAGCGGCTTTGGTGAAGGCGTCCTGAAGAACTTCTTCGGCGTCGTCGATGTTGCGTGACCAGCGAATGAGCGTAGCCAGGATCCGGCTACGCTCTTCGCGATACACGGTTTCGATTGCTTCAGGCGTCAAAGGTCATGATGGGGCGGACTTCGAGGACGGCGTGGTTCCAGGTGTGGAGGCGGCAGATGCGCTCGGCGATGGCGGTGGCTTCATCGATGTTGTTGACGTCGACGATGTAGAAGCCGCCGAGTTGCTCTTTGGATTCGGCGTAGGGGCCGTCGGTAGCGATACGCTTTCCTTGATCGAGGCGGATGGTGGTGGCGGTGAAGCTGGGTTGGAGGGCGTCACCGGCGACCATCTTGCCTTCTTTCCTGAGGTCTTGCGTGAAGTTGATGTAGCGCTGAAAGAGCGCTCCTTGTTCTTCCTGGCTGGTGGTGGCGTAGGGGGGCTTGGTCTTCGTAGATGAGGAGAATGTATTTCATAACTGGACGACGAGTGAGATTGAAGGAAATCGACAAGCGCGGGAAAAATTTAACATTTCTAATTTTCTTCCCAAGGATTGATGATCTGTACGCCGAGATGTTCGAAGTGGTTTCGATTTCTCGTGGCGACTGCGAAACCGCGGACCGTGGCGCAAGCGGCGATGTAGGCGTCCGGAGCCAACGCCCTCTTTCCCACCTTCTCGCAGGCCGCTGCAATGCCGGCCAATTCGTCGGCAGCGGCGGAATCGAAGTCGAGGGTTCTGAGCTGGAACAGGTGGAGAATCTGTTCTACCTGTGCCGTCAGTGAGTTTTTGCGCTTTCCATCCGGTAGACGGAGCACGCCATGTCGGAGTTCTGCGCGAGTGAAAGAGGTGATGAATAGAGTTTCCGCATTCTGATTGTCCATCCAGTCGATGACTCGTTGAGATGGCTTGGACTTGAGCGGTTCGGAGATGACGTTTGTGTCCAGAACAATCACTCGAAATTGACTCCTCGGATGCGGCTGCTCAGACGAGGAAAGGCAATTTCATCCATACCGCGAGACTCTCGAGCGATCCGTTTGAGTTCTGAGCCGATTTTGAGGCGCTCTGGCGGACGGACGGTACTTTCGATGATCATTCGCACCTCAGCTTCCGTGGATCGTCCGTGCGAGGCTGCGCGGAGCCGTAACGCCCGATGGGCTGCTTCAGACAGGTTTCGAATCGTAAGGTTTGCCATTGGATTGCGGGTGGACCCTATGCTAGCAGAGTGTCGAAGGTGCTATCACAATGCTTGCAATCTAGCAGACATTGATGGCAATACGGCCGACGCCGCCGTGGGCGCTGAGGTGGACTTTGACTTTGGCGTCTTTGTAGTTGGCGGATTCGTAGCGGTCGCCAGTCTTGGTGAGGCCATTGACTTCGATTGAGCCGATGCCACCTTTGACTTCTGCGTGGATGCCAGCCGAGGCGGGAAGAGTGACTTCACATTCACCAACGCCGCCGCGGAGTGCGATGTCGTAGTCGCGAGTGGGTTGCCCGGTGAAGTCGGCGATGACTTTACCAGCGCCCATGTGCAGGTTGACTTTGCGGAGGTCAAGCGCGCCTAGCCCGGATTTCTCACAAAAAACTAGCAAAAGGCCTCCATCCGTGCCATAACTGATTTGTCTACAAGCAGTTAACGCACAAAGAAGAGAGGCCTTCGCTATGACAGAGTGTATCCAAGAACGCTTCGAGTTTGAAGGGCATTTTTCAAAG